>JAIVYN010000030.1:0-22784 GCA_048635425.1 Candidatus Aegiribacteria sp.
AGTAAGGATTCTTTGCATACGGTCTGATCCGATTCACATTATGTATCTTGCCTTTCACATCTCCTGCATCGGCTCGAATACACACAAGAAAAAGGCTACACACTATGATAAGGATTATTCGTGATTTTCTCATTCTTGTCTTCCTGAATCAATTTTGCTTTCAATTGCATTTACGGATTCTTTACGGCCGGACGACCTGGAACATCCTTCAAAATGAATCTTCCTCTGACCGTATTAAAGCTATCGTTGTCAAGGCCATATCGAACTGAACACTTTTTCTGGAATTATCCCACAAAATGGCTCAGCGAAGACGGTCGGGAATTCACACTCGTTTTCACAGGAGCCGGTCGCGGCCTCAACAACGACAGCTTCAATACTGTCAGAGGAAGATTTGTTTTGAAAGGTGTTTCTCGGGCCGTCCAGTCACAAAAAAATCCTTAAATGCACGTGAATGTAAAATTGATAAGGAAGGCACAAGTGAAAAAGTCAGGAATTGTTCTTATCACAATGAGTGCGCTTGTGTGTCTGTGTATCCGAGCCGATGCAGGATATGCTCAAGGCGTTCGGTTTCAACTCGTTACAGCTTTACGATATCTGGCAAAGGTACTTTGATGCGGGCTGGCACATACCACCGGAAGAGTGGGGGCGGTTGGCCGGAAGAATGGTCGAAAAAGGCCGATACCGCTGGTCGCTGATTGGAATGATAGAGCTTATAAAATTGAGATAAATTAACATGGGAGAATTTTGTGCGTAAGCGAACGACTTTTATTTTGGGATTGTGTTTTTTAGTTCTTGAAACAGGACATTCTCAATTGGGGGCGGACGTATTACAGGTTCATCCAAAAAACCCGATATATTTCACGATTGATTCGAAAATGGCAGTTTATCTTGGCGGCCATCAAATTTTTGTGGATGTACAGGATAATACCTATAACAAGCCCTTCACCAGGAATAAGGAAAAAACTCTGAACTGGCCCGCTTATCTGGATTTCATCGAATCGCACAATTTCAATTATTTGCGGAACTGGATTACATTCAGTACCGGCAGCGGCTTAATGGCTCCTGTAAATCAGGCTGTCGCCAAGCCGATGCCTTACCTGCGTGTGCCGGGGCACGGAAAGGCAAAAGACGGCGGTTTAAAATTTGATCTGTATCAGTTTAATGACGCTTTCTTCCAGCGGTTGTATAAACGGTGCAAAGATTTGGAGGAGAGGAATATATATGTATCGATTATGTTGTTTGAAGTTTATGGTTTTGGGTACGGTGAAAAATGCGGCGAGCCGCCCCAGACTTTGTGGGATGGGAATGTGTTTAATCCTGCCAACAATATCAATAGGATCGACGCCAATCACGATAAAAATAATGTAGGTACCGAATTCTTTTATACTAAAGACGCCGAAATCCTGGATTTACAAAAAAAATACGTCAAAAAAATTGTTGATACAGTAAATCCGCTTGACAAAATATTTTATGAAATCGCAAATGAATTATACAATCCGGAATGGCAGATAGACATAATTGACTTTATCAAAAAGTATGAAAAGACCAAACCAAAACAGCATCTGGTTTTGTTTTCACCCGGCGGACGCCTTGCCGACGGCAAATGGAAGGTGATTGCCAAAGACAGGGTGACAGACAGCAAGGCGGATTGTTTCGCCTGCATGGGCGACTGGGATTCAAAGGCGTTTAAGGAGAAGAGGCCGCCCGTAAACAATAGCTCCAAACCCGGAATTATAGATTTGGACCATATTAACCCAGGCAGTAATGACGTTGCTTATCTCTGGACCGCGTTCACACGAGGTTATCATTTTTGTCTGTATGAGACGCCTTATGATCATCCCGAAGCTGAAAGTCCGGAATGGGAGAATATTCGATATAATATCGGCAAGTCTGTAGAATATGCGCAAAAGATGGATTTAGCTAATATGAAACCAAGGCCCGATCTGTCTTCAACGAAATTTTGCCTCGCCAAAGAAGGCTACGAATATATCATATATCAACAAAGCAAGTCTGAATTTACCGTTTCCGGCCTGGAACCGGCAAAACGATATAATCTGGAATGGTATGCGGCCGAGAAAAATCAAAGTGAAAACGTCTTTATTTATCCTGAAAAATCTGAAGTAACTTTTGTGCCCAAGTATGAAAATATGGTTCTGTTTTTATCTCCGTAAACTTTAATCTAAAGCGCAACGATAACAAATACCAAAATGATTGAAATCCCGCAAAAATCGAGAGAAAAATCGTTTGGGGCAATTATGAAGTTCTACTTAGACAATTTTAAAAACTGAAATCACGATACTGGTAGGCATGGTTTTCACCAGCACCCGATTTTAAATCAGTGGATTAACGAAGAAGCTTCAGGTATAGTCAGTGTACTTATCCGAGGGAATAGAAATGAAAAAGTCGTACGTAATGTTACTTGTTTTGTGTGTTTTGGCTTGTATATGTGTTCAGGCAGAAGCTGAAAATGTAGAAGACAAGACATCTAATGAAGACCGGATCATGCCGTATTTGCGGAATTCTCACTACTGGCAGTACAAGGGCAAGCCCGTGTTGTTGCTTGGCGGCTCGAAAGATGATAATCTCTTTCAGATTCCCGATCTGAAGGAACATCTGGACCTGCTGGCAAGTGTGGGCGGCAACTACATTCGCAATACGATGAGCGCCCGCGTAGATAGGGGGTTTGAAATTCAGGCGTTCAAGAGACTGCCCGACGGCAAATACGACCTGAACCAGTGGAACGATGAGTATTGGAATCGTTTTCAAGACCTGCTCAGATGGACCGGCCAACGTGATATCATTGTGCAGATTGAGGTATGGGATCGGTTCGATTATACAGACCGTAAAGGTACGTGGGGAGGGCGTCCATGGCAAATTAACCCGTACAATCCGGCAAACAACATCAACTACACCTCGAAAGAATGTGGACTGGCCGAAGCATATCCCGATCACCCCAGTGCCGACAAACAGCCGTTTTTTCATACGATCCCGGCGATGGATGACAATAAGGTGCTGCGTCAATACCAGGAAGCGTTCGTGGACAAGATGCTTTCATATTCTTTGCCCTGCGCCAACGTACTGTATTGCATGAACAATGAAACCAGTACCCCTCCGATATGGGGGCAGTATTGGATGAAGTATATCAAAAAAAGAGCCGCTGAGTTCGGTGTTGACGTCTATGTAACCGACATGTTCGACGTTGGCTGGGAACTGGACACCGAAGAGAAATTCCTGCTCTCTTTTGATAGGCCTGATATTTATACATTTCTTGATATTTCGCAAAATACCGGCAATAAGAACACCTTTAAGAAACATTGGCAGAATATACTGTTTGTACGGGACCGCATAAAGAATAACCCCCGCCCCATAAACAATACAAAAAATTATGGGTCCAGCGAGTGGCTGCCCAATCGTGATTATTACAAGAGGGTCTGGCGTCGTTGGACTACAGAATCGGCTATACAGCGTTATGTGTTGAATGTGATTGGCGGCTGTGCCTCTACTCGTTTCCATCGCAATCCAATCGGCGGCATCGGCTTAACCAAACCGGCTCAAAACTGCATTAAGGCCCTTCGCAAACTTGAAAACCTTGTCAAGATGTGGGAACTTACTCCACGAAATGATCTCCTGACGGATTATGAAGACTCTAAGGTCTTTCTGTCCGCCGATCCAGGCCGGACGTACGCTCTTTTCTTCTTAGAGGGCGGTTCCGCCAGTGTGGATTTTAGAGGATACAAGGGAACGTTTATGGTCAAGTGGATAAACGTCCGAACCGGGGAATGGGGCAAGGAGGATGAGATTGAAGCAAATGCAATAGTCCCGATTACGTCACCCAGCAAGGGAGTGTGGCTTGCTAACATCACTAGGAGTCTGTCCGAGTAATGTATTCTAAGAACAATTTTTCATTGCTTTGCAGCTCTAACTTCCGGTTGGCAAGCTGAAAATACTTTTTACCGCGCTCACATTTGATTTTTTTCTCAGAAAATCAGCCACATATCCTATAGGACACCAATACCTACTACCTTTTTAGGCTGCAATAGCATATTGGGCTCCGAATAACTTCAACAGGTTGTGCGTCAGGCATACCAACGTCCACTCACCTCGCATCTTTTCAAGGCCTCGCATCGAAAACTGAACAAATCCTCTGGCTCCTTTGGTCTGGCCAAATACCGGCTCAACAATCGACTTCCGTTTCGAATAAGTTTCTCTGCCCTTTTTGGTCCGGAGCTTTCTGGCCATCTTCTCTTTAGTAGTAAGATCCTTTGGCATCCGACCACAAGGTGCTTTCGCAGGCGGGGCATTATGCTTAACTTTCCCTGTGGCAATATAGGCGTCTATCTCTTTGTCTTCGGCATACTCGATATTTGATTCACTGTAATAGCCAGTGTCAGCTGAAGCGGCTTTGATTCTTTTATCTTTGCCCACATTTTCCTGTGCCTTCTCGAGCATCGGTTCAAACTGTCGCTTATCATTTGTCTCATCGGTAACATCACAGGCCACAATAATCTGTTTATGACTATCCACCGCTGCCTGAGCGTTGGCACATTGATCCCAGCCTTTATTGTTCACCTTCATTATTTTTGATTCAGGGTCAGTAAAATTGTACTGCTTATTATCTGCTGGAATATCCGAAATAGGCTTGGGCCTCCTTCCGCCTTTAGGTTTGTCGTGCTTCTTGCAATCCGCTTCACATTCGGTTCGGGCCTGCTCTGCAGCGGCCTTAGCTTCGGCCTCTAACGCCTTTTTGGCCTGCTGAATGCGTTTAAGACGACTTTCGCGACGAGCTAACTCTTTGGGCAATTCATCGCCTCGACGATCGGAACCATACTCTTTATCCTCCTGCTGATCAACAGCTTCAGCTTCGCTAAGCAACTGATGAATCTCCTCTTTAAGACGCTTCTCTTCTTGCTTCATCCGACCATAGCTCATTGCCTTATGCCGAGAGGCATTGGCCTTGACCTTTGTACCATCCAATGCAATATGGCCCAACTTAACCAAGCCGGCTTTCTGGCACAGTTGCAAAACCTGAACGAATAAATCCTCCAGCGCTTTCAAATGCTGCTTGCGAAAATCGCTGATAGTCCGGAAGTTCGGTATATCATCTCCCGCAATAACCCTGAATGTAAGCCGTTCCTCACAGGCCTGCATTATCTTACGTGAACTGAAAATGCCACGACAGTAGGCATAAAACAAAAGAGCCACCATCATCCGGGGATTATATGGCGGAAAGCCACGCTCTTCTTGCTCGTACTTTTGTGTTATCGCTGAGATGTCCAGCTCGTTGACCGTATCCAGTATGAAATAGACCAGATCGTTTTCTGGCAGCCAATCATGAACTGATGGCGGTAGCAGCCATTGCTGATTGGGATTCCAAGGCCGATATGTCTTACTCATCCGTGAGCCTCCGAAAATTCATAATCCTTTACCAATGCTTGGATGCATTGTATCATTATCTAAACCGTATTCAACTATTACTCGGACAGACTCCTAGACGGTTATAAATGGGCTATAAATAGAGACTGTAGCATCATTACAGAGTTTCCTTCTATCCTGCTTTTCGTTTTTCACCGTTTCTGCTCCAATGTAACGTACTTATGGTCATCTTCAGTCCGTCCGTATATATATCCCGATGCATATCAATGGCTATCCGTTGACTTATATGATCTCTGGTTCGCACCCTGTATATGCTTTTCTGCATCTTACGATGTCGCCGGTTTGCACGCTCCACTGCGTTTGAAGTCGCAGGCAACAACGAATCATCAAGGAAGGTCAGCGCCTTTTCAAGGTTTGGTGAGGAGAGTTTCTTGAGCGTATCTTTTAGTGTTGAAAAACGTTTGATTCGGCCACGCAATTGGACAAGTTTTTCCAAAGCAGTGTCCATCCTGCAGCGACGATCAAACAAGCGATACACCTCATCCATGATCGTCCGCAAGGTACGTAATTGGTCAAGGCCTCGTGTAATACGTTGAAGTATTTTCTTTTCCTTAGGGCTTAGAGTGCGCTTGACGAATAGATAGCGGTACTCGAAGAGATCGGCAATTTTCTTTTGAAGTCGCTTGTTCTTTTGTGCAACTTGCTTTGCTCTCTTACCGGAAGGACGGCCACGCGGACATTTTGTCTTTTTCTGCTTTAGTTCTCTGCGGACCTGTGTAACCACCTTGAGGATATCCCTGGTAATCTCCTTGATAATATGAAATTGGCATGATTGATGCTTGACCTTGCCGAAGACCTCAGCGATAGGCTCCGGATATAACGGTGAGCCATCGGTAGTTATGCCTTTTAGAGTCAAATCGTGAGCATCCAGCATCTGCTTGAAACGCCTGAAAAACCGCATTATATCCTCATTAGTAGGATCATGCTCAAGAACCTCATAATGCAGACGCCTGAACTTGTGGTTGTCCACAATGAAAAGTACACAAAATGGGCCATCGTATAATTCGTCAGCAGCAATATAGCCGGAAAAGTCCGAAAGAGCCTTATCAATGTACTCACTTTTTATGGCGACTTCCCTTTTTTTTCCCAGTCGCTTCAACCCAGTTTTGAATTGTAGCCCATGGGACAAATACCCGATGATCACGCCATAAATGCCACGATGCCGGTCGGTATGGCAAACCATCTTCAACGACAAGCCGCACCGCCATTGAGACCACTCGATGCGTATAATGACTTTTGGGTAATGCCAAATCGTCCATATCTGCATTGAAGTAATGGTCGCATTTGGGACAGCGGTGTTGGGAATACATGAGAACAATATCGCGTGGTCGGCCAGAAAGCGTGTCTCCCAGATCATGCAAGGTACGTGTGACGATTCGAAGCCTATAGGCACTGTGTTGGCACAGCGGGCATGGCCGCCGTTTATAGTTGCGGCTGCGTCGGACTTGTTTAGGCTTGGGCAAATCCTCAACACGTGTTATTCCTTCTGTTTGATCTGCTACATATTCACCTGGTCCAAACATTTCGATAACCTCCAACATAGATTTATATTTCTATGTTGGAATATCGGCATTTTGAACCAAAATACGTTAAAGAAACTCTGTATTGCTGCTACAGTCTCTAATTTGTCTTCAATTTGTTTCAAAGTTTCAATCGACTCTTCGGCGATTGTTTTCCCGCCGGGAGAAAAGTCAAATACTTCCAGAGATACCCACTTATCATACTTTAAGTCCTTGAGCGTTTGAAAGGCCTTGACATAATCATTGACCGCGTTTCCCGTGCCAAGGTGCTTACCACCCATTTCCTGCACATGAACGTGATAGATATGGTCAAAGTACTTTCTCAGCAGGACATCAAACGGCTCAGTTTCGTCAACGGTATTATTGAAGTCAAACATAATATGAATAGCCGGATGATTGACTTGTTCGGCCAGCGCCAACGCTTCTGCTAAAGTATTAACGACATCGGTTGTGCGTTTACCTAAGGGTTCGATGAGTATTTTAACACCACGTTCCTGGGCATGGTCTGCAACCTTGGCAAGGCCTTCGGCAAAATATTTCTTGGCCTCTTCAACGACAATGCCCCTTGTATTGCGTTGTTTCGGAGAGCCGAAAATCATATAAGGTCCGCCAAGGTCACCGCAAAAATCGATAAGCTCGTCAAAGTACGCGATGGTCTTTTGGCGGATAGCGGCATCAGGTGTGGTAAAGTGCAGTCCCTTTGGCGGCGGTGCTAATAACCAGTGGAGTCCCGCGCATTCAAGGCCGTTATTTTTCATAACGTTAACCATTTGTTTACGTTCTGCGGGGCTAATCTCCTGCACGCCTTCTTTAACCAAGGTAAACGCCGCAATTTCAACCCCTTTATAGCCCGCATCGCCGACAATTTGACATTGTTCGGCCCAGCTTAATTCACCCATGCTCTCATTACACATGGCATAATTGAAACCACCCCATTCGGAAGAAACAGGAATTTCTTTTTTACGACAACCAAATATTGAACTACCTAACGCGCCGGTACCTAAAATACTCCCCGAGGCTTTGATGAAATCTCTACGGCTATAGCTTGACATAAGCTCTCCTTTCTTGTTGATTGAAAAAGGCTTCTGCAAAATTGCAGGTTAGGCATACTTTGGAAAGAAAAAAACGTTGTTTTGTTTTTTTCTTTTCAAACAGTAAGCTCTTGCACAATAAACAGCTATAGGATTATTTAAGAAAATCAAAAAAAAAGATTTTCTTAAATAATATATGCCTAACCTGCAATTTTGCAGAACTCTTATTGCTTGGAACCTATAGCAGTTATTAGCGCAAGTGCAACCCAAACGCCGCTAATGATAGCTAATAGGGCCGCAATTACAACAAGAACCACGATAACTACTTGCATTTTTTTCGTTCCTTATAAGCTCCTTCGATCCAATGTCCCAGCATATACGCCAGCAGTGCCGCCCCGAGAGCCGGAATAATAGCAGGCACTTCAGTTACAGAAGGGAAGATGAACTGAAACATTATAGCAACAAGCGTACCGATACCCATTGACAAGATGCCGGCCAGGGGGCGCGGATGCTTTACCCATAACCCAATTATAAGAACAGGCAGAATAGCGGGGGCCCAAATCGTATAGCAGATGAGCAGCCCGTCGATGATACTTGGAACCGCAAGTGCGCCAACTGCGGCAATTGCAGCAATCACAATAGTCGCGCAGCGGCCAATGTTCAAAGCAGTGCTGTCCGGTACTCTTGCAAACGGCTTGACAATGTCCTGGGTAAATGCCACGGCGCCGGCGTTGAGAAGCGAATCAAGGCTCGACATAATTATCGATATCAACACCACCATTAAAAGTGCGTAACCTGCGGCAGGCATCGTTGATTCGACCAGCTTGAGAAGTACCTTGTCCTCCTCAATATTCCCCCGGATAATGCTGCGAGCCGCAATCCCCAGCGATATCATTACCATAAACCAAACGATGCTGAATAGGCCCGCCAATACAAAGCCATTTCGCGATACATTGGTCGTTTTAGAGGCCAGGGCACGATTTGCATAAGGGGGTATCAGGGTTTCGCCCAGCAGGAAAGCTGCCACAAGACCAACTATCTCAATAGGCGATGTGGAATCGAATCCCGCTGTGGTGGCAGCCGATGCCTCCTTCACAAAAGTCGCGGCACTACCATTCAGATGGAACATCAATACTAATAAAAGCATCAAGGGCAATAGAATTGCAAACGCGGAGAATTGAAAGGCGTCTGTTATTACGCTGGCCCGCAATCCCCCGAACGTCGTGTATAGCGCCGTGATGCCGACAACAATTATCACTGACGACCAATGCGGCAGACCGAATATACTCCTGAGCACATCGCCGCCCGCCTTGGCCATAACCGCAGCAAAGCCGGCACATAAGCCAACGGAGATGATGCCGGCAAGGACCTGGCACTTTGGGTCGTATTTCTGGCCTATGGCATCGCCTAATGTGTGGCATCCTTTGAGACGCCTAAGACGAGGTGCAACGAACAGGCCGACCAGGATGTTTTGGACCGCGTATGCCAATCCTACGCCAAGAAAAAGCAAACCGCTCTTGAAGCCCCTGCCGACAAAGCCAATCGAAAACACAGGTCCCACATAGGTGGCGGCCAGACTCCCGAAAACCAATGCCAGCGGAAGTGCCCTTCTTGCCAGTGAAAACTCTGCAAACTCACGAGCGGCGCGCGCACGCACAGCGACAAATGTAAGCACAGCCACATAGGTGACAATAACAGCCACAGATAAGACCGTATGCACAGTTTCGTCCTAATCTGGTATTTTTTATGCTTAACGCTAAACCTGGTTTAGACCGTAATATCTCGAAGCCTATTGGCGCCTATTCTGAAACTTTTCTTCTTCCAGCTCATTAATGATTTCGTTCAGCTCGGACTCAGTCTGAATCCATCCAAATCGCGCATCGACAAGAAAAGTACGGTACCACTGTATCAAATTCTTCGCAAAGTCTTCATCCTTGCAGTAAATTCCAAACGATATTTCTCCTGCATGTGAGCCCTTTTTTCTCGGTTTTTGCGGGAAGGCCAGAAGAACTGAGCTTCTGGTCAAAAGGAATTCCAAGTCGGAAACTTGACTGTTGTAAATCCTAACTCTGCCTGATTCTATTGCCTCGGGATACTTACGAAAAAGGAACTGCGCGGCATTCGCAAAATCAGGCACGCTGAGATTCATTGCCCGGTGCACTCTTACATCACTATATTCTTCTATAATTTCATACAAAGTGCTGAGATAATCCTCTATTGGCTTCCTCTCCCCTTCGAACAACATACATGTCCAAAGCTCACTGCGGCCAGTTGAATCAAGCTGCTCCTGCAGCATTCTCTTGGCAACATTATAGGTTTCGCTTCGGCTGCCTAATACCCTGAGCAGGCGTTCGGTCAGAATTTTCGCCCAGGAAGGCATGTCATTTGGCAGGGACTCAGGAGGACAAACACCAAGACGAGTCAGGAGTCTGAGAAACTGCTTTTGGTCGGAACCGTAGAACCTTCTACCAACAACGCTGCCCACATTGCCGTCACATTCCATACCATATTGTTTATGGTAGCCAAACGACAGAGGGTGCACATCGTAGCCACTGGCAATCAGCATCTTTTCCAGCTCGCCAATCAACCAAACTGCCTGCTTCTCAGGCGCCTTGTCAATTGACAGATGAACATTTGGACACAGTACAATTGGCCTTTTACCTATCAGCTCTGATAGCGAGCCGAATTCCTCTGCAGCTTCGGCCAGCTCCTGCTTACTATCGTACAGCTCGATACAAACAAATACCACCAATACGTCCTTGAAAACCTTCTTAGGCTGCTGTGTTGAGATTGTTAAAGGGTCTATCCTTGAAGAGGCCTCTTTGTCCTCAAAATAGCAGGATGAACATTGGTAGCAGTCCAAAATCATATTGATTTCTCGGTCTTATCTCCCCTCTTGGTCACCCTCGTGTGTGTACGGCGTTTGCCGGGCGGCGATGCCTTGGATTTCTTCAAACGTGAAGCAATCTCGGCGTCAACACGGGATATAAACAGGCTCACATTTGGGGCCACGGCCTTGTCGGCGAATCCAACGCTATTAAGAATCCGCGATATCTCTGTGGCATCCCAAAACTCCCATGAAGAAGCTATCCGTTCCGCTTCCTCGCGCGTAAGTGACTTCAAAAACGCCGGGATACAGCCGTCACGCAGGGCACCGGCATAATCAACCAGCAGCTCATGAATTCCTCTGTTTGACTCAGACATTGTCTCTTCCTCCTGCATAAAATACAAAATCAGTTTTCACGATAATAATAACGCAGCATCTTTCTAAGTTTTAAAATTGTTCGATATTCAAGCATTTTCACTGCCCCGACCGTAGTCTTGAGCTCATTGGCGATTGCCCTGTTAGAGGCGCCTTCCATCCAAAGCTCTATAGCTCTTCGCTCTCGGGCCTTAAGCTTGCTTAACGCCTGACGAAGGTTCTGTTCAAGCTCCGACTGTGAGACCATCTCAAGAGCACCGATTTCAGGGGCAATAAGATCTTTCAGATTGCTTTGCGATAGATACAAATTCCGGTTTATTCTCCTATATACTTCCCTTAAGCGTTTCCGCATATAGTACAGATATACGGTTCTTAGGAGCTGTGTTTCGTTGGTAATGTTACGCAAGCGCTCCGGACTTTCCCATATATCGGCATATACATCTTCCAGCACATCCTCACACTCTACCTCGTTACCGAGGTAGCGGTATAAATACTTGCTAAAGATTCCGAATGTAGCTCTCACAAAAGGCTCCATTGCCCGGCGACGGCGTTCAACGTCCGGGTCTGTAAGTCCTTTCAAAGCGTTTCGCAGCCGCTTATCCATACAAAGTCTCTTGCTTCGTTAATTGGTGAGCAGTCGATTGGTGAGTCCACTCACAACTGACCACCCACAACTGACCACTCACCGACTTGACGGTTAGTAACACTATTATATCTCAAGCTCATAAGTTCTTCAACTGTCAAGTTATTAAAAAGCATAACAGGGACAAAGCGGCGCCTGAATCTGTTATAATCCACCTGCACGAGCCGTCGCCCGGCTGTCAAAATCCGTATATAGGTCTTAACTCATCTTCTGTCGGCAAACGGTGATAGTACTCCCCTCTGGTGCCGACGTAACCGACTCCGTGTCTTCTTAGTCGCACCTGGCTGACAGAACCATTACTGTTGGTAATATTGACTGCAACAGTTCTCATTTCCTGATGCATATAGGCCCTATCGGCCTGCGCTTTCTGCCTTTCGCTTTCATTGCCGAACATATAGCCGGCCGCACCACCCACTGCCGCTCCAATCAAAGTTGCCTCACTGTCACCGCCGGCCAATTGGCCGATGCCTGCACCCGCCAGGGCACCGATGGCCGAGCCGACCTGGGCGTCACTCTCGCAGCCGGCAACTAACAACGAGCCGAAGCTCACAACTGCTGCTATTAGAATTGTCATTAGATTCTTAGCCATTTTACATCTCCTATCAAATCTACAAAATCCGTTCCTGAATTCGTTTCCATCTATTACCAGCAGGCTTCCGCCGGCTCGAGATAACATTCGAGCCAGCGTGAGGCCATTATGGCAAAATCTTCAAAGTCAATTTTGCAGTCGCCGTTAACATCACCGGCTATCCTGGATTCGCAACGTGCAACTTCGGGCCCATCGAGTACCACAGCATAAATCTCCGAGTTACCATTGCGGTTGTCCTGCCAAACCACCATGTTTCCATTAATAGCAGGATTGGTCTGGTCGTGAGAATCATCGGTGATTTGAAATTCCTTTTGCGTGGTAAGATTATAGCCGAATATGTCCCAGTTATTATTTCGGTAGTCCTGCCAGACGATTATATTGCCGTCTATGTCAGGATTCGTCTGCGAAGATTCGTTCGTGGTAATTGCAAACTCAACAGGATCATTGGGCCCGGAAATATCCGCAGCGTAAATATCCCAATCCCCGAAAAAGTTGTCCTCCGTAAGGAGTCCATAGGACTGCCAGACGACTATGTTGCCCCAGATAGCTGGGCTTTGCTGGTCGTTTTCAATGTACGAGACAGGAGCCTCTGCGGGTTTGTTCCTTTGCCAGATATCAGCAGTATAAATATCCCAATCCCCAAAGAAATTGTCCTCCCAAACAACGGTTGTCCTGTACACAACCGGTACCTGCTGGTCATGCTCGAAGTCGGCTATGCGAAACTCCGCCGGATTATTCAGGTCTGTAATGTCGGCGCCATAAATATCAAGATACCCGGAGTCCCCATCCTGCCAGACAACCGTATTACCGTGTATTGCGGGATTGCATTCATTATTATCCGCGATGTCTGAAACTGCAAAAATCTGAGGTTCAGCTAAATTGTTAATATCCGCCACTCGAATGTCCCAATCGGCGGAGCCTTCCCAAACAACATAATCCTGCCATACCACCATATTTTCATAGACAGCCGGGCTGGTTTGGTCGTTAGAATCACCGATGACAAAAACCAATGGCTCACTCGGATTATTTATATCCGCAATATAAATATCGTAGTCCCCATATTCGGCAACGAATTGCTGCCACACTATAATATCGCCCCAGATATCAGGTGCTTCCTGTTCATCGGTTGTAGGCCAGAGGGCAAATTCCTGCCAGTTGCCCCCCTGGCCTACTGATGCCAGAAGACTCGCCAAAAAAAGAACCTCTGTAGATGTTGTCAAGTATCTGATTTTCATCGCGTCACCTTGCATCCAGATACCTACTGTGAGTGGTTAATTGGTGAGTGGTTAATTGGTTAAATAATCAATTAATTGGGCTACTCACCACTCACCACTAACTATTGTTTGTTCTCGGTTCTGATTTTTTCCAGGACGTTAAGCAGCGTTGTGGCAGCGACTGCATTTTCCATATCCCGGCTGGCCCGCTGCAAGGGCTCGACGGCCTCGTCAAGTTTGCCGATACCGAGTAATTGATAGCCCAAAAGAAGCTGCAGGTCAGCATCAAAGCTGTACAGCTCTGCCTTTTCGGCAAGGCGGTTAATTTGCTCAAACAGCCCATCGTCATCCGGATATAGACCGCGAGGATAGAAAACACCTTCCTTTTCAGGTGAAACTTTCGCCAGAGTCCCCCGAAGGACCTCTGCTGCCTGGGAATATTGTTCTTTAGCGAAAAGCGCCTGAGAGTAGGCAAAGGGAAGTATTATATCATCAGGTGCCAGCGCCATCGCTTCGCCGAACTTTTCGATAGCTACTTCATAATTGTCGGCTTCAAAGGCCTTGACGGCAGCTTCGAAGTAGGTATCGGCCAGTGTTACCTCGCCGGGTTCTTCGGTCGCTTGCTGCGCTAATTTCTCGCGAACGTCTGCAAACGTGTTATGGTCAACCGGCGTAATACCATCTATTACCGGGCCCGACACAGATGCTACAGCATTGTCATCGTTGTAGTAATTGTAGGTGTAGTAGTTGTACGTGTCGCCTTGTACTTCACGGGCGATCGGGTAGTAGCCGTACCAGGTGTAGGGATGGTAGCCATACCAGTAATAACGTCTGTATCTGTAACTTAGCGGCCAGTAACCACCTAAGCTAACGAAGATATATTTCCGGTGATAATAGGGATAGACATATCTAAACGTGGACCAGGGCCCTAAGCTGTAGTGCAGCATAAAACGATATCTGGGCCAGACTGTTCTGTAGCATAACCGATTGCGCCAGTCCATATATGAATGGCCATAGTGATGATCGTGCCTTATTACATGCGGACGGTCGCGATATTCCACATGTGAAGACCTTCCTATCCTGTAGCTGTGCAGAGCAGTTCTATCTCCTCTTTGAGCATCGTGCACTAATGTAGTGCCAACAACAGTCCTCCGCCTTTCCGGAACAACTTTTCTTATCCTTGAACCGGATGATACCCTGCCCATGCTCCTTATGTTTGTGCTTTTTCGTTGTCGGCTGATTCCGAGTCTCTGTACCGGTTCTCTGTTGACCGGCATGGATTTTCTGGAAACTCTGCTGCTATTATTTTCAACCGTTCTGGTGCTGCCTACATTATACTTACTGCTGCGAGCAGGTCTTCCTGTAGTAGAGGGAACAGAAGTTTTTCTATCCCTGACCGAGCTGCCGATACGTGAGGACCTGCCGGAGCTTATACGACTACCTGAACTGCTAACTTGTGGCCGTGTACTGAGAACAGTCGGCTTTCTTGTACTGATTATACTGCCGATACGCGAGGACCTGTTGGTGCTTATACGATTGGTTGAATCGCCAACTTGTGGTTTTGTTGTACTACGTACGCTCGGCTTTCTTGTACTGATTATACTGCCGATACGCGAGGACCTGTTGGTGCTTATACGATTAGTTGAGATACCAACTTGTGGTTTTGTACTGCGCACACTCGGCTTTCTTGTACTGATTATACTGCCGATACGCGAGGACCTGTTGGTGCTTATACGATTGGTTGAGATACCAACTTGTGGTTTTGTACTGCGCACGCTCGGCTTTCTTGTACTGATTGAGCTGCCGATACGCGAACTCCTGCTTGAGCTTATACGGTTAGCTGAGCTTCCAGCTTGCGGTTTTGCTGTGCTGCGAACACTCGGTGTTCTTGTACTTATTATACTGCCAATACGTGAGCTTCTGCTTGAGCTTATTCGATTACTTGAACTGCCAGCTTGTGGTTGTGTACTGCGTACACTCGGTGTTCTCGTACTAATCGAGCTGCCGATACGCGATGTTGCACTTGAGCTTATACGATTACCTGAGCTTACCGCTGTCTGTCTTCCGGTACCGGAACTTACCGTTGTCGGCTTTCTACTACCAATAGAGATGCTCGATGGCTTGCGAGTGCTGGAGGTGATTCCCGACCGTATAGTAACAGGACGGCTGACCGTTGCTCTACCTGGTTGACGGCTGGTTATCCCCCTACTGGGTAGGCGAATGTTGTACCTGGTAGTTCTGCTGGGACCCGTGCTTCGTAGCGAGCTACTTCGCCCTGAAGACCTTGCTGTGCTTGTTCTGGTTGGAGGCCTAATGGACCGTAATGAGGTAGACGTTCTGGAGGAGCTTGATCTGGTGGTGGAAGGTTGCCGGCTCCTGGAGGCAGAGGAGGACCTTGAAACTTGCTGGCTTTTGGCGCTGCCTCCGCTTGATTTACTGCTACTGCTTTTGTTGGATTTCCTCTCCGCCAAGGCTGGTTCAATAAACAGTATCAGGGCCAAAATCGCCGTTCCAACAGCAATTTTAACGTTTTTCTGGTATTTTAGCGTTGCCATAATACGTCTCCTTTCAATATTTTACGCAATAACAGCCGTTTTCGAGACTTCTTCTACTTATAAAAGGCACTAACTTCGAATTTGGTAACAAGAATTTTGCCCGAAATTAACTATCTCTGAGTCACAGTGGACATAGAAGCACCAGGACATCGCTGTATTTTTGTGGTCTTTTAAGGCTCTCACCCCAAAAAGATGGTAGCCATAGACTGAAAAATCAGCCTAACGTCCTTGGATTTAACGCTTTTTGGGCAACAGCATACCTTGGTATAATTTGTCTGCCATGGTGGAGGGCAGGGCAACGCTGGGAAGTCAGCCACGGCGGAAGCGCCACTATGGCGGCATACAGCCCCTGCTTTTGCAGGGATAAACTCCGGGCGGTATCTCTTAAGAGAGCCGCCCACTTATGATTATGCTGGCGCCTCCAAAGCGATAAATCCCAGCCTCCGTAGAGGCTGTTTTCAACCAACTTTTTTGGAGAAGAACTTCTTTTTATGGGCTTGCCGTCTGCCATACCGGGCTAAACGATATAGCTTCCCGGCCGCAGAGCTGCGAGAGCTGCAGACCATTTGCCTGAGAGGTGTAGAAGATTCGGCCATTGGAGACAACGGCCCCGACACATTCCCGCGCATCCACACAGGGACCGGAAGACACTACTTTGTTGCCCTTGGTAGTATCGATAAAGTCCATGTTAGAGCCCAGCAGGTAAGGTTCGGACAAAGTGAATCGGGTACAGGCATACCTCATATCGAAGCTTGAGAGGATTTTGCCGGAATCTTTGTTAATCAGGAAGCTCGGTTGGCCTGTTGAGCCGTGAACAAAAACGAAGTCTCGGCCTATTGTTACCACATTGACCGCTTTGCCGACCGGTTCGGACTGCCAGATGAGCGAGCCGTTTTGTGCATCCAGACACCATACGTGGCGGTTTTTTGTCTTTGGGTTCGGTGGATTGTAACCGCCCAGATACAAACGCCCATTTTCGGCACTGATAGTGGTACCCGCGGTCACATAGTACTCGGTCGTCAACCAAATCACCCGGCCGGTGGCCGGTTCAATCGCTGCGGTTAGTCCTTTTGCACCGGGCAGGTCCTTTTTTCCTCTGGCCGCGTAACCGAAAAAACACGAATAGTACAGCGTATCATCCACCAAGCACAAACCCCCATCGTTGCCGCCGGAGCCGAACTCAGAAAAGTCTATCGTCCAGACTTCGTTTCCACTATCAATGTCCCAGGCCCGTATGAGCGGCTTTTGGTCTTTAGGGTAGTAGGGGTTGTTGTGGCTATAAATCCAGCTCATCACTTCCGCGCCATCGGGGGTTTTGATAGGCTGGCCCTTGTGAATATATGCTTTTTCCGTACCTTGGGGTGCATACCGGCCCGTGCCAAAGGAATAAACAGCAAGGTTCTTATAGATGGTTGGCGGCTGCTGTCGGCTCCAGCTCGGCGAACCGGTGAAGGGCGCCTCCCAGAGCAGCCGGCCTGTCGCCGCGTCAAGACAGCGCATTCGTGATTTTTTCATACCTGCCTGGGGTACAAGCAATCGCTCATCATAGTAGATTGGACTGGTGAAAGAGATATGTGCGCCGGGCCAATAGCGCCGCCACAGGAGTCGTCCGGTCTCCTGCTCTACGGCGAAGACCTGGCCCTCGGCGGTGTGGGTGTACATTCGGCCGGCGCCACAAACGGGGATGTGCTTAAAAGTGCCTTCATATCGGCGAATCCACTTGACCTTGAAAGGTGGCTTTACGCCTTGACTGTTGGAGTTTGTGCTGGCCAGGTTGCTAAAGTTGGTGAACCAATCATATTTAGAATCGGCGAGCTTACCCGTAAAGGGACTTCTAATCCTCCATAGTTCAAGGTCTTTTGTGGGCAGAGGCGCTTTGCCGTCCGGTCCCAGGACGTACAGGTATCCATCCTCGCAGCCAAAGTAGATTCGCCCGTCGCAGACAGCAACCGGTGCTGAGATTGCTCGTGCGAAGGCCGTCTTGAAGGACCATACATCACTGCCCGACATCGATACGACATAAAGGTTTCCATCGAGGCCGCCGTAAACTACCTTGTCCCGGAGCAGAATCGGCGGCGTGATGGATGGATAGCCTCCGAGCTTTTGAGTGGGTTTTCCCCGAGAATGTTTACATAAACCAAAATCTTCTTCGGGCCGGCATCGATAGACATCTTCACCCCGCACACTCACCGAGGAGAAACTCAATGATCCCGGGCGGTTTATCTCGGTCTGTGTGCCTTGAATGTGCTCGGTGAGCGTTTTACCTTCGACGAGGCGGATTACCTCGACCCGGCCTGTATTGTCCCGGCGGTGCCACTGCCGATAGACGGCGCCATCCTCGCCCAAAGCTATCCCGAACGTGGCGGGCTTTTCAGAACCTGCGTACGACGGCACTGTAGCCATCCCACGAACTGAAGGCCGGCTTCCCATATCCTCCAGGCAGACGGCTGAACCGCCTGCCGGCACAACGAGCACCCTGCCGTGCATAGCAATATCCTTCGAACAGCAGAACTGGTCCCGCCAGGTTACACGCCCGTTCTTATGCCTGGCCCACTGCTCACCGCTCCAGCGATTTCCATTGAAATCCAGAATCTCTTTGACGAAGTCCCACGTCCAGCAAACGGACCCATCGGGTTTAAGGGCATAGACACGGGAGCCAAGTGTGGCAAAATAGACCCGGCCGTTATTGACGACGGGGGTGCTGAAAATCGGCTCGCCGCAGCGAATCTCCTTCACCACGGTACCGTGGCTTGTGTCCAGTACATAGTAGTACCCGGCCATTGTGCCGAAGTGCAGGTAGTCCCCGATGATGGCTGGTGAAGAGACGTTGTTGCAGTTGGCTTTACCGCCGCGTGTGGGGGTTTGCCATACTACTTTCAATGTCTTGGCGTCGATGCCAAAGGCCACACCTGAGGCGTCGATTACGTAAACCCGGCCTTCGGCGACGACCGGTGCGGTCAGGACAGAATCGGTCAGCGGCACAGCGCCAATCAAACCGAGCGGCACGGTTACGGTTCTGTCGGGAGCGTTGCCTGAGTGTCTGGAATCATACTTAAACTGTCGCCAGTCCTCCGCTGCAAAAATCCGTCCCTGGTGGATCAATGTTGTAGCGAGAATCGCCAGCAAGACAATCTTGACCCGCCGCCACGACTCGCGTCGTGAGACGCGGGGGCTGGTTTGCTTTAGTCTCAATAGATTTGACATATTTTGCACTCCTACCTACGAGCCGGCATTTTCAGGGCCGGTGTTTATGATGTCTGTTTGAGTTTGCCCCGGGAGAGATTTTCTTTTCGCATCTCACGGGGTGAACCCTGACGTTGATGTTTATTGTAGCGCCTGCCGGCGAATCTGTCGAGGCAAAAACCTAACACATAAGCCTCAGTCAAATTCCCGCACTTCGCGCGGTTTCCGGGCCGGGCTCAGTATCCCAAGACGCCATGGGATCTGACCGTACTTTTTTCCTGCCTTATTTTTATCGCTGACACCTTGAAACAGGAGTTTGATTTTGGCAGGATCTACGGTGAGGTTCTGGTCGAAGCCGTCTCGTATAAGCTCACCGTGACTGAACGAATCGGTCCAGCGGGCACCGGTAGGCCGCGTATTGACCGGGCCGGCAAATGGTTTATCTCTCGTTGCGGCCAAGGGGCTCCATCGGCCGTCGAGTCTCTCGGCAACATAAGCTTTGTAGTACCGTCGCCCTGAGGCCTGGGCCTCGATGATTGTCAGGAACTTGTTAAGCCCTTTGAGGCGGTACGTATGGCTCGCCTCAAAGACATCACCTTGCAGCACGACTTCGGGTTGGCTCCAACCGTGGGGAAAGTCGGTCAGCTTCGTCTCGGAGCGCCACATTCGGCCATCAAGGGATGTGAAAAACAGATGCGCACGATTGGCCTGGCAAATCACCCAGAAGTCAATCCACCTCTTTACGTTCCTGGGCTGGGCCCGGAAGAGCAGTTTCGGCCTGGTCCAGGAATTGGGCTTAGCGATGTCAGCCGACTTCGAGTAGGCAGGCTGAAGGGCGGGCTTGCGCGATTTGTCGATGACCTGGTATATAAGGTACCATTGTTTGTGAGGTGTAAAGTAAAAAACTTGTGGTGCGCAGAAATATCCATCCGAGAGTTTCAGCAAATACCGTTCAGCGTTTTCGACCCCGGCGTGCCGGGGCCAATCATCGAATCGCAGGTACTCGATTTGGTGCGACCGTTCCCTGCCGCGAATTGTGCAGAACAGATGCCATTGGCCTTTGTAGCGAACAATCGTTGGGTCTTTGATCGAGTAAGTCTGCTCGCCCGGCCGCTCGAGTGGCTGAACCAGAGGCGGGCTGACTGTCCAGTTGAATCTGCCGGCAAACAGATCGTCCACGGCCTGGGGCTTCTCGGCAGTAGATTCAACTGCCGAAATCACAGCTTTGGTAAAGAAGCTGTTTGCAAACAACATCGCAAGAAGCGCAAAATGTACGAACCTTGCCACGTTTAACCAACTCCCAATAACGATACCGGCCTACGCCGGAAATCATCGAAATCTCAAAACCCACGGTCGGGCTCTTTGGTCGGAGCATACTCCGCCGAAGCGGCTGCGAAGGCCGGGCTCAGACAGTTCAGAAACCAACCACGTAACAAGTAGATTACCAGGCGGCCGAACAAATCGCAAGCGGTTAATTGTGATGCGCTCACCTTTTCTCGTCATCACAGTTTTTCTCCTTCATTCTTAAAGGAACGCCATTTTGTGTTTTGTTTGTACCATTTTGCGGATGTTTGCCCGGATTTGCATCAATATTTGCAATAGACCTCCCGGAAACAAGTTCAATTTCTCTTGACAGGAACGTGGGGAATGTGTTATAAACGGAATAGATGAGTTCTGTGGATTTTGGCCTTGCGCCGTGTGGAATTTTTATAGTTTTTTGGGTAAAAAGCTGAAAAATTGTTGAGCGAGGCACAGAGTTGAAAGTAATAACTTTTCTTTGTGCTCGCAGGTATGGTAACGCGAGTACAAGTGCTTCGCAAGTGAAGATTCTTACATCCCAATTAACAAGTCGTATCGGCCTTTTGCCTGTCTCGGCGTGGCCGAGTCACGACGGGAAGGAAGGAGATGGTGTCAAGTCGTAAAAACATATCTTGGCCAATGTAGAGTGTAGTGAATGTAAAATTATTATCGTTCGTTTTGATTTTAACTTTTTTGAAGGAGGATTATTATGTCTAAAGTAGAAAAGGTAGTAATTTGTGCAGTAGTAGGATTGCTCGTAGCAGCGAGCGGCACCGCACAGGCCAACTGGTTGGAGACCTTCGACGGCGATGAGCTTGACCTGCCAACATGGCAGTTCCATCCCTATCCGGATCTCACCAAGACGTTCACCAATACCATCAAGACCGATCCAAACGGCAATAAATACCTCAGCCTGGATGAGACAAGCTCGGTTGGAGTTGGCGGCTCGGCATTTGGCGCCGGGTTTGGCAGCGACGAAGTCTTCACCGACGTCCGTGTTGGGGCTATCGTAAATGTTACCGGCGATGCCTCCCGGAATTACTGCGGCTTGATCGCCAGGGCAACCTACGTCATTGACGATGGGTCGATAACCGGTGCCCCTGGAATGTTTGCAACCGCGGTCTACGTAATGCACATAGACTGGGTGGATGGCCCCGCCAACCTGGACATTGATATCGAGAAGGTCGTCAATATGGGCAACATCATGAGGAACGAAGAAGAGTTGCTTTTGGAAGTTCCTGCACCAGGCCTTAACCACGCCAGGAGCTACTATGCTGAGCTGGATGTTGTCGGCTCGGGTCCCGTGTACGTTACCGGTAATCTCTATGAGTACAAAGGCGGCCCGCTCGTCGTAAAGACCGCGACAATGGTGGACACCAACGGTAACGACCCGTGGGAAGAGGAGGTTGAACAAGACGCCGTCTTTACCAGCGGCGTAAGCGGTATCTTCGCGCAGAATGAAGATGAGGAGCCAGCCGGCTACCACACCACTTTTGACGATGTCTTCTCCGTATCTGATGGCCCGGCAGCCGTTAACCCCGGCCCTGCTGATGGCGCGGCAGATGTAGATGTGGACGCTGACCTTAGCTGGTTAGAGGCGGCTTTTGCGACTTCACGCGATTTGTGGTTCGGTAAAAAAGGAGCTATGGAAAAGATTGAGCCGGCGCCCGCAGCTACCACCTTTGACCCGGGTACACTTGAATTAGGCCAGACTTACGAATGGCGGGTCGATCAAATCGGCCCTTCGGGTACCGTCACAGGTCGCACCTGGACCTTTACGGCGGGAGAGTGTATAAGCGTGGAAGATTTTCAGTCCTATGCAGACCATGCGGGTATAAGGGCTGCATGGATTGAAAGTATCCTCGACTTCGATTACGTCTTTCTCGCGACAGACAGCCAGGGCAACAACTCTATGCGGTTTGAATTCCAAAATCAGTATGACCCTTACTTTACTGAGACCACAAGGACGTTTGACAGTCCGCAGGATTGGACGGCTCAAGCTGTTGAGGCGTTGTCGCTGTCATTCATTGGTGAGCACGAAAATATGGAGCATCTGATGTATTTGAAGCTGGAGGATGCTGCCAGCCAAAGCTTCAAGGTTGAGCACCCATACAC
>JAIVYN010000031.1:0-22240 GCA_048635425.1 Candidatus Aegiribacteria sp.
GTGTGGTCATAATTCTTTCCCTTCGAAGTGCCTAAAGTGCAATTTTCGTTTAAGGTTGTCGATGCTCGTATCGATGCTTGTCATAGAAGCTTGACCCGCCAACGGCGGGTTTCAATCGGAACCCAGCGTTGCTGGGTCGCTTCTACTCAAGCATCCAATATCGAGCTTCCAGTTTCGATACCAGCTTCGACACCGACAAACAAGTGCGTCATCCGGCGCCGCATCGACGGACTTCTACAACTGGGCAACTTTAGCTCACTTTAGGCACTTTTAGTTATTTCTGTTCCAATTCCTTTATCGGTGTAGATTTCGAGCAGTAGTGAATGGGCGATTCGTCCATCAATAATATGCGTCTTCCTGACGCCTGCTTCCAGTGCCGTCAGGCAGGCCTCGACCTTTGGGAACATTGCATCGGTGATAATGCCGGCATCAATCATTTCCTTAATCTGTGTTTCATTCAAGCTCGAAACCCAACTATCCGGGTCCTCAATGTTAGTACGTATCCCGTGCGTATCGCTTACGACGACGAGCTTCTCGGCGACGACTTCGGCGGCGACTTTGCCGGCGGCGCTGTCGGCGTTGACGTTTAACTTTCCACCGGCCTTGTCTTTGGCTACCGAGGCGATGACGGGTATGGTCCCGTCGGCGCAGAGAGTCTTCAGCAATTGCGCGTTTATCTTTACAACTTGTCCGACCATTCCGAGGTCAACTTTTCGGCCGTCTTCGCCGGCCAATCTCAGTGTTTCGGCGAACAATACACAACTGCTCAGCGAATGCAGCCCCATAGACTCACATCCCAATTCGGTGAGCATTTCGCAAATGGGGGTATTGATTTTATGCACAAGCGTATGCTCTGCTATTGTCAGGGTCCGCTGGTCGGTATATCGTCGGCCCTGCACCCAGACTGGTTCAAGACCTGCTTTGTTCATTGCCCTTGTAATGGCCTTTCCGCCGCCGTGGACGATGATCGGCTGCATCCCGACCGTAGCCATAAAGGCGATATCGGTCAGCAGCTTTTTTTGCAAAGAGACATCGTCGAGGACGCTTCCGCCGAGCTTGACAACCACGATTCGCCCGCGGAATTGATGGATATATTCCATCGCCTCAATCAGCGCACCAGCTTTTGCAATAGCTTCTTTCACTGACCTGTTCCCTGAAAACAACAATTAAACAAAGAGATGAGTGTATGAATGCAGATGTGATTCGTCAAGTGATATTTGCATGTTATCGCGAGCACCTGACCTGATTCTCAGGAAGTATGCAAAAGAAAATAGACCAACAATGTCATTGCGAAGGAGCCGTAGGCGACTGTGGCAATCTCAAATCAAAATTGAATTTTAAGCTATGGTTTCGCTGTTTGTATTCTCTTTTTGATTTTTGCCCAGGACTGCGTTATTAGAAAACTTTCTTCCATATTACCAATCATTTCAACAAACCTGTTCATCGGCACTGAAAAGCTGAGAATATCCTCAGGGATGAACGGCCTTGCCGAAACGTCGAACATCCCCAGAACCCCTCTTGGATGGTCAGAATTTTTTTCCAGATAAGGATACTGAACTATGGAACCGCAGCCGGCGGCAAATGGCGCAAATACGCCGTTCGGCTCACATTCATCAAAGTTTGCAAGCGTAAATAAGCCCGATAGAACATCAGGACGGGCAAAGAAGATAACCACATCGGGTTCGTCCGGTTCTTCGAGCATATCCCATCTTTTGAATACAATGAACTTACCGGGCGCTTCTGACTTTGGGACGTTTTCCATCATCTTTTTGACCAGCTCAGGCGTTTTTTTGTAACGCTCACCCTCAAGCTTTCCGGGAATACCGCAGGAGAGGAAATATTCGAAGTTCTCCATAACCTCCGTACTAAACCCCAGATACCTTTTCCCGCCGAAACACCCGATTGACTCAGCGTCGAAGTAAAGAGATTTTCCTGTTCTAACTTCGCATAAATCAGCAAAAATACACCTGTGTCCCGAAGAGGGCTTCACCGCTTCAGCACCCCGTGCCTCGTTAGTGTAGTAGAAGGTGATAGGAAGCTCCGCCCCGTCAAAATATTTCTCCCAGTAACTTATAAATTTTCCCTTTATTTTCGCATCCATCTCATATTTCCCTTCAGAGATTTATGCCCCTGCCTCAACTGCCAAATCCCTTGTATAGCTGAAATCCACCAACTGCGCAATCTGTAGTTCAGAACAGCCTGGTGCTATCGAGCAGGAAGGTTACAGGGCCGTCGTTGATGCTGCTTACGTGCATATACTCGCCAAACGCGCCTTTTTCAACAGCTACGCCCTGTTCGGCTATCAGCTCAATTACTTTTTCGTAAAGCTGCTGTGCCGATTCCGGCTCGGCTGCGGCGTCAAAGCCGGGACGACGACCCTTTCGGCAATCGCCGTGAAGGGTAAAATTGCTGACTAACAGAATCGCACCGCCGACATCAAGGACGCTTCGATTCATTTTGCCGGCTTCGTCAACAAAGATACGCAGATTCACCAGTTTATCAGCCATAAACTGGGCGTCCTTTACAGTGTCTTCTTTGCCGACACTAAGATAAACCAGCAGTCCCTTGTCTATTTTGCCCACTTGTTGGCCTTCTACCTTAACCTCAGCCTGCAAAACTCGCTGACAAACAATCCGCATAGCTATCCTTTCTGTTTCATGTCATTTCCGCCCCGCATTGTAGTGCGAGGTAAACTCAAGCTGGAATCCCTCAAACTTCAAAATCTGTGAAATCCGTGTAATCCGCGGTTTCAAAACCACGGCGTTGAGGTCGCTCTTCGAATGTGCAGCTCATCTATAACGGCATTACCTTTGTGCGTAACGAGGTAGAGGATCAATTCTGCGATTTCTTCCGGCTGCATAAGCTCATCCTTTTTTATATCCGGCCGAACTTTTTGGACCAGCTCGGTATCCACTCCGCCCGGACAGAGCAGATGCACACGGATATTCGAGCCTTTGAGCTCCTCAGCTAACGATATTGTCATCCCGCGGAGGGCGTGCTTGGAGGAAGTATAAGCACTTTGAAGTGGATAACCTTTGACCCCGACGACTGATGCGATGTTGATAATGTATCCCGCTTGCGATTTTTTTAATAGCGGCAGGGCTTCCCTGCAAAGGATAAACGGTGCACGAGCATTAATCTGCATACAGCGTTCCCAGTCTTCGGTTATGGTCTCTTCCAATTCTGCTGAGTGAGTAACACCTGCGTTATTGACGAGGATGTCCAGTCGGCTGAATTTCTCGTTGGTTACTTTGACGAGGTTCTTGATGGATTCTTCTTCGGTAAGCTCGGTAACGACAATCTCGGCTTTTCCGCCGGCCTCTGTCACTTTGTCGGCGGTTTCCTGCAATTTCCGGATTGAGCGTGCAGCCAAGACGACCGTTGCGGCCTCCTGTGCCAATGCAACGCTAACGGCTCTGCCAATTCCTCTGCTGGCGCCTGTTACTATCGCGACTTTTGAAGCTAATTGCTTTGCCATCCTTGTCAGCGTCGCCGGCGAGTCCTGGGCTGATTCTGCTGTTGCATCTGGTCGTCCTGCGGATACCTGCCTCTACCGCGGGTGCGCGGGTCCTGGGTCTGTTGTCGCAGTGTTTGCTGTTCTTCTTCCATTTTTTGAATAAGGGCCTCGAACCGCATCTGCCTGTACAGCAAGACGCCGTCAATTGCCGCCGTTGTCTTTTTTGCTTCTTCTTCTACAGCAACACCTCGAACGGATTCTATGTCTAAACGTAATTGCTGGTGCACCGCGTCGGCCAGGTTTGTTTTGTCTCCAACGTCGGCCTGGAGCCACTGACGTATCTCGTTTTCTGTTTCTACGTCCAGCTGCTCAGTTGGTCTCCTTGTGCTTTGGTATCGGCTCGTTCTGGGCATTACGTCGCCGCGACCATAGAGGGGGTCTGTCATGTCATCTCCGTATGGTTGTCCTCTCTGTGAAGTCCGACCTCTCGTGCTTCTGCCGGAGGTTCGAGCCCGGCCGCGGCCACGGGCGGGCTGCGTTTGTCTGAGCTCTCTTTTCTGCGTCAGGAGCTCTTTGCTGACCTTTTTGAATCGCTCCTGTTTTCCGGTCAACAGACTGTCAATCGTCTCTGTTGTCTTTTTCGCTTTTTCTTCAACAGCGGCCTTTCGGATGACACCAATCTCCTCCTCGAATTGCTTTTGCACAGTCCTTATCAGTAATGTTCTGTTATCATATCTTTTCTGCTGCCACTGACGTATCTCATTTTGGCTGTTGGCGTCTATCCCCTCCAATGCCTTCTCCAGGCCTTCGAACGTCTTGAGCCTGGCTCTAATCTCGTTCGGGTCGGCAAGTATATCTACCTGAACAGGCGATTGCGCAATGGGGCTAATGGTTCTGGTTCGGCGCTGAGTTGTTGCTTGCTCCTCATAAGCCGGATATGGACTTGCCCCTCCCTGGTCCCCATAATACCTGTCTCCCATCAAGTCTTGGAGGCTCGGCTCTTTAGCGCCGTGCTTGACTAATAAATCAACGATTTCCGTATTCCTTCTCTTTTTCGCCAACGACAGGGCGTTATCGCCCCCTGCCATGACGTTGACATCGGCCCCCTTTGCGATTAGCAGCTCCACAGCATCCTTTTGGCCGATGTATATCGCAGCCATCAGAGGTGTCTGCCCACGATTGTTCGTTGCATTGATGTCGGCGCCTTTGGCAATAAGTGGCTCAATGAGCGCCTGCCGCCGGTTCTGTATTGCCGTGTGCAGCGGTGTCCAGCCCATCCTGTTTTTTTCATTCACATTAGCGCCCTTTGAAAGGAGTAGCTGGACCTGGTCAATATCACCGTCACGCGCAGCATCGTGCAGTGTTTTAGCTCGTTCCTGCTCATTTTGTCTTGGTCGGGCCGGCAAAGTCCCTTCCTCGTCATCCATTTGATACGGCCCGGGCGCCGACCTTGCATAAGTACTTGCTCTGCGTTGAGGGCTTTCTGTCCGGGCGAAGGACCTTTCCCTGCCCGTTCGCCTTTGCGCCACTTGTGATTGTTCAAGAGGCCAGAAGACCTGGTCGCCGCCTTCTTCACCACGGCCCCATTTGCTGTGCAGCCCGCCGTCATCATCGTAATCTGCTCCGAAACTGTAGAGTGTGAAGCCCTGTATTGTTCGCTTATAGACAAGAGGCTTGTTACTGAATGGGTCATTCGGCAATTCGTTGAGATAGCCGGCTGAAACAAGCTGTGAAAGCGCACCAGGATATCCGTCGCTGTTAGCATTATATCGCAGGATTGCAATAGTTGTTATTAAGGCCTGTTCATCTGTTCTGATACGAGATTCAAGCTCTATTACATTGGCAATTGCAGACCCAAGAATTTCTATCAAAGGATTGTCTTTTGCTACAGGCTGTGTTTGTTCATTGTGTAACTGCCAGGAGGTTTTTGCTGCCATTGTATCATAGTATTCAAGTGTGCTTTTTAAATAAGGCTTAAAACCGCGATAAACGGGGTCTGTTTCAACTTTTTCTTGCATAAATATTTTTTCGCCGCGAATATCAAACGGCTCACTATATTCTGTCACAATCTGTTTAAACTTGTCCTCCAGGCTTTTCATCATGCCGGCATTAACCATTTTTTGGTCGAGGAGATTAAACGAAGTTCCTATAGACAAGGCTTTTACAGCAATACCCCATAATTTTTCCACTAAAGGCTTCGGCCCTGCTGCCACATGGGCTCCAAATGTATACAGCGTCACTATATCATCAATAGCACCGTTAATATTGCCATCTTCGGCCGACAGCATTGCCCGGGCCTGTAAGGCAAAAGCTAATTCCCTTTTGGTTGATAAGTCGGGCATTTCATTCTTATGCTCAGTCTGATGCAGTGTCTGTCCGGTGTGTTTGAACCAGCAATATGTTTTCCGGCTGCCAAGTTGTATTTGTTCAAGTGCCCTGTTATTGTCCTGCACCCACTTTTTTAGCATCGCATGTTGTTGTGCAGGCAGCTCTCTCGGCCAACTGCTTGTTTTCACAGTTAAGCTCTCGGGCTTTTTGACGTAAAGTTCTACTGCCTTTTCGTAATAAGGTGCCGCGTTATCGCTTTCTGGGCGACCGGCTATTCCCATCTTATTTAGCTCAGCAACATAATTAATCTTGGTGGTGTCGGATTCCTCGTTTTCTGTACTGATAAGCTCTTTCTGCACCGATAGAAGATCAGAAATCTGGTCTATGCCGGCAAAGGTCGTGGCGGGGCTTAAAGAGGCGACTAAAAATAAAACTGCCATTGAAATAATAAGACGCTTCATAATATATCCTCCGAAACAGGATGAACGCTAATCAAGAAAAATTGACGGTTTTTTTGAACAACCTTTTAACGTAAATACACAATTATCTTCTTACCTAATTATACACCAAAATTTTGGAAAATCAACTTTTTCCAGGATTCTTTGATTCTTTTTCAGACCTCCTCTACACAGGCCAGGCCGATTCTTTCTGTAATGCTGTCGAATTCGTCTATAGAGTAAAATTCGATAACTATCCTGCCTCTTTGCCCATTTTTTCTTGTCTCAATGTTTACCTTTGTGGCGAGCTGGCTGCTGAGTTTCCTTTCCAGGTCCAGGATGTGAGGCGGCTTTGAGCGAACGGTCGTCTTGGCCTGGCTGGTACCGGTAAGATACCTTCGAACCAGTCTTTCAACTTCACGCACACTCAGCCGACCTACCAATGCTCGATTTGCTAACTTGCGGCGTAGCTCATCGGTCGGCAGTGAAAGTATTGCCCGGGCATGGCCCATAGTCAACTGACCTTCGGACAACATTTGTTTGATTTCCTGCGGTAAGTCCAGTAGACGCAGGTAGTTAGCGATAACGGAGCGGTCTTCTCCAAGCCGTTCAGCACCCTGTGCCTGAGTCAAAGAGAAGGTGCTTAGATAATCCTGATAGGCCTTTGCACGCTCAATAGGATTGAGATCTACCCGGTGTATGTTCTCAACCAATGACCATTCGAGTAATTGCTTATCACTTGCCGGTCGAATTAGGGCGGGTATGGTCGTCATTGATGCTAATTGAGCAGCTCGTAATCGGCGCTCCCCGGCAATTAGCTGATACCGCGACCCGGCAGGGCGGACAATAATCGGCTGGATGATGCCGTTAGCCCTGATAGACTCAGCTAAATCTGCTAATTCCTGTTCATCCCACACCTTTCGTGGCTGATACGGATTCGGCGATATTTCATCAATGCTGATTTCCTGCAGTGAACCGCGTAACTCTTTGTCCGGCGGGAAGTTAGAGCCTTCCACTGGTGTAGATAATAGTTCTTTTGCTTCTGTGGGCTCAGACATTATCGGACTTAACAATGATTGAAGCCCCCTGCCGAGGTGTTTTGTTTTTTCCTTTTTTTTAGTCATATAAATGCTCCTTCACAAATTATGTTTTAGGAATCATTGTTTCATTCCCGGTTTTTTCACAGACGTTTTGGAAGTTGACCCAAATAATATTTCGGGATTTTTACCGAAAATTCTGCAACTTTGCCAGACAAAAAAGCTTTTTTTTCTAAAAAATGTTTCACGTGAAACAATAGTGAAGAATGAGGGCCAAGAGGAAAAGGCAAAGAAGAGTAATTGCACTGATCAAACACAGCTATGTATATGATCCGGTTGATAAGCTGCGGCCAAGAAATCTCGGGACACACAGAAAAAGCGTTAGTAAGACAAAACGGAAAATCCAGTAGCAGAAATGCCTGTACATGAACGAGTCAAGGTCATCACTGAAAGTTTGATATTATGCTGAAAGCCGCCAAGATTATCTTAGAGCCTATCCGAAAAACTATTTGCTTTGGCCTGTTATTCCTTCGCTTTACTCAAGGACAGGTCTGAACTGAGCGCAGCGAAGTGAAGTCGAAGCACCGCTAAGGTGGGAATCTCCTCTTCGTTGGCCAGATTCTTCGGCCCTTCGGCTACTCCTTCGACCCATTCGACTACGCTCAGGGCAGGCTTTGCTCAGGGCTACGGCTAATTCAGGGCAAGCTTTCTTTCGCCTCAGAATGACAAGAGATGAAAGTTTGTTCGGATAGGCTCTTAGTATTCTGTAACACGCCTGTTAGTCCTAAGGACTCCTTGCGGAGAAGCGTTCGTTTCCGTATCTAATTTGATGGGTGCAGCCTCAAAGCCGAAGGCTTTGGGGATGGTAAATATACGGGACTCCATCCCCAAGCTTGTGCCCGCTAAAGCGGGTACTGCGTTTGAGGCTGCCACCCACCCAAGCTATAAAATCAAATTTGACAGACTAATATGCCGTTAAGGACAAAATGTTTCACGTGAAACATCAGAAAAGAAATGGCAATAGTAAAAATAGGGGGGTGAAAAAGAGAAAAATGCAAAGGTCTGAGAAAAATAAGAGAGAAAAAGAAAAGAAATTTAGAAGTACTACAATATGGAATAAAGTAAGTTGTATTTATACCGAAATCTATATAGTGTTAAATTATTAGTCGATTAGTGATAGGTTTTTTGAGGCTTTAAGTAGGAATTCCCAGGGCGAGCGTGGGAACCAGGCTCGACAATATTGTAATCTGTCAAGTTTGAATCTGTAAGTTTTGTCCAGCCACGTTTGGGTGGCATCCTCAAAGCTCCCCTCCTACGCGGGGACAAGCTTGCCCCTGCAGAAGCAGGGGTCTTTGAGGATGGTGAATCCCGCCCGTCAAAGACAGGACGAGATGAATGCAGGAGAAGCCATCCCCAAGCGCCGTAAGGTGTCCCTTAGGGGCTGCGCTTGAGGCTGCCACCCTTCCAAGCTATCAAATCAAATTTGACAGACTAATAGGTCTGCAGCCTATTCTCAAACGCTACGCGAGTAGATTCTCAGATAGATTTATCCGATTTCTTTTATAATCAGACCTGCTTTGGCACGATGAACGGTTAGCGGTAATCCCTCGTAAAAAGGTTGTTCGCCCGCTTTTAGAACTTGCCGATGAACCTTTCTTTCCTCGAATTCATCGTTAAGCTCCTGTTATTGTAACTGATACACCATCAGCGCAAAGGCACAAACTCAGCCAAAAACCAAGTGAAACAACAACTGCAAGCCCCGTTGGCAATCTCCCATTTTGTAAGATTTTCGGCGCTTGTAGAATCCCCGTACAAAGATAGGTGACTATGTCCCCGTTTGTTTCTAAAAAAGAATGCTTTTACAGTTTACGCTCTGCCGAGGGTCTTTAGGTATCTCCTTGACTTGCGCAGTCCCATTCTGGAGGCCTTCTTTTTTACCGCATCGTTCGGCCTACCCAGCTTTGCCGATATTTCGGCAGTGGGATTGTTCGGAAAAAGTTTCTTGAGCAGACTCAGCTCACTCCTCGACCATAAACCCTTGATGAGCTTCTTTTTTTTCCTCTTTTTTTTGGCCATGATATGACTCCTTTTACATTAACCGGACTTATGGCTTGCAATCCGCTTTGGACTATTTTAACGAGTGACGCGGTAACAATCAAACAATTTTTATTTTTAAGGCAAAAAAAAATAATTCTTCGGCGGTCAATTTTGCGTGCGTGTTTGACTGGTAGGTGACGCGCAGAAGCCGCGTCAATTCAAGGCCAATCTATGGCCGGATTCTATCATTTTACTCTGTAAGACCAATATTCCTATGCCTAATTGTGGATCGGCATCTATCGTTTCCCGGCTCGTCCGGCACCAATTAGGCATGAGCCTACTCGTCTCTGCGAAGTGCTTCGCCGAAGCAGGAAGCTCAATTGGTGTGGGATGGGCCTTAAGAGCGTCGTTTCGGTGGTCTTTTACCGTTGACTCATTTGCCTTTTGCACTTTGGCCATCTTCCGCAGCTCGTCTCTTCGCAGTTTCACATTAACATCCGGCAATACACCCCAATTTTCGCTGCCCGGCTTTCTATCCTCGTCCCGGCTTTTTATCCTTTGGCCTGATGGTAAATAATAATACGCTGTTGTGTATTTTAGTGTTGCGCCCCCGCCGAGATGGCCCACTATTGATTGCACACTGCCCTTGCCATAGCTTCTTTCGCCAACGACAGTCGCCCTGTTATGCTTTGGTTCCTGCAATACCCCCGCCAAAATTTCTGAAGAGCTCGCTGAAGAATGGTCTATGAGTACGACCATCGGGTAGTCAGGATGCGTTTTTTCCTTGTGCGCCGATATATAAGTCGGCATCCCACATCGTGGTTGTATTCTCGCTATCAATCCTTCTTCTATGAACCTGTCTGCTATTTCGATTGCACTATTCAAAAGCCCGCCTGGATTGGAACGCAGGTCCAGAATCAATCCCTTTAATCCCTGCGCTTCGAGCTGAGCAAGTATTTTATCGAAATCGCCGACTGTTCTGGAATTAAAACTGCTGATGCGAATGTAACCAATTTTGTTCCGGGCATCAATCATATACCGCCATTTACCCGTTTCGCTCTTTTGCCAGCCGCGGACTGAAGGAACAACTATGTTGCTTCTGCGTAAGGTAATGTCCCTGTCTTTATGTTCGCCCTGGCGTTTAATCGTCAGAGTCACTTTTGTGCCCTCCGGGCCGGCAATACTCTGAGCCACGCAGTTAGGAGGCATCTGGCTTGTCTGAAGACCATCTACCGCCCTTATTACATCCCCGGCCTCAATACCGGAGTGGTATGCCGGCGTATCAGGCAATACGCTTAACACCTTCGCAGACTCTTGTTTTTTCGAGAACCTTATGCCAATCCCTGTAAACTGGTTGGTTATTGCTTTTTTAAAATTCTGTGCCTGGCTGGGCCAATAAATAACAGTGTAAGGATCGAGTGCAGACAATGCCCCCTTCGCAAACTGTGTAATCAGCAGCGCCGGCGGCAACCTTCCCCCCCCAAGGGGAGATTCGCTCAGCGCTAAAACTCGTTCAAAAACATCTATGAGCTTATCCTTCCTTATAGCCACCGGTGATTGGCTCACTTCATCCAACATCGCCTCCAGGCTTCTCTGTACAACCTTATATTGAGTATCTCGTATCTCATACCTCATTTTAAGATGTGAATTGCTCATCACTTCCGCTAACAATTTACAGCGATTGACAGCTTTGATTGTCATCCTGCGATAATCAACAATGTCAACGTAACCGGCATCCAAAAAGTCCACAGCGTTAAGGAACATTTGTTTTTCTATGCCTGCATAACGCTCTTCGCAGCTCTGGCAGGGGCTGTCTTGAAGGAATGCCACAATATCGGCCTTGGCCAGAAGCTGTTTAGCATAGTCCGAGCACTTCTTGTCGTCTTTGTACATCTTCTCCAGCTTGCTATAGCATATTTTGTATGCATCGAGCCATTTACCTTTTGACTCGAATTCGGCAGCGATGCGTTTGGCCTGCCGGACGGTTTGCCTGACAAGAATATCATTGAGCAAAGCCTGTTCTTGCTCTTTGCTGGAATACTCTAAAGCCTTCGATGCCACTACCAAAACTCTACTGACGTCATTAATGTCTTTTGGAAAGCCCTTCTGCCGAAGTTTTTCAAGCTCACCTTTCTGCTCTCGATAGGCATCATTTTGGGACGCCTTGCGCCGGGCCTCTATGGCCATATACTCATCAATAATTGTCCTAAGCTGCCTGAGACATCTGCTCTTGACAGCATCCGATTTGCGAACAATCTGACGGGCACTTTCGAAATCGCCTCTGCGAATCTCCTCGCAGACTGAGTCAATTGCTGATGCAGCCGTGGGCGTCTCGACCGTAACGTGAGCAGCCCCGATAAATCGGGGCTGAGGTGGCGCGCTCCCGGTAGTTGCGTTGGTGTGTCCGCACAAGGCCGCGAAGAGCACAATCAACGTTGGCCAACCTGCCGAGACGTGACCTCGGCCCGGCTGGATAGCAGACGACCTATAATGTTTATCGTGGTCAGGACCCGACATAAATACCTCCTACCCGGATGAAAGATTAAGCTCCTAAGATGACTATCGGTATATGCCATCCTTGAAAATAGTACTTTTTATAAGCAATCGGGGAAAGCATACTGATGCCTGAAATTGTAGAAATTAGAGAAGTCTCGATGCTCTTTTTTATAGGAACAACGAAAAAAGGTCCGAGAAAGTTAAAACAAGAAATATAACAACTGCTTCTAAAGGATTTTAAGTATTTTATTATTTATAAAATTTACAAATTCCGTTTGTATAGAGTATGATCTTTATAATAAGTAGCATTTTCAACAAATTTTGTCAAGTAGAAATATAAATTTTTTTTCACAATCGCCCAATCGCCAATCACACCACGTCTTATGTCACCTTCCTAATAGGCCCAGAACCGCCGACTTATTTTGCCAAAGGCCCGGCTCTGGATTCTGGCCTATATTCCCCGCCCATCCAGCGATCGCCCGGCATAGCGGCTCCTGTGGCCTCACTTTCTGGGAAAACTGCTGGAAAAACGGCATATATGCGTCCGATAGTTAAACTTTCGATTCTCGCTGGTATGTCCTTAATTCGACTTGACTAACGCCGAAATTAGTTTATACTTTAGATAGATTTAGTATCGGATGCCTCGATAATATCGAAAGCATTAAGACCAGAGTCGAGGCAAAACATAAATTTTATCAATCTATTTAGGAGACTAAAATGACTACGAGAATGCCGACTAAAAAGGAAGAGGAAACAATGCCGAAACTAATCCTTGAGCAGAAATTTTTACTCAAAAAGGAACAACTGAAATTACGAATGAGTCTCAGCAAGGCAAGATGCCCAATCGTACAAGAAGCTTTGAAAAAACGCCTCGATGCCGTTACGCAGCAGTTGGAGGAATTAACAAACCTGAACGAAGACGAAGTCCATTTTCTGCGGGCACCGGAATTTGGAATTACTTGTTGCATAATGTATGAAAAAACAGACTCCCACCAAATCTTTACTTGATACTCAGGAACCCAAATCAAACAACCACCGCAATTGAACCCACCAGATTCACAAGGCCGGTGTGCCTATCAACATTTGTCCTGCACCGCCTTATGACCACTCCGATAGCTATAACCTTCGTCCACGAATCAATAGTGAACTTAGTAGGTTCGCTCAGTAAGGTGCGGACCGCCATAGGTCAAGCGAAGCTTTCCTGAGCCGATTCTTCGACAGAGCTGGGCCGACCCGAATGTGGCGGCAAGAAGGTTTATGATAAAGGCCCTACATGGCCGACACTTTATGCTCCGGACCCAATGATTCGACCAAAGGCATCTCACTTGTGCTTGGAACTGCAATAAGAATCCGCGGCATGTTGTGTTTACGGTGTGGATTTGGTATGCTTCGAACATAATGACTTGGTAACACGAATGAGTTTAACAAAGGAGAAACCTATGCTTGGCAAGCACATGAACCGTTATATCCTGCTTTTACTACTTTTTGTCGGCACTGCATTTGCTGAGAGTATTCAAATGAAGCCTTTCACCATTGACTGGCGTGAGAATGCAGATTCGCTCGTTAATCTTTCCTTTCTATTAGATGCACCAGCAGGTAAAGGTGGATTCATCCGGATTAGGAATGGCCATCTGGCAAAACCAAACGGTGAACGTTTTCGCATTTGGGGAGTCAACTTTACAGCCGCATCGTGCTTTCCGTCGAAAGAAGACGCCCCGGTAGTGGTAGAACATCTGGCCCGTTTTGGCATAAATTGTGTTAGATTCCACTTTCTTGATTCGAACTGGTCAGGCAGCCTCTTTGTCAAAGGTCGGGACAACACACGTGCTTTGGATCCTCAACAATTTGATCGGTTAGATTACTTTATAGCCGAGTTGAAAAAACGCGGCATCTACACAAATCTCAATCTTAATGTCGGGAGAAACTATCGCAAAGGCGACGCTGTGAAGGATTATGAATATCTCGGACTGGCAAAAGTCGTAAACTATTTTGATGAGCATATTCAATCACTGCACAAAGAGTACGCTAAGCAGCTTTTAACCCACCATAATCCCTATACGAAGTCAGAGTACCGCTATGAACCAGCCATTGTGGTCGTTGAAATGGTCAATGAGAACTCCATTGTTGAAGCATGGTTTAGCGATAGACTACTCGGAAAGAATAAGAAGAAGCATCCGGGAACTTGGGCTGACATAACGCCCTGGTATGCGAATCAACTAACCAAGAGATACAACAAATGGCTTAAAGAGCGTCTAACTTTAACTGAACTAAAGAAACTACGCAACATAGCCAGCGTTAAAGAGAATAAGCCTATACCTCGTCTAACAAAAGACCAGTTTGATGCCGCCCCCAGTAAAAGGTTTCATCTGGAAGCAACCTTCTATATGGAATTAGAGCACAAGTACTTTGAGGAGATGTATCGGTATTTGAAAAAGGAACTTGGAGTAAAGTCTTTGATTGTAGGTACCAGCGACCATAATCACTGGAAAACCGGTTATCCTTTGCTTGCTTCCACATCGCAGATGGACATTGTAGACGGTCATGTATATTGGCAGCATCCCAGTTATTTAACCGATCCTAAAACAAATCAAAGGACTTTTTCAATACAAAATACTCCTATGGTTAATGAACCTCTCAACTCAACGGTGGTTCAGCTTTCCCGATCTGCTGTCGCTGGTAAAGCGTACACTATCTCAGAGACTAACCATCCTTTCCCCAACGAATACGCATGCGAAGGTATTGGAATACTTACCACCTACTCAGGCTTCCATGACTGGGACGGCATTTTCTTCTACACGTTCGAGCACAAAGGTCCAGAAGAATGGGAGGCGAGAATGCCGGGACACTTCGATATTCGGCCAGATCCTGTAAGAATGACAAACCTTGCTGCTTGCGCTATGATATTCTCCAGAGGTGATGTTCGTCCCGCACTCAAGACTGTCCCAAGATCATACTCGATTGAGCAAATGCGTGAGGGCATCCGATTCCCATCTTCTGAACGACCATATTTTACGCCCAGGTTTTCGCTATCCATCCCTCTTCGGCACACAACGCGAATAGCTGGTTTTGATGATAAGCCAAGGCAACATCCGAAAGTTGGTAACGACAGTCCAATTGTTTCTGACACAGGTGAACTCACCTGGTACTATTCTCAGCAGGGAAAAGGGCTTGTAACAGTTGAGACAGAAAAATCACAGGCTCTCATCGGCTTTGTTAAAGGCCATAATAAAGCGCTGAAGAACTTATCTGCCGCAGTAGAAAACGAATTCTGCTCTATAATATTAACCTCCCTGGACGGACAACCCATATCCTGTTCGCAGCGATTACTTCTCGTCACAACGGCGCGGTCGGCGAACAACGGCATGACCTGGAACGAAAACAGGACGTCCTTATCCAACTGGGGGTCTGCACCGACTGTTATCGAACCTGTCAAAGGAAAGGTAATTCTCCGAAACCTCGAACCATCGCAACAAATTGAGACAATCCCCTTAGATGGTGCAGGCAAAGCACTGGGATACACAGTTAGTGCTCACGTAAAGGGAGATTTCATATTACCTATCGGAGAGCAAGCAACGACGTGGTATCTGGTAAGAATTCAACGATAGAAGCAGAACTCAGGCTTTGCTCTATCTAAAGGATCAAAGGCATGGAAACCAGGCGGACATTCAGATCAAACATTCCTCTTATCGTCGTCGTTCTCTTCTGTCCGCTGCTACCGATTGCATCTACCGCCCGTGTGAATTGCATCCGACTGACCAGCGACCACATTGCGGATACAACAGACCTCAAACGCTTCCGGCAGTTTCATGAATGGAAGGACAAGATCGGGAATGAGTTGGCACTCGCAATTTGGAAGTACCTCAGCGACTATGAGACAGGCTTGTATCATTTCAACGAAATCCTTGAAGGGCCTGATCCTTTTGATGAATATGCAACGGTGCGTGATCCGCTGAAGATACTGAATACGTACAATATGGCCTACTGTGGGATCTTTGGTCCGGTCCTGGACGGCATATTCCAGGGCGTTGGTTTCACACAGGGTCGCTCGTTTGGCCTTGAGGCATGGAATCACTGTGCGACCGAGGTCTGGTACGACAACAGTTGGCACTATTTCGACATTGATGTCCGTGGGGTACTGCTGCGGCCAGACAGAGTGGTAGCCAGTCTTGCCGAGGCACAGAGCAATCGCAGCCTTTGGGTCAATCCAGCCTTGACCATTACACCGTTCTTTCCAAAAGACCAGGACAAGGCCAAGCTTTTCGATATCTACAAAGACAGCCGCGTCCATAACTACTATCGTTGGTTTGAGATGGGTCACACCATGGATTTCTATCTGCGAACCGGTGAGTCGTTTACCCGCTTCTGGGCACCTCAAGGCGGACGCTGGCACCACCTGCCGCGCTATGCCAAGACGAAATGGATCAGGGACCTCATTGAACAAGAGCCCCGAGGGCCTAAGCCAAACCACCGTGATTTCACTCGGTGGAATCATGGCAACGGGCTCTTCGATTACCGGCCCATACTGACGAAGACCTCCACGGATTTTGAAGACGGCTGTTTTGAGGTCAAGAACCTGCAACCGGGAGAAAGCGGCCTGGAAATCATCCACAACGGCGAGGCCGAAGTCACTTTCGAAGCCTTCACACCCTATATCATCGTCCCGAAGGTTAATGACCTCGATGATCCGAATGACGACAAGGACGCTTCCGTGGTGGTTGTAAAGGGTCCAATGCCGGTTGAGGTCCTGGTATCTCTGGACCACGGCTTATCGTGGCAAGCAGTTGGAGAGATCCAGCCTGACCATGCAACGACTGTCGATCTGACGTCCCTCGTGAAGGGCACATACGGCTACCTCCTGAAGCTCAAAACATCGGGCCCTGCAGGTTCAACCGCTATTGATTTGCTGAACATAATCACTTGGGTCCAAGTTGCGCCGACCAGTCTTCCGGCTTTGAAGAAGGGCAAGACAACGTTTCAATACGATACTGGCGATCGCTACAACCAGCAGACAATTCCCATGCTCATAAACCCGAACACCGCTGATCCCGAAGACCTAAAGAAATACCTGCTGGAAATGCCCATCGATTATGATCCAAACCGTCATACGTGCCGTATACGCGGCGAAATCATCTTGCGACTGACCGCCCCGCCAGGCACAAAGATATCGTGGCTTACTGTTGGAGCAACCTTTCGTACGCATCAGGGTGAGCAAGCGAAAAATACAGACAATCGCATTGCCTACGCAACTGACCGCCCAGAAGGTTTCAAGGAGATCTATAAATCAGAAGTGCCCGCGTGGGTAAACCACTGGAGGTACAACTGGGATGGAGATGTCATTCTCTCCGATCCGACTAACGTAGTCTACGTCAAATACACCGCCAACACTGGCCTCAATACCATCCGAGCATGCCTGCATCTGCTGCCGAATCGTGGGCCCGAATATCACATGAAAACCGTGCACACATATCGCATCGATGGCCGATTGAAAAGAACAGAGAAGTGGCTGACCGATCCGACTACTTACACTGTGGAATGTTCCGCTGAGCCCGAGAACGTGTCCGTTAAGCTGGAGGTGCCTCACGGAAAATAGTGATCATAGTTGACTGACGACACATGGGTGAGGCGGTTTTATGTGATTAAAATTCCTGAGACTAAAATTAATAATCTGCCATGGTGCTCACTTCGAACCCCAACAAACTGTTTGATCCGATACTATCCTTACCGTATACTCTTCGAGGTAATCTAACACAATCTGGTTTGAGGATTAGCTGATGGCAACAATAACAAAACAAGAACTTATCGACCGAATTACCGAAAACACTCAGGCTAAGCGTTTGTTGGTTAAAGCTACAATTCAGAATTTTCTCGACGAGGTCATCTCCGAACTTGGCAAAGGTAACCGCTTGGAGTTTCGCGACTTTGGCGTCTTCGAAGTCAGAGAGAGAGCAGCACGAACCTCACAGAATCCCAAAACTCTGGAGAAAATCCAAGTCCCAGCAAAGCGAAGAGTGAAGTTCAAGATGGGGCGTATTATGAGGGAGAGGATGAACGACCACACTGCTGAGTAATATCCTCCAGTTCCCCCAATTGCTCATTACCCAGCTTGAGCTTAACAGAAATAGTATTTAACCGACAAACACAACTGGTTCTTATGACAAGGAGAAGCTGATGATTCGGAAATTCATACCCTTGACTTGTGTACTTGCTGTATTTGTAATCCTATGTGTCTCGGTTGGTCGATCAGACTCAGTCGAGGACAATTACATTACATTGTTTAATGGTAAGGATCTGAGTGGCTGGGTTCCTATGGGAACACTACAGGCATTTATTGTTAAGGAAAACTCCATTTACTCAACCGGAGTTGGACCCTATCCTTCATGGCTTCACACCGAGAGAGAATACGAGAACTTTGTTCTCCGTTTCGAGTACCAAACGGAAGGATGGTACGAAGGCGGTATTTTAATACATGCCCCGCTTAATGGACCGGGATCCAAAATAGGATTTAAACTCCATCTACGACATGATCAGAAAGAATATGGAACCAGATCTCCAGGAGCCATTTACGATGCTGCCGCACCACGTAGTATCGCCAATTTGCCTTCGGGCCAATGGAATCGATGTGAAGTAGTATGTAATTGGCCGCGGCTGCGCATCTCGTTCAACGGGACAGTCATCCATGAAATCGACATGGATGCCGATGATTCGTTCAGATATAGATTGCGCAAAGGCTTTATCGGCATTCAGAACATTGGCTGCCGAGCATATTTCAGGAATATTCAAATCCGACCATTACCCGACAAGGAGAAATGGATTAATCTGTTTGCATCCAGCATGAACGGATTCCGCTCGCAAGGAGACACGGATTGGCAGATCCAAAACGATACTCTCACCGGCAAGGGTAATGACGGCACGGCGATCACTAAGGAAGAATTTGAGGGACCGTTCGAACTCCAGGTCTGGGTTAAGACTATCGTCAATGGAAACGGTGGCGTGCTCTTCAATTATGGAAAACGCGGCGTCGAGGTACAATGCTTCAATGCTCCGGACAGCACGAATCCCACCGGTAGTATCTATGGTATCGCTCCTGCGAAGCGAGCCATCAGTCATGATGAGGAGTGGTTTCTGCTTCAAATCTTCAATAACGGACCAAAAGCTATGGTAATCGTCAATGGCGAAAGAGTCTGTGAAACCAATAAGCTAAAACCTCCGTACAAAGGCAGCATCGCTTTCCAACAACATACACCGGGGGCAGTGATCCACTATCGAGGCGCCAGGATTAAGAAGCGATAGATCTCTATTATGGAAAATAAGTCCCGCGGATATACCTATTAATACAGGAATTGAACAATATCCATTAACAGATCCGCCGACGGCGGACTAAACAGGCTCGCATGGCCTTAGTAAATAACAAAACAAAACACAGCAGAACTCATTCTCAATTGGAACACGTCAGTGGCCTTGTAGAACACGTAACGTTCCACAGTGATGAGTCAGGCTTTTGCGTCCTACGCGTCAAAGTCCGCGGCCATCGTGACCACACAACTGTTGTAGGCACCTTGCCACAAGTGAAAGCAGGTGAATGGCTTGAGGCCGAAGGCCGATGGTCTATTGACCGCAACTACGGCCAGCAGTTCAAAGCAGAAATCCTTCGCACAACAGCGCCAAATACACTTGACGGCATGGAGAAGTATCTTGGCTCTGGCCTGATCAAAGGCATAGGGCCTGTCTTTGCAAAGAGGCTCGTGAAGCGTTTCAGGCTAGAAATTCTGAACATAATCGAAGCCAAACCACAGAGACTTCTGGAGGTTGACGGCATCGGTCCGATTCGGCACAACAAAATCACCACAGCCTGGGCAGAACAGCGAATGGTCCGGGATATCATGGTTTTCATGCACAGCCATGGTGTCAGTACCAGCCGGGCTTTCCGCATTTACAAGGCATACGGAAACAAGGCTATTGAGACAGTGACACACAATCCTTATCGCCTGGCCCACGACATTCGAGGTATCGGCTTCAAGATAGCAGACAAGATTGCCGAGAGCCTTGGCATCGAGAAAGAATCAGACCTGCGAGCCAGAGCCGGAATTGAATACGTTCTGCAGACATTAACTGATGATGGACACTGCGGCTACCCCCGCAACGAACTCGTTAAGGCAGCTATCAAAATACTGGAGATATCAGAAGCGATCTGTGAACGTGCTGTAGACTACCTGTTACAGGAAGAGCGAGTCATCCAGCACATTCGTGACAAAGAAGCTGATTTGATATACCTTGCAGGCCTGGACCGCGCTGAGGGTAATCTGGCGTCCCATCTTACTGAGCTGTGCAAAACCTCTCATCCCTGTCCGGATATTGAGATAGAAAAAGCTATTAAATGGGTCGAACAGAGAGTTGGCCTACAGCTCGCAGACCAACAACGGGAGGCTATTCGGATAGCTGTCCAGAACAAGGTCATGGTCATCACAGGTGGCCCGGGAGTAGGCAAGACCACACTGGTCAATGCAATAGTAAAGATAATGCGGGCCAAAAAGCTGAGAGTTGTTCTCGCAGCCCCGACAGGACGTGCTGCCAAGCGTATGATGGAAACAACGAATTTACAGGCCAAGACCATTCATCGATTGTTGGCATTTGATCCAGCCACTTCTGCATTCAAGCATAATGCCGACAATCCCCTTGAGGGCGATGTCTTTATTATAGATGAAACAAGCATGCTCGATTTGTTATTGGCTCACCAGCTCATACGGGCTATTCCAGAGCACGCTGCTTTGATTCTGGTCGGTGACGTAGACCAGCTTCCTTCTGTAGGTCCCGGGTGTGTCCTCAGAGATATCATCGATTCTGGTCTGATCCCAGTATGCCGACTGACCCAGGTTTTCCGTCAAGCAGCGCAAAGTGCTATTATTACCAACGCTCACAAGGTCAACAGAGGTCAGATACCGGTCTTCCCGAAGGGAAAGGTGCAATCACCGGACCAGACCGATTTTTACTTTGTCCATGCTGAGGAGCCGGAAAAGGCTGTCTCTCTGGTCATAAACTTAACCTGTAAAGCAATCCCAGACCGTTTCGGTTTTAACCGCTTCGATGACATCCAGGTACTTTCACCGATGCAGCGAGGGCTCTTGGGCTGTCGCAATCTGAACGCAGCTTTGCAGGAGAACCTCAATCCTGAAGGCCCATCTGTCCAACGATATGGCTGGACCTTTCGTATTGGTGATAAGGTCATGCAAACAGTCAACAATTATGACAAAGATGTTTTTAACGGTGATATAGGCCGGATTGTAAAGCTCGATGACATTGATCAGGAGCTTGTAGTCCAGTTCGACGACCGCCAAGTGACATACGAATTTAACGAACTGGATGAGATAATGCTCTCGTATGCCACAACCGTACACAAAAGCCAAGGCAGTGAATATCCTGTGGTAGTTATGCCAATCCATTCCCAGCACTATGTCCTGCTGCAGCGCAATCTTCTCTATACTGCGATTACACGAGGCCGAAAACTGGTTGTGTTGGTCGGAACTCAGAAAGCGGTTGCTATAGCAGTAAGACGCATGCACTCCCGACGACGTGTAACACTGCTAAAGGAGCGACTGAAACAATTCAGCGTACCCTGATAAATTCGCCCAGCCATCGTGAGTGCTGTAACGATCACTGTGCCAGTTTTGCCAGGGCTTTGCCATTCTGTGATCTCCTCTTCCTATCCCTCGCCCTCGACCTTAGCAAATATCCATCGCTGGCTGGGCATGACAGAGCCAGAGGCCCTAAACTGCCCCCGCGGTACTGCGGAGGAATAGTCGTGGCCAGGTTTGCCATGGTGGTTCGGCCCCCAACATGGCCCGGTCACTTCATTCTGACGTACTAAGCCTCTCAGCTTAGCCGCATCAACACGAGTCCCAGCCAAAAGCAAGATTGACAGAATGATTATTCGGTATCGCTTAGTCAACTATTGCTCCTTTCTGAGGATTACCGATCTTTCGCTTCTTCCTTCGCGCTGGCGACTTTCCGTAGAAGGCGCTTTACCCGCGCTACATCAAGGTTGTATTGGTCGGGATTCTGCCGGGCAAATCTCTCGTATATTTTTAGCGCCTCCTCGTACGCCTTGCGGGCCTCCTCCATCCGGTTCTGGTCGCTATGAAGAATCCCCAGGTTGTTCAGCGTGTCCGCCACGTTAGGCAGGTAGGTCTGCGGGTTCTGCTTAGCCAATTCACGGCGAATCTCCAGCGCCTCCTCATACGCCTTGCGGGCCTCCTCCAGCCGGTTCTGGCGGTGATGAAGAATCCCCAGGTTGTTCAGCGTCATCGCCACGTCAGGCAGATAGGTCTGAGGATTCTGCTCAGCCAATTGACGGTACGTCGCCAGCGCCTCCTCGTACGCCTTGCGGGCCTCCTCTATCCGGTTCTGGTCGTTATGAAGAACTCCCAGGTTGTTCAGCGTCATCGCCACGTCAG
>JAIVYN010000032.1:0-21728 GCA_048635425.1 Candidatus Aegiribacteria sp.
GATATCATCGGTAGGGGAGTTGACCGCCACTTCAGAACCCTGCTCCACAAAGACCACGGCAAGCCCCGTATCCTGACATAAAGGTATCTTTTCGTCTGCTGCTATGCGGGCATTTTCGATGAGCTGTTCCAGTATTTTTACAGCCCCCGGGTTGGATTCTTTCCGTGCCGCTTCTTCAAGAGCAGCTAAAACATCCTCAGGCAGCTCGTAGCCGGCTGATATGCAAAGTGATTCAACCGTCTCAACAATTTTTTCAAATTCGACATATCGCACAATTCGTCACCTGTGCGATTGGTGAGTGGTTAATTGGTGAGTGGTTAATTGACTACTCACTACTCACCACTTACTACTCACCAACATTGACCTCGAAAGTCTTATACGTTGTATTGCCGACTGCATCGCTGACTTTAATTGTCAGTACATGGTCGCCTTTGGGTAAATCTTTTTTCGCATCTATTTTGATGGTGAAATTCTCGTCCGTAGTATCATAAACCAAATCGTCCGGTACAGTACCTATCCAGTCAGCATTACTATCGATTGTATATTCCAGTTTCCCAATCGCACTGAGCTCATCCTGAACCTCAATCTTGAAAATCCTGTACTGTCCGTTGTTTTTAAGGGTGGATGTTGTTATGTTCTTAACAACCGGCCCGGTGTTATCAATTACTACCGGATCGCTTATCCTGCTGCCGGTCAGCTTGGTCGAGGTGGTATTGCTTCTCTCGTCGCTTGTGGTTACTCTGACCTCATATCGACCGTCTTCGACGGTTTTTGCGTCCCACTCGAAGCTGGCGGCTTCGAGCTCGTCTTTCAGCTCAATCCAGTTTGTTCTGCTGAGTTTCCGGAAATCTATTTTATAAATCAGCTTATCACCGTTGTCGTCTTTGGTCTTGTAGCTGATTTTGAAAAATCCCTTCTTGCTGGCCGTCGAAACTCGAGCAACAGTTACTGATTCGACCTTCGGCGCCAGGTTCGGCACAGTGCTGGCAACGGCAATCTCCCTTATAAGCGGGCTTTTGTCACCGCCTTCGCTTTGCAGCACAAGTTTATATTGACAGAACCTTCCCAAAGGACAGTTAAGTTGTATCGGCTCTGAAACTTCCACCAGTTCAGTCCATTCTGAAAAAGTCGGGTCGTTTACATCCTTGACGTTTCCGCTGCGGCAAGCCACCTGTACTTTGCATCCTTGCGGAATATCTGCTTCGAGCTGCAGTTTACCCCACTTCGCCGGCTGACCGGCATCGACAAGGTCGGAAGTGTAAGTCCCCTCCGAGGAAAAGCCGGAACCTAACTTCACCAGCTTCGCAGGATTTGCTGTCCCAAGGTACACATCATTGCCGGCCACAGCTATCGCTGTTACTTGTGATGCCTTCTCGTCTTCATAAATAACTGCTTCCTGCTCGGCGATAGGGTCAATGCTAAAAAGCTGGGCGCTGTTTCCGGTTCCGGCAAGCAGCTTCCCATTTTCTTCTGCCAGACAAAAGAAAACAACAGCCTCACTGAATATATTGTTCACAAAACCGTCTTTAGTTACCTTGTATATTTGACTGGCTTTACTTGGTTTTGGTGGTTTGCTGGGTGGCGACGGTCCCTTGCCCGATTTACTATCACCTGCCTTTTTTGTATTTGCAATTGAAAGTTTACGTCCGCCGTCGTTCTTGCTGGAGCTTTTGCCTTTTTCCGTTTTGGCCTCGGGCCGACCGGAAGAAGGCAGTTTGGCGGCGAATTGCGTTTGGGCCTGAACAATCTTAGCAGATGTCGCCGCTGCATACAGACCGCTGAGTGTATCCGAGACATCTTCCGGCCCCATCAATAATAGTGCTGTAATCTCCGGCTGTTCACTGTCATATAAAACCGTTGCTTTTTTGGTGCGCGGATTTATCTTATATACCAGCCCTCGGCTGTCACTTCCCGCATAAATATAGCCATCTCCTCCGCTCGCGAGTGAGAGTATGTTTTTGTCGGGACTATCGTAAATAAGCTGGGCTTTTTTGCCGAGAGAATTGAGTCCGTAAACCTTACCTTCCGGCCCAGTCCCCAAATAAATATTACCGCTATAATCAACAGTTATCGCGAAGATATATTTGGCGTCGTTCGGCTCGTAAATAGTTTCCATCTTGTCGGCTTCGAACCGGCAAAGTCTGCATTTTTCACCGCTTATACCTGCTAACAACCTGCCGGACACATCGGTTGCCATAGCGAAAATATGCTCGTTTGACAGATGCTTCTCAGCCTCAACCTTCGTGCTATTGGGATCATTTACATCCTTCGGTTTCTTCTCTGTTGGTCTTTGGTCTTCCTCCACCGGATAGATCTTTGTCAGTTTGTTAAGGCTGTATTTGTAAATGCCGCCGTTAGGGCTGGTGCCGAAATAGACCGTTCCGCCGCTGACAACGATACTGTTTATCGACCAGACATCTCCAAGGTCCTCGAATTCCTCTTCCTCAACCGGCGTCTCGGCTGCCCGCCCCAGCTGGATAGTCCCTCGCGAGCTAATTACAACTTCTTCGGTTTGGCCCTTCAATAAATCCGAACTGCTTGTATGACGTGTAACCTTACTGCTAACCGCTAAACAAGCCGAGCTCAAAACCAGACAGAGCAAAACCGTAAAGGTTAATCTGCAATTAACGTGGAATTTATCTCTCATAGCAACTCTCCGAAAAAAATGACTTAGTGAGTGGTTAATTGGTGAGTGGTTAATTGACTGCTCATTATTCGCTACTCACCATTTACCATTCGCAACACGACTTATTATTTTTCTACTGTTATTTTCATAACCTTTTTGTCTATAACCACTGTGCCGGTTTCTAAACTTCGCTCAGTCCAATGTTGATATGGCTGGATTTTCAGCGTCCTTTTAGCATTTTGCAGGACCAAAACTTTGGTTCCCGGCAGGTCGGGCAGCTCAGCATGCTCCAGGGTAACACCCCCGGGCGGCAGAGATAAAATAAAATACAGCTTATCTCTACCAACCCCCAAAGAGTAATTAAGCGCCTCAATCAAACCCGGCACACTTTGCGTAATAAATTTATAAGGGACGGCTTTCAGAAGAAACCGTTCATAATCCGGCGAGCCGCACACCGTCAGGTCATATCTTCCGGGTACCAAATCTTCGGGTATTTCTAAGGTGCACTGGTATTTTTTCTTTCCCGCCAGAACAGATTCTACAACGACTCCAATCTCGATATTCTCACCGGCCTTGACTTTTGAATCTGACAAATCCAACGACCATATATGTGAAACAATGCTACTCGGCACGATGCGAATATCATAATCGATTGATTCTATACCAACTTCTTCATACGGATTATTCATAAGCATCGCAACCGAGCCTACACTTTCCATTATCAACTCAATCAGACCACGAGCGGTGGAGACGTTTTCAAAGTTAATTGATTCGGCATCCTCTAAATCGATAGCTACTTTATATTCAATTGTATGGTCCGGCGGAAAATCGCCGAGTTGATAAGCCGCCCCAGCCACAGCAGACTGAAGCAGCAGTGGAGTAAGCAGCCGATTATTAGCAACTCGACAGTTGTACACGCGTTTCTCGATGTCGTTGTAACGGTCTATTCGTATCGTCAGTGGTATCGTTTTGGCCTTTGCGCCGATCCGTCCGAAGACCGCCATTGACTCATCAATTGTCAAAGCACCGACCGTGTCTAACACGCTGGCCAACTTGAAAGAACGATATATGCTTGATACTACCGTGTGCACTTTCCCTGTGGCCATCGGCAAATCTACAGGGCCGTAACCGAGATAGCTGTGACCGAAGCCATAGACCTTATCGCCCCTAACTTCGGTTACTGTCCCAAACGTGCTCATTGTTATATCACCACTTATCAGCGGTACAGTAAGGCAGGCTCCGGGGACTAATTGCACCTTTTCACCAGAGACAGTGGGATTACTTCCACTACCGCCGCCTGCGACAACCATCAGCCCGAAAGGCTTAACCAGGTCATCCAGTTGTTCACAAACTCCTCTCGGCAAACCGGAGGTAATCAGAGGACACGGCAAAGGATTAACGCCACTAAAATTACGGCTTCTCTTGAGAAGCTCGTTTCTAAATTGTCTGTCAATCTCGGCGAAATCAATCGGCTTGGTAAAATCAAACACAGACAACCTCGGCCCGGCGCCTTGCTTGGAACGGCCAACTCGTGTTCCCCGGCCTACTTTAAGCATTTCCTCAATAGGCGTTGTCCCATAAAGCGGGTCCTTGCTGTAAAACGAAGCGTAAGCCAGCGCCCCCGCTAATCGTCCGTCGATATAGACCGGAGAACCGCTGCAACCGGCCACAGGGCCCGTGTGGATAAAACGCTCATCGGTACCCTTAACATAAATCAAATCCATACCGGGGCCAACGTCACGCACTACATCCACAACTTCCAGAGCAAACTTCTCAATCCCGGCAAGCCCATACTCCGTCAGACAATAAGCCTCCATCCCCGGCTTAATTTCGTCAAGGCTGATATATTTCGCCGGGTCCCAGATACCTTCTAATGTGCCTGCCTGGGCCGCTTTGGTTTCGCTTTGCAAAACTGCTGCTGAAAAGATTACCAAAAAATAAAAAGTGAAGAGTAAAAGCCTTCTGTCTTTGCCGTAACCTGTGCCCCAGGTAGGCATCCTGTGGACTGCCTTCTGTCCTCTGTTTTCTGTTTTTATTTCGAACATCTACACCCTTTCGTCTAATTATTAGCTAAAATTTAACCAATTAACAGACCTATTGCAAGATAAAAGAGATTTTGCTATAATTCTGGCTTAAGTTCGTGATAGAATGTTAAGTCTTCTGCAAAATCGAGGTTAGGCATACTTTGAAAAGAAAAAATTGTCTTTTTATTTTTTCTTTTCAAACAATAAATTATTGCTTGGCAGGCAGATACTTGATTATTTAAGAAAACCAAAAACCTATTTTTCTTAAATAATATATGCCTAACCTCAATTTTGCATAGCTCTAAATTGAATTCTGATAATGGAGAAAAAATGAAATCTGAGCACCGGCACGAACTAAAAACCAATGAATTAGCCGAATGGCTGAGCAATCTGCCCCAATGGACGAAGGAAAATCTCACAATTATTATCGTTGTTTTAGCAGTGGTGGTTGCGGCATCAGCCTTTTACGTCCGGTACCGCTACAGAAAAAGTGCAGTAGTCGAAGAACAGCTTGAGTTTACTAATCTGCTTAACCAGCTATCGGCCAGTAAAATGCAAGTCCTTAGCGCTCAGGCCCAGGGAAGAGACCTTTCATTTATACTCCTCCAGCCCGCTAACAGTCTTGGAACCTTCGCCCAAAACGCCGAAAGCGACCAAATGGCTGCTTTGGCACTTATTAAACAGGCCGAAGCCCTGCGGACCGAGCTGCATTACCGGCCCGGGACTGTAAGTGAGCAGGATGTAACGGCGCAGATAAACCAGGCAAAGGCTGCTTACACCGAAGCAATCCAAACCCGCCTGAGGTGGGCATCTAATCCGTCTTTAACGGCTGCGGCTGAATTCGGCCTGGGACTCTGTGAGGAGGAACTTGGTAACTTTGAAAAGGCACAGCAGATATATCAGATTATTGCCGAAAACCCCGATTTCGAAGGTACTGTGGCCGTTGCTCAGGCAAAGCACCGCCTCGAGACAATGGCCGATTATAAGCAAAAAGTGATTTTCAAGCCGGCACCGACTCCCCCGGTTGCTACAAAGCCGACAATCCAAATAAAACCAGTTGACGCCAATTTACCTTCCGCTTCTTCGATTTTGCCAGGCCAAACGACAGAGGCTGCTACAGGGCCGACAATCCAGATAAAACCAGTTGACACCAACCTACCTGCTGAGGTTATCCTGCCAATCGATGTAAATCAGGCATCTCAGACATCGAATGTCCTCCCTGATGTTAACTCTAAGGTCCCCGAACCAAATGTGTCCGTCAAATGATTCAAAAAGCAAAATGAAGGGGCCGGATACCGAAAATGAGCCGTTAACGCTGAACGTCGGAAATTCAATTAAAGAACGCAGGCTCGATAAGTATCTCCACAGCCGTTTCAGCGACCTGAGCCGACGTTTTATCCAGAATGCAATCAAGGCAGGTTCTGTCCAGGTTAACGGCAAAATCGCCAAACAAAGCTTCAAACTAAGCCCTGGTGACAAAATCGATTTAACACTGCCCAGACAGCCCGGCAAAGAGATTCTACCCGAAGATATCCCGCTGGATATCATTTATGAAGACTCTTGCTTAATCGTCCTGAATAAACAGCCCGGCATACTTGTGCACCCTGCTCGTGGCAACACACACGGCACTTTGGTAAATGCCCTCGCGTTCTATTCGGATAAGCTGTCCAGCGGCCTTGGTGAGTTTCGCCCGGGCATCGTACATCGCCTTGACAAAAACACCACCGGCGTTATGGTCGTTGCAAAAGACGATACTACCCAGTGGAGAGTTGCCAAACAATTCGAACGTCGTCAGGTCAACAAGAACTATCTGGCCATCGTCCACGGCACCCCTGAGCTGACTGCCGACCGTATAAAAGTGCCGTTGGGTATCCACCCAAGAACGAGAGAAAAGTATGCAATCAGGCCGGAAGCTGGCAAAGAAGCAATTACTTTTTACGAGGTCCTCGAATCCTTCCGCGGCTTTTCTCTGCTGAAGCTCACGCCCAAGACCGGCCGAACTCATCAGATACGCGTCCACCTTTTATACATAAAGCACCCCATCGTCGCCGATGATATGTACGGCGGCAGATTGGTTTATCCCTGGCAGTTAGCCGACGCTGAGCCTGCCGTGCAAGAACCGGTCATAAGCCGAGTAGCCCTGCACGCCCACACGCTCGAATTCAAACACCCGAAAACAGACGAAATGGTAAAATTCGAAACCCCCTTACCAGGAGATATGCAAAACTTACTTGATATGCTGCGAAAATATCGAAAAGTCTGACAAGTTTTTCTACAAATCTGCTTCGGGGATAATAGGCTTTTTTCGTAAAATAACTTTGTGTTTATATTTAACATTTTCTTTTGCAGTTTCAAAAGATATAAATTCCAGGTCAGAATCAACAAAGCAGCCCTGTTTGTTTACCTTAACATTCGCAATGTTTTCTCCAGGGAAGAACATAAACTCGGACTTGAAGATGCTGGCTATAGAAATTCCATAGATCCAGCCGGTTAAACGTTGGCCATATTTTTTAAACCTATTTTTCGGTGCACTCGTGCCTATTCTAAAGGTAAATTTTAATTCCTTATACCTATATTTTTCAAACATACTTTCTTTTACAAGAACTTGCTTTATGATATTGGGAGCAAGTGCAGCATCAACCTGACCTGAAATGACTTTCGTGAGCTTTAGGATTTCAAATGCGTTATCTTCGCTTTCATCAAGGCTCGATTCGATGTCCCATCGATATTTCCAAACATTGGGCCTGGTATATGCATCGTCGATTTGTTCAAATGCAATAATGCCGTATTCTTTCGGGCCTGAAACCTTCTGCTTTTTGGCAGCGGGAGTAATTTCGCCATGCAATAATGTCTCTGTAACAATCTTGTATGAGCCCTCACTTTCGATAAGGTAGAAGGTTGTGCCTATCAGTATATATTTAGGCTTGGGAAAGAGCCAGTAATGAATGACGTGAGATGGGTTTTCGGCAAAACTTACATGCTTTTTTAGTATGTCCCGGTCTTTTTCGGTGAATTCACGAAACGTCGCAAAGAACTTAACGTCATATTCATCATAAAGAAATGTACCGTCTTTGATTTCCCTTATGTGGTGGTGCACCATTCTTTTATTATTATCATCATTAAGCTGCTTTTTCGTGCCATCGCTGAGCAGAGATATAAACATATCTACCTCTTTACTCTTGCGAAGGCTAAAGAGCTTATTAGCAAATACCAATTGGCGTTGGTCCGCCAGTTTTCCTCCTACTTTACTCACAAAGGATAACGAAGTCTCAATTTTATCTTCAGGCGTGTCAATAAATGTGAACGCATTAATGAATGAGTCGTGTTTTTGATAGAGCATAGGGCAGACAATTTCCTCATCGGCATCTGTTGACTTCTTCTGCCCGCCTTTCTCTTGACAGCCTGGCAAGAGAAAAAAACTTACTACGCAGAGAATGGCCGCAATCTGTCCCGGCTTAATCATTATAGTTTCTCCTCTAATAATTTCTTAACTGATAATCAATTCGCTGCTTAGCTGAACCTGCCTTAGTTGAGCTGCTTTATTCTTGTGGCAGTTTAGCTATGTTGTTGTTGGAAACCAGCGGCACTGCGAATTTCGTCAGATTGCCTATGAGCGTAGCCTATATTTCCTTACGCTACCTATCTTCAGCAATGTCCGGCAATGCGTTAAGGACAAATTCGAATATGTTGCGGGCGGTTTCCATCGCCTTTTCAGCTTTTATCTTAGTGATTTCAAATCTCGTTGCCGGATAACGAGTATCGACAGCATATTCTGACAGGGCCGCACCGGTTTCTATGAATTGCTCCATTTCCGGTACAAATTTCATGCACAGCTTAACGAGAAATTCTATATCGTGCGTCTTTTCCACGTGATACTCGTTGTACGCAAGAAAGGCTTTGAGAGACTTTTCCGCAGCTTGTTGGCAGTGAAAAGCTGCCGCCCAATATACCGGCTCAGTGTCCTTCATGGTCAGCCCGGCCAGCCTTAGGTCATCATCAGCCAGTGTGAGCCACTCTTTTACCAGTTCTTCCTTCGGACTCATAAAGAAGCTTCCCTTTTCGCATAACCGTGTAGATAAGCGTGCACTTGACGTTTTCCCATTTCTCTATTTCCGAGTGGGTGCACACTACCAGGTCCATTGGAATGATTAAGTCTCTCATATTAGCCCTGCCTTTCAAGGCTAAGTCGTGACGTGATTGATTAGTATCCGGAACGACTATCAGTAAATCGACATCGCTGTCGTCGTCAGGGTTGCCCGCAGCGTGTGAGCCGAAAAGATAAATCCTCTCCGGGTGTATTGACTCGGCTAATCGCTTGGTAATTTCATCGAGCAATTCTGTAGAAATCTCTTTCATAAATACACAACTCTTACTGAATTCTTTTCCGATCGAAATCGAGAATTTTTGTAATCGGCCTTATTCTTGCGACAGTTTAGCTAAGTCTGCGTTGAAGCCGACCACGATATTATGTACCTGAGGATAATACTTTTTCCGGAACAAGTCGAACCTCAACCCTGCAATGTAGCGCACTTGCGATGCGATGGAGCATGTTAAAGCTGTGGCCGCTATAATCTGCATCTTCCAAGCGACTTATCACAGATTGGGTAGTTCCGACCAATTTAGCCAACTGTGCCTGACTCAAACCCGCTTGCGTCCGAAGGTCATAAATCTGGCCTGCGATCTTCAATTTCTCTCGTTCCTCTTCCAGAGAAGCAAGCCGCTTTGGATCATCCTTAATAAAGATTTTGTGCAGTATTTTTACGGCATCAGTTGTAGTTTTATTTTTCTTAGTCATAATTAATCTTTCATTTCATAGCCATGTAGCGATGCATCCTGAATAAATCTATTTCTATACTCAATCGCTCTTTTTATCTCCGCCCTGGGAATTTTGTCGGTTTTAACTAACCCATGCGTGAGAAGCACGACGTTTTTTCCTACAAAGCAGTACAATATTCTGTACTGCACACGCTTAACTATGGGGCGAAGTTCATAAATTCCATTGTCAATATAGTCGGCATATGGACGTCTCAGTTCGTGACCACTGGCAGCTAACAACTCAATCATCGCAGCACACTTGTCCTGTACTTTTTGTGGCTGCTTTTTAAGCCATTTAATCAGCGGAACCGAACTGTCCTTATCTTGGTATAAAATGAACTTTGTTTTTGGCATCCTTGCTCACGCATATATAATATCGCATATTTGCGATAATAGTGCAAGCAAAATCTGGGAATTCTGGATTTTTTTATTCCTGTGGCAGTTTTGCAAGGTCTGCGTCGGAGCCGGCCACCATTAGAATATCGTCCTGATAGATGACGGTGTTGGGCATAGGAACGTTTATAATTTTGCTTTTCTCGCTCTTTTTACTTTTGCCGTGTTCACCCCGCTTAATCAAAACCAGGTTCACGTTATATTTCTGTCGTAGCTGCAGATCCATAACCGTCTTGCCGTCGAAACTGGCCGGCGCCTTTATCCGGGCTAAGCTGTAGCCGGGCGTGAAATCTATTTTCTCTCCGATTTGCGGTGCGATAAGCTTATATGCCCATCGTTGAGCCGATTCGATTTCCGGATAGATAACTTCTGAAGCACCTACTTTGGAAAAAACCTCGCCTGCAATCAAATCCTCTGCTCTTGCGTATATTTGTTTGACTCCCATTTGCCGCAGGTTCACGACCGTAAGAACCGCAGCCTCAAAACCGCCTCCTGTGCCTTGTCCTATACCGATGATAGCAACGTCAACCTTATCAATGCCCTGGGCTTTAAGCGCCTCTTCATCAGTGCTGTCGAGCCTGACGGCGTGACTTACCTGGTCCCGGATCAGCTCTATCTCCTCTCTGTTTTTGTCAATTGCGATAACCTCCGCTCCGCTCATCGCAAGGGCAATGGCCAATTTCGTGCCGAACCGTCCCAGTCCTATTACAGCAAACCGCTTCATAGCATTAGCTCCCATTCTTTGGTTATTTGGTGAGTCCACTCACTACTGGCCACTCACTCAAGTTTTGCAAAATTGAGGTTAGGCATATATTATTTTAGAAAATCAGCTTTTTCGATTTTCTTAAATAATCAGCTAACTTCTTATTAGGCAACAGCTTACTATTTGAAAAGAAAAAATCAAAAAACAATTTTTTCTTTTCAAAGTATGCCTAACCTCGATTTTGCAAAAGTCTTGTATTCACCAATTTATCCGACAATTACCGCCTCATCCGGATAATTATATCGAGCCGGTTTTATGTTAAACGTCAGCGCCGCCAGCAATGTCAAAGGCCCGAGTCTGCCGATAAGCATCGTTGCTATAATAATCAATTTGCCGGCTGTTGTCAAAGAAGGCGTTATGCCGGTCGTCAGCCCCACCGTTCCCAGGGCAGAACCCGCCTCGAACATAATCTCTGACATAGTAGGGGCGATTCGCGAACCGTCCGTACAATTCTCTGTGATACTCAGTGCTAACGTAGCAATGAACAAAACCGCCACAAAAAGCAGCGTCACGGTAATTGCTCTGCCGACGACAACTATCCGAACCGACCGCTTGAACATCTCGACTTCCTGCCGCTTCCGCAGCGCCGCCACAGCAGTCATTAAAACCACAGCTAATGTTACAGTCTTGATTCCGCCGGCCGTAGAGCCGGGCGAACCGCCGATGAACATAAGCAAAATCAAAACAAACCTGCTCGATGCCGACATCGCCGAGACATCGACCGTGTTAAAGCCTGCCGTCCTGGCTGTGATCGACTGAAACAGAGCGCCCAGAATATTACTATGTTCGGTCGGGTTACCCCGGCCTGCATAGCGCTCAAACAAGAGTAGAGCCAACATTCCCAAAACTATCAGACATGTACTTACGCTGAGAACTATCTTGGTCTGCAACCGTAGCCTTTTTGGCGTTTCCATCGAAAGACGGTAGCGCTTATAAAACAATTTTTTGAAGAACCGTTTTACCCTGTCAGCCGCAGTATTGACAAGGTCGTAAAGCACACCGAAACCGAGTCCGCCTAAGATTATCAGCGGACAAACTACTACGTAAACACCCCAGCTTCTGTTATAACTGACAAAACTGTCACTAAACAAGCTAAAGCCCGCATTACAAAAAGCACTGACCGAGTGAAAGATACTGTAGAACCATCGGTGCGGAACATCCTCTGCCCACATTCCAAAAAGGCTGACCGCGCCAACAGCTTCGATAAGCACCGTTCCGATGAAAATAAAAGCTATCATATTGCCTATTCGACTGAGCGTGCGGGCACTGAGCAAATCCTGCATCGCCGCCGATTCACGCAGGCTCAATGCCTGGCCCAGCAGCAGCGCAAAGACTGCCCCGAATACCACTATTCCCAAACCGCCGAGCTGAATCAGCGTCAGGATTACTATCTTTCCCATCGGACTAAAGTCTTCGCCGGTGTTTTTTACAATAAGGCCGGTGACACAAGTCCCGCTGGTCGCCGTAAACAACGCATCGACAAAGCTCAAACTTTCTTTTCCAGGAGCAGATGCCGCCGGCAGCATTAGCAACCCCGCCCCGGAAATTATCAAAACCAGAAAACTTGCGATTAATGTTCGTGTTGGGCTCTTGCCCGATGCCGCTAAGTTTACGCTGGTCCTGCAAAGCTTTGCAACTACCTGAAGGACAAGATAGATACCCACTGCGAAGTGCCGAACCTCCACAGCTTCAGCCTTCGTAAGTGCAAACCAACGGCCTGCTCCAATTGCAGCAACGCCAAGCATAAGCAGAAGTGGAATTTCAAACCAGTTCGCCCGCCAGAAGTCGACCTTTGAAACCGCATTAGACAGCCGAATTATTTTCTCCACAACAAAGATGCAAAGTAAAACGACCTGAATGGTATATAAAATCACCTCCGGCGGCCATTGCTCCTTAAAACCACCGAATAGTATAACAAAAGACGCCGCAACCATCGCCGAAGTCAAAGCATTGACGCCGATTAAAAACCTCTCCATCCGTTTGTTTTTATATTCTATCCGCATAGGTCAAGACTATTTACTATTGATTATTGACTATGCCAAAAGACAACGGTTTTACAATATTTTCTGCTTATTTTGTTTAGCTGTCGCCGGTAAGGCGACGGGTTACTTTCAGGCAAAAAGGTGTGCAGTCCGTAAGTCCTGTGGAATCCTTTCGGAGGACTCCTTGCGGAGTGTACACACTACCTTCTATTACCTAAAAATTTACTCAACGCAGCTTAGTCAATAGTAAATAGTAAATAATCAATAGTCAATAGTATTCAGGCCACATCCGCCAATCCCAGTGCATCACCGAACTTGGCCAACAAAGCCTGGCGAATATTTCTGTTCTCGGCCTTTGTTAACATCGGGTCCTGCGAGACCAGCTCGAATGCGTTTTTCCGAGCCATCACCAGCAGGTCGAAGTCATCTACGATATTTGCGATTTTCAAATCCGGCAGTCCGTGCTGTCGTGTGCTGAACATCTCCCCCGGCCCACGCAGCCGCAAATCATGCTCGGCTATCTCAAAACCATCATTGCTTCTGGTCATTACTTCGAGTCTGCTTTGAGCTGTTTGGCTGTCGGTCTCAGCGAATAAAAAACAATATGACTTAGCTTCTCCTCTTCCGATACGCCCTCTCAACTGGTGCAGCTGGGCCAGGCCAAATCTGTCCGCTCCTTCTATGACCATTATTGTCGCGTTCGGAACATCAACCCCGACCTCAACTACGACGGTTGACACCAGCACATTGGTTTTACCTTTGCGGAACTCCGACATAGTCTGCTGCTTTTTGGCCGATGGCATCTGTCCGTGCAGAAGCTCAACGGTAAATTCCGGAAATACTTCCGTAGAAAGATACTTCCACTCATCGGTTGCAGCCCTGACCTCGTTGTCCTGCTCAACGGCAGTAATCCGAGGATAAACAAAATACGCCTGTTTCCTTGCCTTCAAACGCTCGCGGATAAACTCATACGCTTTCGGCCGGTTGTGTCGCTCGACCCAGCGGGTAATAACGGTGCCTCTGCCCGGCGGCGAGTGCTTGATGACAGAAACATCCAAATCACCGAATGCAGTCATTGCCAGCGTCCGCGGAATAGGCGTTGCTGTCATAACAAGGTAGTGCGGAGTGGTTTGTTTTCGCAGTTGCGCTCTCTGTTCGACTCCGAATTTATGCTGCTCATCAATTATAACCAATCCTAATTTCTGAAACTCAATATCTGCCTGCAGTAATGCCACCGTCCCCACGACGATATCTACCGCCCCACTTCTTATCTGCTCCAAAAGCTCCGTCCTTTTTTTGCCGGTAAATCCACGTGTTAGGCAAACTCTTTTTACCTTGCTGTTCTTCAAATACCTTTCAATATTCAAAAAATGCTGGCCTGCCAAAATCTCCGTAGGTGCCATAATTGCCGCTTGCGTCCTGTTGGCAACCGCCAGCAAAGCGGCATAAAGCGCCACCACCGTTTTGCCCGAACCCACGTCACCCTGCAACAGCCGATTCATCGGCTCATGTCTGCTCATATCCGCAGCGATTTCTGCGATTGCACCGTCCTGGTCCTCGGTGAGCAAAAATGGAAAACGCTTTCTGATTCGGCTGTCGATTTCTTCGGTACAAATGCACGGCCTCGCCGCCGAAAAATGCTGCACCTTGTACCGGCGAAGCGCCAATCCTAACTGCATTAAAAACAGCTCATCGTACTTTAATCTGCGTTTTGCCTGTGCCAGTTTCTCCTCGTCCGGCGGCAAATGTATCCACCGAAATGCGTCCTTTCTGCTGATAAGGTTTGCTTTCTTCAAGAAACTTTTGACATAAAACTCCGGCACCAGCTTATCAGCTGCCTCCCGAACACGTCCGATTATCTTTTTGATTTGCCTGCTGCTCAGTCCTTTACAGGCCGGATATACTCCGCCGCTAAAATATTCAGCCGAGTGGGGATGTTCTTCATCGAGTACCACAAACTTCGGATTGGTAAGCTGCAATTGATGTTTGTATAAAGTAACCTTGCCCGATGCTATTATAATTTGGCCGGGCTCTAACTGATTGCGTAGAAATCCACCGTGAAACCATATAATTCTGCATACTCCCGTATCATCACTGATTACAGCTTCGAATATCGGTTGTCTGCGATAATCTTGGTAGTCTGTTGATTCGACAAGACCAATAACAGCCGTGTCCTCGCCCGGCAGCATTTGAGCTATCTTTGTCGGCTCGGGAACAAAATTCCAGTCCCGCGGAAAATACTCTAATAAATCACCGACTGTCTCAACGCCCAGCTGCGCGAAGGTCTTAGCCCTGGCCGGCCCGACACCTTTGAGATATTGAACCGGCATCGACACGTCGAGCCTGTTTTGTGATTCTCCCCCAATCTCTGCTGTTACCGTATGTCCAGCCATAGGACATACGGTAACAAATTTCAGTTAGTTTGAGTAATAAAAAAACGTTGATATTTACACACAAATTATATTGGACTAATTTAGTCCTATATAAGGTTATAATACCACTCATAGTTGAAAATTGCCGAAAAAATTATACATAACATTGGTTGGAAGGGTCTGGATTTCTGCTACCCGCTTTCGCAGGCATAAGCTTCGTAGGAATGACACAGAACTATTGCTCGAAACCGTATTCGCCGAGCAGCTTAACAAACCGAACGTCACAAATTGCTCTTTCGATGAGTTTGCTCGCCCTTTTTTCACAGGCTACCAACCTCTGCACTCCTCCATAGCCGACCGGCCCGACCAAAAAGCCGCCATCGGCAAGCTGTTTGACCAGAGGCTCTGGTATCTCTGGTACCGCAGCGGTAATCATAATTCTGTCAAAGCATCCCGATGGCGGCAGTTGGTCTGTCGGCCAGCCGCAACTGCCGTCTCCAATGTAGAACTCAACATTACTGACGCCCAGCCTGCCTAAAACCGCTTGGGCCGACTCAGATAACTGGGGAAATCTTTCTATAGTATAGACTTTTTTCACTAACTTACCGAGAACCGCAGTTTGGTACCCGCTGCCTGTTCCAATCTCCAGAACCTCGCAGTCGCGATTTACCCTCAGCTCCTGGGTCATCAGAGCGACAATGTATGGCTGAGAAATAGTCTGGCCCATCCCGATAGGCAGCGGGCCGTCGGTATAAGCCTGTGAGAAATATGACTCTGGTATAAATTCCTCCCGCGGAACCTCAACCATCACCTTCAGGACGTCAGGATTAGTTATATCGCGAGCCTTCAGGTCCAGCCTGAGCATCTGTTCCCGAGCGACACAAAATTTATCTTTGTTCTCCCGTCCACCCATAGCTTTAATCATCGCCTTTTAAATGCCTTTTTGCAAACCAATTTTGCAGGTTTGTTGCGATAGTTTGACGATTAAAATAAGAGCTTGACGGCCGCAGCGGCTGCTAAAACCTGCACAACAGCAGTAAAGACCTTTTGCGGGATTCGTTTCAGAAAAAATATCCCTATCACCGCGCCGGCCGCAATAAACGGCAGCATCATCAAATCAAGTTTCACAGATGCCGCTGTCATCAAATCCAGATTTGCGCTGAACGGTACCTTCAACCAGTTAACAACGAAAAAAAACCACGCGCCGGTCCCCACGAATTCGATTTTGGGCAGCCGCATAGCCAGCAGATAAATAATCATTATAGGCCCGGCTGCGTTGGCCATCATAGTAGTAACTCCCGCCATAAAACCAAGTCCGACCGCAAACCACCATTGGGTTGGAATCGGAGCATCTTTGCCTTTGGTCCTTATACGCCAGTAATTGATACCCAACATCACCAGAACTATCACGCCAATAATCGGCTTAAGCTGCTGGTCATTGACCACCTTCAAACCGAAGTACCCGGCCACGATACCTGCAAAAGCAGCCGGTAGCAGACGCAGCACATGAACCCACTTGGCGTTACGCCGATGATAGCCCGCAGCAAACAAATCCGCCAATATCAATATACCAAGCAGCACCCCGACCGAACTGCGGGCCGGTAAAACGCCGGCCATCAAAGGCACCACTAAAATCCCAAGACCCGGAATTCCGGTCTTCGTAATCCCCACCATAACCGCACTTAAAGCAATAACAATCCAGCCGGATAGCTCCAATTCCAACGTACTTGCTCCTTCATCAAAGTTTTCTCATTGCCTGTTCAAATTATAGACTCTGCAATCTATCGGTTTTGTGCTTTCTTTGCAATTGACAATTGAAAATTGAAGGTGATAATTGAAAATAATCAACCGTAAATGGTCAATGATAAAAGGAAACCAAAAAATGAAAGTCAAAAAGTTTCTTTTCTACCTGTTGGCAACTCTTTTAGGCGGCTGTGTGCCCGTTATGTCGCTGCATTCGCTTTATACTGAAGAAAATGTAGTATTCGAAGAAAAATTGCTCGGCACCTGGCTGGATGACCCCAATAGCCCTGAGGCTATCTGGGAATTCAACCGTATTGAAGAACCGGAAAATGCGTACAAACTGTTTTTCTCTGACAATAAGGGCAAAAAAGGCTCATTTGTTGCGCATTTGGTGAAGCTGGAGAACAGGCTCTTTTTAGATGTTTACCCAAGTGAACTCCCGTGGGAACCGGATGACCCGAACGAGGTGAAGTGGCTATATAACTCTTTCTTTTTAATACCTACCCATACATTTATTAAGATAGACTCCATCGAGCCTCAGTTGAAAATGCGATTAACAAATGATGAAGAGTTGAAGGAACAACTGCTTTGGGAAGACCCAAATGCTGTAAAGCACACGTCAATTGAGGGCAGGATTATTCTGACAGCATCGACAAAAGAACTCCAGGCCTTTGTACTTAAGCACGCTGACGACAACAGAGTATTCACCAACGAAGTCGTCCTGAATCGCAGAGAAACCGAAAAAACAAATACCCTCAAAGACATCGAACCTTAGCGGTAGCTCAAAAGAATATAAAGGTAAAATTTATGACTGCTCAGCCGGAATTTAAAAAGGGACCGAAACCGCAAGATACCGTACTTGCTGAGCCCAGACGCTATCTGGTAAATATTGACTCTATCTCCACACACCAGCTTTTTACTGATTGTCTGGTGATAGGAGCCGGCATCGCAGGCTTTCGTGCCGCTATCGAAGCAGCCGAGCAATGCAGCGTCATCATCGTTTGCAAAGATACCGTGAAAAATAGTAATACTGCCAAAGCCCAGGGCGGTATTGCCTCGGTGCTTAATAAAACAGACACATTCGAATCACACATAACCGATACGCTTAACACCGGCTGCGGGATATGTGACGACGGCATAGTTGACATGGTCGTTCGCCAGGGCCCGGAACTGATAGAGCAGTTGCTCCGTTGGGGTACTGAATTCGACCTGATTGACGGGCATATCGCCACTACCCTTGAAGGTGGCCACAGTTGCCCTCGTGTTGCTCACGCCCACGGCGATGAAACAGGACGGATAATTACAGAGGCACTTATAAAAAAAGTCAGTCAGACCTCGAATATCAGAATATTGGAAAACTTCTACGCTATCGATTTGCTCACCAGCGATGACAACAAGTGCGTAGGAATAATCGGCTACGACAATCGCAGGGATCTTCAGATAATCTGGGCCGCAAACACAATCCTGGCAACCGGAGGGGCAGGCCAACTCTACCGCGAAACCACAAATCCACAAATCGCAACTGGCGATGGCATTGCTATGGCTTACCGCGCCGGTGCCGTATTGCAGGATTTGGAGTTTATGCAGTTCCACCCGACTACGCTCTACATTGCAGGTGCCACACGGGCCTTGATTACCGAGACGCTTCGAGGCGAAGGGGCGGTGCTGCTGGATAACAAGGGCCGGCGTTTTATGAAGGAATACCACGAGGCCGCTGAGCTTGCACCGCGTGACATTGTCAGCCGGGCTATCCTTACCCAGATGCGAAAAACTGAGACAACACATGTTTATCTGGACGTTCGACACTTCGATAAGGCATATTTTGCAAAAAGATTCCCGCAGATTAACGAGTTGCTCGAAAGTTTCGACATAGATATCACTCGCGACCTCATACCTGTCCGACCCAGCGCACACTATATGATCGGCGGTGTAAAAACTGACAGCTTAGCTAAAACAAACATCGAAAATCTTTACGCCTGTGGCGAAATAGCTTCCACCGGCCTGCACGGCGCAAATCGGCTCGGAAGTAACTCCCTCCTTGAAGGTTTGGTATTCGGTAAAATAGCCGGACGAGCGGTTTCGAAAGACACAAAATCGGGAGCTGCCTATCTCAAGCACCCTTTGATAAAATATCAAATAACACCTTCAGACAGAACACGTTTGGATGCCGCTGATGTTAGAAACTCACTTCGAGCTCTTATGTGGCGAAATGTCGGAATCGCCAGAAAGGCACAACTACTCGCTGAGACCCAGGAAATTATCACTTTCTGGCAGCGCTATGTGATGGACAAAATCTTTGATTCTCCCCAAGGCTGGGAATGCCAGAATATGCTCACTGTGTGCCTGCTTATGGCCCAATCTGCCCAAATGAGGCGGGAAAGTCGGGGCGTCCACTTCAGAATCGATTTTCCCGAAACCGATGATGAGCACTTTAAAAAACATATCGAAATCTCGAGCCAATTGCCAGAAAAGTAGCTGCTCATATATCTAAATCAGCCGCAGAAACGATGGGAAATTTGTTCTTTTGAATCCATCACAAGATATGCAGGTGTACTACAGAAGTGTATAGCCTTTGGACAGATTCATAGTTGGGCATGATATTAGGCATCGCTATTCCCACGCAGATATTTTACATCAAGTTTATCTTTTTCACGACCTGTTGACTCTTTGTTTTTGATAAGGTTTTTTTTAGAGAGGAATGGAATTTTGATACCTTCGACTTCTATTTCTTGTTTGTCGGAATAGGCTTTGTTAAAATCAACCCCATCGATTTTAGTGATTATATCGATCCTTCTCGGGGCTACACCGATTTGAAAAATAATACCTTCTTCACAGAAGGTTGATTTTGTGACTTCTGAAAGAGGGGCACCAAATTCCGAAAGGGATTGATAGATTTTTTCTGAGTTTTCCGTAGATGCCTCGACCCATATGTCAAGATCACCAGTGGCACGGGGATATCCGTGTATGCCCATTGCATATGCTCCAACAACGAGGAATTTAATCTTGTTGTTTAATAAGATTTGTAACATTTCTTTGTAATCTTTGTTCAACATATTGTGAGCCCTTTAACGACCATAATTCAGCGGTGAGCTGCCAGATAAAGCTAATCCTTTCCTGGGGCGTTGCATCTACATAGCAGTCGTCTTGTTTAGTCATCTTTTTTAAGGTTGTGTGATTCCTCATGACTTTCATAGTAATATTATATCACAACTTAAAAGGCGGAGTGGACAACAAAACGAACTTTTGCTATAATAATTCGTACCAAAATAGTCAATTGAAAGAGTGGGTCGGGCGACCGCTGGCTTTTGTGAAAGCCGGAGGAAAGTCCGAGCAGGACAGGGCACGGTGGTGGCTAACAGCCACCCGGGGTGACCCGCGGGAAAGTGCCGCAGAAAATACACAGCCGATGATTTCGGCTTGCCGGAACACAGGCAACGGTGAAATGGTGCGGTAAGAGCGCACCGCGGCGTCGGTGACGACGCCGGCAGGGCAAACCCCACCGCCTGCAAGACCAAGTAGCTGGCTACTCGGCCCGAGTGTGAGTCCACCGTACTTTTGGCGGACTCTGCCAGCGGGTAGGTCGCTTCCTGCATCTATTTGGGCATAAGCCCAAACTCAATAGGTGTCGGAGAGCCAGCTGGCAACAGTTGGTCAAGATAAATGGTCGCCATCCGCCGCTACCAGCGGCGGGGTACAGAACTCGGCTTACGGACCCGCTCTTTTTTTGGTTTGCTTTTTTTGACTTCTATCATATGCGTAAACGCGCCTAAGCGGATTTTGACCCTTACAATATTCCCCCCCACAACCATTTGGATTTTGCCTTTGTCGAAATTAATGTGGTCGAATTCAACACCATCGGCCTGGCTCAGTCTCGTTGCCAGCACAGGTGAGCTGTCCAGCTCGAGCAAAACTACTGCAAATGCCTGATTTATGAGCATCCTGCAAATATCAAGCATTTTATTCTCCTGGTCGGGTGCTTCTGTATCACCGCGGAGTTCAACTATATCCTTGTGAAAATTGTCTAAAACATTCCGCAGCATAGCAATTCGTCTTGTGTTTTCGGTCGTGCCGGGTTCAGCAAGCATTTCTTCTCCTATTACCATTTCGCAGTCAAACCTAAGGCCTCGACTGGGACTAAGCTGAAAGCTTCTGGACTTGTCATCTACGAAGAAGAAATACTTGCGTTCTGCATTCAGCTCGTTCTCCTGGAAAGTCACCATATTGAACCAGTTCTTATAGCCGTCTTTGCTTTGTCCCAATGAGACAACAACGTTCTCACTATGGCTAATCAGCTCAGCTTCTGCAAAACTGGGTTCAAGCTCATCTTGAAGCCTTTGAATCTTGGGTACTGCGTTTTGAATGATGCTCTGCTTTAACGTTATCCGGTCGTATGGGGCCGAAAGTTTCGCCTGATAGGAAAGCTGCCGGGACCTGGCCCATGGGGACACAGTAGAACAGCCCCCCGGCAAAGTGCCCAGAAGCAAAACAGCGAAGAGGCGCATGGCAACCGTCGATTTACGACTTATAATTTTTGATTTTTTCGCCGCGAAGCGACAGTCAACAATCGTAATTTGCTTTTGTTTTATCCGCCTCATAACCTCTGTCCTCTGGCCTTTCTTACTTCGTGACTCGAATAACGATTCACGGAACATTCTTCTTGATTTTAGGGTTCTTTCGAATCAATCCATTTCATCATCTTTCGCAATTTTCGCCCAACGGTTTCCAGTTGGCTGTTGTGGTCTTTTTCGTATAACGCATTAAAATTCTTAAGCCCGGACTTGTATTCGTTTACCCATTCTTTGGCGAATTCGCCGGATGTAACCTCTGATAGTATTTTTTTCATCTCGGCTTTGGTTTGCTCAGGAATAATTCTCGGCCCACGGGTCAAATCACCATATTCGGCAGTGTTGGATATGCTGTATCTCATATAGCTCATCCCGCCCTCATACATAAGGTCAACTATCAGTTTCACCTCATGCATACATTCGAAGTAGGCGATTTCAGGTTGAT
>JAIVYN010000033.1:0-21565 GCA_048635425.1 Candidatus Aegiribacteria sp.
TAAGACGCACAGTGTCGGCGATGTGATGGATGCGAAAGTGCCGGTTATTTCGGCAGGTATGTCACTGGGTGAGGTTGTCAAAGTGGTCAGCAATACCAACAGCTTTTATTATTCTGTTGTTGACAATGATAAAAAGCTGATAGGTGCCGTTACATTAGACGGTATCAGAACTACTTTCGCGACTCAGGAGTTAAACGATTGGCTGGTGGCGCTTGATATTATGGAGCCGATCATTGCCAAGGTAACACCGGATATGGCATTGTCAGTTGCATTCGAGAAAGCAAAACACCTTGATATCGAACACCTGCCGGTTGTAGTTTCAAGTGAAGATGACGGATTTGTAGGTGTTTTGAACTGCCGGGCCGTTCACCGGTCGCTGAGCGCCGAGGTGTTATCACGGCAGCAGAAAGCCGACGCTATGTCAGGTCTTGAGACGACTTTGCAAGCGTGAGGAAAGGGAAGCTATGAAGAAGTGTCCCTTTTGTGCAGAAGAGATACAGGATGAAGCCATTAAGTGCCGTTTTTGCGGCGAGTTCCTCAGTAAACCCAAGAAGTCAAAGACGAAATGGTATTTTTCCACGCATATCGTTGTGATTGCTTTATTGTGCTTGGGCCCACTTGCTCTGCCGGTTGTATGGCTCAACCCTCGTTATAAGTCAATTACGAAGATTGTGGTAACGCTTATTGTTGTTGCGATCAGTGTTTGCTGCTATTTTGTTATGAAAGAGCTGTATCTTCGATTAGCAGAACAGGTGAAGGCATTGGGGCTGCAATAACAGACAGGTTTTCTGCCTGCGGTTAGGCAATATATGCAGTTGTCCATGATAATTGAGACAACAATAATTCGCTTTATTGCTTGACAGGCGCTGGCTAAGGCGCTAGTATCAAGGTTTCTAAGCATGCGGCCAGCTTGATACTAATACTTGTTGTTTAGTCAGCATCGACTTTTGTGGCGTTTTCCTGGAAGGTTAGTTACAAGGATTTATAAAGGCGGTGGGGGATTGGAATCTATGGCGGCAGAAAACGAAAAGGAGAATAGTTATGGATGAAATTTATTTATATTTGTCGATGACCCCGGAAGCCCTTATTGCATCGATGCTGCCTCCGATGGCGTTCGGTATCTATTTGGCAGTAGGAACGAAAAAGAGGTCTCGCGGGCAGGCTATGTACTTCCACCTCAAGGATGGTTTTCAGACGGATTACTTCGACTTATCGGACATTTCTGAACGTTGTGTACGACACGCAGATGGCCAGGCCAAGCACTCCGTGTATATAAGCATCTACCGCGTTTTAGAGCATGTTCCTCTTGAGGCCGTCAATGACCTCTATCTTGCAACAAGGGACGGACGTGTGCTCAAGCTTCAACAAGGACAAGTACCTTCACAATTTGGGGGAAAATACCATCTTTACAAGGAAATTTGCCCGGTTCACCCGCTGATTGCAAGTTCATTGAATCCGATGGAATTTTCCCGACTTATCACGGACCCATCCGGGCACATTTATGTGCCGAGGATATGCTTTGTTGATATGAATCTGGGCGAGCTGGCCGAAGACCCACGAAATGGCTGCTCGGATAACCTACCATATCATCATGTGGACCATATCCGCGACTGTTTACTACAATTGGAAAATCAAGTAAAACGCACCAAGACAGTTGACCGAATAGAATCATTGGAGTATAGCTACCATTGCGTAAGAAGCGGCTTTTTCCTCGGCGACCAGCATGGACTACTATACTTTCCATTTCCATCGCTGAGTGAGCTGGAGAGCACTTACCATAAATGGTGGCGATCGGCCGATGTTTAAGTGCCACAGATTATATCATTGCTTGGAGTGGCATAATATAAGGCATCTGCCGGCCAAGGTTTCCACCAAAGATAGTGGATTCTCGGCATTTTGAACTGCCGTGCGGTTCACAGGTCGCTGAGCGCTGAGGCGTTATCATGGCAACAAAGGGCAGATAATATATAGTACCCGGCTTTCTTAGTTTTGATTATGCTTTGTAGAAAACATCAGGCCGGAGACCGTCATTGCGAGCCCTTCGCTTTGCTCAGGATAAACTCCGCGAAGCAATCTCAAACACAACGATGGCTTTTCTGCCTGTTGTGCAGGAGATTGCCACGGCCCTTCGGGCCTGGGTTCCCGCAAGGCGGGGTCCCTCGCAATGACATTTTGCAAAGGTTTTCTACAAAGCGTTTTGATTATTTTCGGGGATGGAGCAGCTATGACTTATTCAGTTGTGATTGCGAGCGGTGATAGTGCCGGCCAATTCAATTTGAACGTGGTTTTGCTGTTCGGCCTGATTGTTTTGGGCGGCGCGTTCGGCGCTCGTCTTTTTCAAAGACTTCACATCCCACAGGTCGTAGGTTGTATCGTAGTCGGGATACTTCTGGGTGAAGTCCTTGGCGTGATAACTCCACATACTATCGAGAAGCTCGAACCTTTCACGATGTTTGCCTTGGGCATAATTGGTTTTATGATTGGGGCGGAGCTGCGAGGTGAGGTATTCAGAAAATACGGCAGACAGTTTTTCATCATACTTTTTTCACAGGGGATGGGTGCCTTTGTATTAGCAACGATTGGCGGGTCTGTCGTAGCATGGTTTATAATCGGCAGCGTGCCCGAATCGATTGCGGTGGGACTGGTGCTGGGTGCCATTGCCTCTGCTACTGCACCGGCGGCGACCGTAAACGTATTGTGGGAGTATAAGACCAAAGGAGCTTTGACAACCACCGTGCTGGCTATAGTGGCGCTTGACGATGCACTGGCGCTGCTGCTTTACCGTGGCGCGGCAACGGGAGCAAAGGCACTGATTGGCACCGGCCAGGGTTCCGTCCTGGGCACGACGCTGATATTGTTGGGCGAAATCGCAGGTGCGATAGCCTTGGGAGTTCTGGCGGGTGTACTGTTGTACTTTCTCTTGAAGTTTGTCAAGGCCGACGATAAAGTCCTCGACTTTGCACTGGCATCCCTTTTGCTTGTTGTAGGTATTTCAATCATCCCTGGAATCGACCCGATTTTGCCCGCGATGACATTAGGTATCACGGTGGCCAATTTGATGCCTCGCCAGAGCAAGGCCACTTTTGAGCTTGTCGAGAAATTTTCACCTCCGATCTACATTTCGTTTTTTGTGCTTGCCGGTGCCCATATGGAGTTCGGCAAGATAACCTCCTGGATGGTAGTGATGATATTAGTTTATGTTCTCTGCCGGGCGGCGGGGAAAATAGCAGGAGCGTGGTTCGGCGGTAAATGGTCTCAAGCCCCGGCGGTGGTTCGCAAATACTTAGGGATTTGCCTGCTTCCTCAGGCCGGTGTGGCTATCGGCCTTGCCATCCTTGCCAGCCAGCAATTTGGTTCGGAGCTTGGTCATACCATTGTTATTGTGGTTATGACGGGCACATTTCTGATGGAAATCATCGGTCCGATGATGGTCAAGGTTGGCGTCAAGCGGGCCGGCGAGGTAGGGCTTAACATTACCGAAGATGACCTTATACGGACTTACAATGTTGCCGACGTGATGGACGCAGAGGTTCCGGTCATCTCGGCGGGTATGTCACTAAGTGAAGTTATCAAAGTAGTCAGCAATACCAATAATTTCTATTACTCAGTTGTTGACGATGACAACAAGCTAATGGGTGCGGTAACGCTTGATGGTATCAGGAATACTTTTGCCACCCAGGAATTGAATGACTGGCTGGTGGCACTTGATATTATGGAACCGATTATAGGCAAGGTGACGCCGGATATGGCACTGTCGGATGCGTTAGAGGAGATAAGAAAGCTCAACGTCGAACATGTGCCGGTTGTAGCTTCAAGCCGGGATGACAGTTTTGTCGGGGTTTTGGGTGACCGTGCGGTTCGCCGGTCGCTCAGTGCAGAGGTCTTGTCACGGCAGCAAAAAGCTGATAGTATAGCAAGCGTTTAGTGTGCGCAGTTTGGAACGATTCCGATAAATGTAATGAATATGACTCATACGTTAGTCAATGCGAGCGCTGAGGTTTTTCCGCCTTGGTTGGATTTGAATTTGGCCTTGTTATTCGGGCTGGTTATCTTTGGCGGTGCGTTTGGGGCGCGTCTTTTTCAAAAATTCCACATTCCACAGGTAGTCGGCGCCGTTGTTGTTGGGGTCCTTCTGGGCAGGGACGTTCTTAATCTGATAACACCCGAAAGAGTCGAATCTCTCAAGCCCTTTACAATGTTTGCTTTGGGCATTATCGGTTTTATGATTGGGGCCGAGCTTCGGGCTGAGGTATTTAAAAAGTACGGCAGGCAGTTTTTCATTATTCTTTTTTCACAGGGCTTTGGCGCCTTCTTGCTCGTAGCCCTCGGCACTTCGTTGACGACCTGGCTTATATCAGGCAGACTATACAGCTCAATTGCAATGGGGCTTGTTCTGGGTGCCATAGCCTCAGCCACGGCGCCGGCATCGACGGTAAACGTTTTGTGGGAGTATAAGACCAGAGGACCTCTTACGACGGCAATACTCGCTATCGTTGCTCTCGATGATGCCTTAGCGTTGCTGCTCTATCGCGGCGCAGCTACCGGAGCCAAAGCGCTCTTAGGCACAGCAGACGGCTCTGTTTTCGGCACTACCCTTATTTTGTTGGCCGAAATCGTAGGTACAGTGCTGTTAGGCTTTTTAGCGGGCGTAACGTTATATCTTTTGTTAAAATTCGTCAGGGCCGACGACAAAATCCTCGAATTTTCGATAGCTTCTCTTCTGCTTATAGTCGGCGTCTCGATGATAGCGGGAATCGACCCGATTCTACCTGCTATGGTACTGGGTATAACTATGGCGAATTTGGCGCCACGCCAGAGCGAGCATGTCTTTGAGCTTATTCGTAAATTTTCACCGCCTGTCTATACTTCGTTTTTTGTGCTCGCCGGTGCGCATATTGAACTCGGCAGGCTGGCTTCTTCGACAGCAGCTATAACGGCAGTATATATTACACTGCGGGTCGGTGGTAAGGTGGCGGGTGCCTGGTTTGGCGCTAAACATTCGAAGGCACCGGCTGTTGTTCGTAAATACTTAGGGATTTGCCTGCTTCCCCAGGCCGGCGTGGCCATCGGACTTGCAATTCTGTCCAACCAGTTGTTCGATTCGGATTTCGGCAGGACCATTATTATAGTCGTTATGACAGAGACGTTTATCATAGAGCTGCTTGGCCCGATACTGGTTAAGGTGGGTCTCAAGCGGGCCGGCGAGGTAGGGCTTAATATTACCGAAGATGACCTCATACGGAGTTACAGTGTCGCCGATGTAATGGACGCAGAGGTCCCGACCATTTCAGCCGGTATGTCACTAAGTGATGTCATCAAAGTGGTCAGCAATACCAATAATTTCTACTACTCCGTTGTTGACAATGAAAACAAGCTAATGGGTGCGGTAACGCTTGATGGAATCAGGAATACTTTTGCCACCCAGGAGTTGAATGATTGGCTGGTGGCACTTGATATCGCCGAACCGATTATCGGTAGGGTAACGCCGGATATGGCACTGTCAGATGCGTTAGAGAAGATAAGAAAGCTCAACGTCGAACATTTGCCGGTTGTAGCTTCAAGGCAGGATGACAGCTTTGTCGGCGTTTTGGGCGACCGTGCGGTTCGCAGGTCACTCAGTGCAGAAATCTTGTCACGGCGACAAAAAGCTGATAGTATAGCAAGCAAGTAGTGTGTGCGCTTTGTGGCGATTCCGATAGATGTAATGAATATGACTCATACGTTAGTTAATGCAAGCGCTGAGGTTTTTCCGCCTTGGGCGGATTTGAATTTGGCCTTGTTATTCGGGCTGATTATCCTTGGTGGTGCACTTGGTGCACGTCTCTTTCAAAGATTCCACATACCTCAGGTTGTTGGCTGCGTCGTTGTCGGCATCCTGTTAGGGCGCGATGTTCTGAACGTCATTACAGTGGCTCGAACTGAGGCTCTCGAGCCTTTCACCAAGTTTGCCTTGGGTATCATCGGCTTTATGATTGGTGCCGAGCTTCGGGCGGAGGTATTCAAAAAATACGGCAAGCAGTTCTTCATCATCCTCTTCTCACAGGGGCTCGGGGCGTTTACGTTGGTCGCCGTAGCTACGGCCACCATAACCTGGCTGATACATGGCGACGTTACAAGGTCCATCGCGATGGGCCTTGTGTTAGGTGCTATTGCTTCTGCCACGGCACCGGCATCGACGGCTGACGTTCTGTGGGAGTACAAAGCAAGAGGGCCCCTTACTGCGACAATACTTGCCATTGTCTCGCTTGATGATGCTCTGGCACTGTTGCTCTATCGCGGGGCGGCTACAGGCGCTAAGGCGCTGATAGGCATCGGTGACGCCACTGTTCTTCGCACAACGGCAGTCCTTTTGGGCGAGATCCTTGGAATCGTAATGCTTGGATTTCTCACAGGTGCGATGCTGTTCTACCTTTTGAAGTTTGTCCGGGCAGAGGATATGATTCTTGAGATATCGATAGCCTGTCTTCTTCTTATTGTCGGGATAGCAATGGTTCCTGGTATCGACCCGATTCTCCCTGCGATGGTCTTCGGTATCACTATGGCCAATTTGGCACCGCGCCAAAGCAAGGGTGTTTTCGAGCTGGTCAAGAAGTTCTCGCCGCCTGCCTACATCTCCTTTTTTGTGCTGGCCGGTGCGCACATTGAGCTTGGCAGGTTGGCTTCTTCGACGGCGGCGATTACAGCGACGTATATGACGTTCAGGGTGGCTGGAAAAATGATGGGCGCTTGGTGGGGCGCGCGGCATTGCAGGATGCCGAAAATGGTTCAGAAATATCTGGGAATGTGTCTTTTGCCTCAAGCCGGGTTTGCAATAGGCCTTGCAATCATATCGCGGGAGATGTTTGACGTGGACTTCGGTACAATCATCATTACGGTTGTTATGACCGAGACACTTATCATAGAATTGCTCGGCCCGATACTGGTTAAGGTTGGTGTCAAAAAGGCGGGGGAAGTAGGAATGAATGTTACCGAAGAGGACCTGATAAAGACATATACAGTTGCCGATGTTATGGACACCAGCCCGACAAGCATTGCGCATGATTTGCCGCTGCAGCAGATTCTTGATGTGTTCAGTTCTTCTGAGAGTGTGTATTATCCGGTTATAGACGGTCAGTCCCGGCTTACAGGGATAATCACTATCCCCGATATTAAAGAGATGTTTGCGAATCAGGATGTGGCCGGCTGGCTGCTGGCCTGTGATGTTGCCGAGCCTGTACGGGACAAGACCACCCCCGATAAGCCACTTGAAGAGGTAATAGAGCAGATGAGGCGATACCATTTGGAAAATATAACCGTAGTGGCCGGTGAGGATAGTGATGAGCTTGTCGGTGTTTTGGATTATTCTAAAGTGCTGCGCAAAATAAGTGCCGAGGTTTTGCACAAACGCGAAAAGGCAGATGGCCTGGCCGTGGCGACGGGCTAACGAGATGGTGAGTGATAAGTAGTGAGTATTCAACTCACCGATTAGCCTCTCACCCATTAACAATTACCAAAATATGCAATTTTCGTTTCCAAAAAAGAAAAGGCTTGTCAGTAACAGGCAATTCAAAGCCGTTTTGGCTCGTGGCCAGCGTCTGAGCAACGGGTTGCTTACGCTCTACGTGGCAGAAAACAATTTTGGCTACCTGCGATTGGGTGTTTCTGTCAGCAAATCCTGCGGGAACGCGGTTGTACGTAATCGTTTGAAACGACTGTTGCGGGAAGCCTTTCGGCAGAGCCAGGACCGGATTCCAGCCGGCTTCGATTATTTGCTTATGATTTCACCTCGGTGGCTGAAAAAGTCAGGCACCGAAAAAGCTGCAAGGCTTCCGACATTTGAGCAGGTAAAGGGTTCGTTTTTGGCTTTGGTCCAGGAGCTAACTCGCCGCGATGCGTCGCAGCGGGAGTGAGCTAAAGTGCCGAAAGTGAACATGGTTATCAGGTTACCAGGGCATCAGGTAGTGGTTATCAGATTACCTTAATATCAGGTTAACTTTGTTTTTTTCTGGTATCCTGATTCCCTGATATCCTGCACCCCGATTTCCTGATACACTGATATCCACATTTTAGGCACTTTCTAATTTTGTAAAGGAGACTTATGACTCCGAAAGAGCGAATTTATGCGATTCTAAAGGGAGTTTCCTATGACCGTCCCGCTGTTACCCCTATCTTTATGGCCTGGTCGGCTAATTTCATTGGGCGTACTTACAGGGATTATTATCTCGATGGGGACGTCCTGGTCCAGGCACAGCTTGCGGTTACCAGGGCATTTAATCTCGACCAGATAAGCGCGATAAGCGACCCCTGGCGGGAAGCATCTGCCTACGGGATGGAATTTGATTATCCCTCCGATGGAGTCGGAAGGCCGAAAGAGGTGTTCATAAAGACCCGCGACGACATATCACGCCTGAGAGAGTTTGATATTGAAAACGCAGAACGAACAAAACAGCGAGTCGAAAGTGTGCGGAAGATGGCCGCCGAGGTCGGACAGACCCACAGCGTCTTAGGCTGGGTGGAAGGCCCGCTGGCAGAGTATGGGGACCTTCGCGGCGTGGAAAATGCGATGCTGGATTTGATAGACAGGCCGGATCTGTTCATCAAAGCGGGGGAAATAATCGTCCAGAACGCAGTTGCCTTTGCCGTTGCCCAGATTAAAGCCGGTGCGGACATGATTGGTGTCGGTGATTCGGCCGCAAGTCTGATTGCACCGGATATGTATGCCGAGCTTGTCTTGCCTCTACAGCAAAAACTGTTTGCTGCCATTCACCGGGCCGGAGCTGCCGTCAAGCTGCATGTTTGCGGCAATATAAAAAACATTGTGCAACACATAGCTAAAAGCGGAACGGATATTATAGACGTTGACTGGATGGTCCCTCTCGAACAAGCCAGAGAGTTTGCCGGAAGCCGAATTACACTTTGCGGGAACTTCAATCCAGCGGGCGTTTTGTTTGAGGGCAGCCCCCAGGATGTTGCCGAAGCCGCCAGGCAGTGTCTGAAAACCGGAGGAGACAAATTCATTTTAATGCCGGGCTGTGAGGTGCCGCCGGCCACCCCCGAACAGAACATTCGCGCATTCTGTCCCTGTGACGGCTGCCTGATTCGAGAAGAATTGGAGTGCCTAAAGTGAACTAAAGTGACACTTATGTGTCATCCTGAGGCGCAGCCGAAGGATATGGCCAACGAAAAGGAGATTCTTCGCTTCGCTCAGAATGACAGCTCGTCCCTAAGGGACAAGCTGTCACTTTAGACACTTCAATTCAACTGTTTATCAACTGATACGCCCTGATGAGCTCGGCTACGCTCCAGGCCTGGGCGATACATCCTCTTGGCTTATGTGGGGCGTCACCATCGAATATCTCCGAAACAGATCCGAGGCAGCCGTCTTTGGTCAGGTGCTGTAGCAAAGGCTGGATAAATTCAGCCGCCTTTTTTTTGCTTTTTCGACTGAATCCATTGACCTTCAGGAAACCTTCCACGAACGGCCCTATCAGATATGCCCAGACAGTACCCTGGTGATAAGCCTCGTCACGCTGTTGTTGTGGGCCTGTATATACGCCTTTATAACGACTATCCTGAACGTTCAACGTTCGCAGGCCGTAAGGTGTCAATAACTGATTTTGCACTGCCTTTACTACTGATTTTTGTTGATGGGCAGACAATGGTGAAAATGGAAGTGAAACTGCGAATATTTGATTTGGCCGAAGACTCTCATCGGCCGAGCCATCAGGCAAAATGCAATCGTTTAAGTAACCTTTACTTTCGTTCCAGAATAATTCGCAAAAGCTGGTTCGAACCTTATCTGCCATTGATTTATAGTGCTCTGCATTTTCTATATTCCGGTCGGTATAAAATTGGGCCAAAAGGCAAAGAGAATTATACCACAAAGCGTTAACCTCGACCGCCTTTCCACATCTGGGTGTAAAAGCAACGCCGTCATACTTGGCGTCCATCCAGGTTAGCTGCGTCTGGTCGTTACCTGCGGTTATAAGTCCATCGGCGTCAGCGCGAATATCGAACCGCGTGCCTTTATGGTAGGAGTCGATAATCCAGTGAATTGCCGGCATAAGCTCCTGCATGAAGGTCTTAGAATCGCCGCTGGCGGCAGCGTATTGAAAAGCCGCGTTAATAAACCAAAGAGAAGCATCGACACTGTTAAAGTAAGTTGTGCTCCGTAAGGAGTCCCCAGGACCGTTTCTGTCATCAAAACGATTTGGAATCATACCCTCATCTGCCGCTGTGGCGAACGTGATCAAGACCGATTTTGCCTCTTCAAACCTGCCGGTTGAGAGTAACAGACCCGGCAAGGATATAAAAGCATCTCTGCCCCAGTCTGCAAACCATGGATAGCCGGCCAAAATGGTGGTTCTGTGAGTATGGTCTGTTTGACGTTTTGCAATAAACCTATCAGCGGTCAAACAAAGTGGCTCGAAATTCGTCGCTCGGGCCCCGTGACCCGTGAATCGAGAGACGAGCGACGAGTGACGAGACACGCATTGTTTTAGGTTTTCCTGGTGTCTGCCCAAATCTTCGCGCACTGCCTCAATATCAAGATTGGCTAATTCCTCAGGCTTACAGCGCACCCAGGGCGGACTCAGATTTGCCCAGAGAACAATTTTGGCGGGGTTTTCTCCGCAAGGAGTCCCTGGGACTATCCGACACTTAAAGAAGCCGGGTGTCCACAAGTCTTCGGTAAAATCCTGACCTCTTTCTCTATTGTTGCGATATACAAAATTAAACCACCATTGCCGGTCATTCTCAAAGTTCACCCCGTGAGAGACTTCGTTTTTCTCTCTCACGGGGTGAACATATTGGCAGCTCAAAAACAGCTTGCAGCTATTCGCTATATCGTGGCGAACCAGCACACCATCGCCGAGACATCTCGAAAATAACGGGGCATGGGAATTTTGCAGCGTGTGGAAGTCTCTTAACCCGACGAATGGCCGCAAAACAAACTCCACTGGTTCTCCGCAGGACGCCTTGCGGTGCTGCAAACTTGTAAAATCATAGACCAGGGCGACCGTATCTGTGTCACGGAGAAGATATACCGATTTAGTCAGTTTGATTCCCGCTTTCGCGGGAATGACAACCCCTGCGTGTGACCTCGCCTTGCGGGAACCCGAAGCAGGGGCCAGCTCGTAGTCAAAATGCGCTCCGGTGTCCCGGCGGAATTGCCTTAGAAACGTAAAACCTGTCGGGGCAAATTTGTCGCTGAATTCAAAGGTTGAAAGGTGAAATACTTGGCCTTTAACTATCACCATCTCCAGGCAATTGTTTAAGGTCATTATCCTGTTGACCGGTGGGTTGAGCGAGCCGATGAGCAGTCCGTGATACCCTCTCGTATTGCAGCCTGCGATAGTTGATGATGCGTAGCTGCCGCGTTCGTTGGTCAACAGCCATTCCCTGGTCAATAAATTTTCAATAGGTTGATCGGCGATTGATATTGATATGGCTGCCGGGTTCCCGTTTTGCGACCTATTGCAAAACAGGGGCCATCTATTATCAGCTTTTCGCAAAGTTAACACAATCTTGCTCCGAAAAACGTCATCGCGGGAAAATGTCAGGCCCCCTGGAAGTCCTTTTCTTGTATCATATTACTCCATTATAAAATTTTTGATGGAAGAAAATCAAAATTGCTTTATTCAGCAAAAAGCCAGGAAATCTATTGTGCCGGCATCAAATCGGGCGGGTTCTTATTTTGCGATCCCGTACCCAAAAAACACTCTGTTGTTTTGGGTTTTGTCACGGGAAAAGATGGGTCCGGCCTTGCTTGTCTGGAACAACGGCTGTGTAGATTATCCAGGACATTCATAAAGTTTATATAAGAGTCATAGGGCGAGTCATAGGGATTAAAATATTTATGTACATCGCCGTCAGCAAAATATTTTGTGCACATATAATAAAAATGGTCCGAAGCCTGCAGTCTTCTCCAGTCCGCAATGATTTTTTCGTCGTCGGTTTGTTTGATTTTCTTCTCAAGCCGATAAAGCTCGTGAATAGCGTTGGATTGCATAGCGTTTCCGACCCAGGCCGAGAGGTCTCTTTCGATATCAGCCCAGCTTATGATGTTCGGCACATCAACTGTGCCAACGGGCGGGTAATGTTGCACTACTTCGCTTGGAGTTTTGAAGTTGTTGTCCGGGTGCTTGAGAACCTCTTGTGGCAGATGGCGCATAAAATCGAATATTCCGGTATCTTCCCATTGGTGTTCGCCGAATGTCTCATAGTCCATGAAAAGATTGACCACATTGCCGTTGCCGTTGACATTACTTATCCAGCGGGCGAATTTATCTGCCGTCAGAGGCCACTGGGGCCAGTCACGATTGGAAAATCGAAAGGCAATGTCGTCGCTCAACGAATAGTTTTTCAGTAAAAGTTTCAAATTTTTGCAGTCTTTTGGCTGATAGACAAAATTGGGGCTTCGATAGCCTAAGATGTGGTCTGCTCCTTCGGTTATTATCGCGTCAAATTTTTCAGTTGACTCGATAAGTGCGGCCAAATCATTGTTGTATACCAATTCCGTATTTCTAAATATACGGGGCTTTTGACCAAAATAACTGTTGATGGTTTCGATGTGTTTGTTTACCTGCTCTACGAATTCATCGCGCGAGTATAAAAAACTGAGACTGTGATAATACGTCTCAGCCAAGAATTCTACACAGCCGGTTTCCGCAAGGGCGTCAAATGTGCTCATAACTTCAGGCGAATATGAGAGGAACTGCTCTAATAAGACGCCGGTTATGCTGTATGCCACCTTGAACCGTCCGTTGAATTGGCGTATCAAATCAAGAATCAATCGATTCGCGGGAAGATAACATTTATTCGCAACCTTCCGGCATATAGAAGCATTTTTGTAATCGTCAAAATAACGGTCGTTTTTGTCAAACACCGTATAGTGTCTTAGCCGCAGGGGCTGATGAACTTGAAAATAGAAACATACTGAAGGCATAATCTCTTATCCGCCTGTTAGTCCTAAGGACTCCTTTCGGAGAAGCGGATGTCTCCATCTCGTATTGCGTTTATTCTTTGCGTGATACCCTCAAACCGCAACCAGTGTCTCATCATAGATTCTTATGCACTTGGCTGCTGCGTCTTTCCATCGTAGTTTTCTTACCTCAAAATTGCCGTGGTTTGCTAACGTCTCTTGCAGCGGCGGATGTTTCAGAACCGCTAAAATCTTGTTGGCAATCTCGTTGATGTCCCAGAAGTCAACTTTCAGGGCATGCATCAAAACTTCTGAGACACCACTTTGCTTGCTTATTATGACAGGCACATCGTGGTTCAACGCCTCTAACGGCGCGATTCCAAACGGTTCCGATACCGAAGGCATCACGTAGAGGTCAGCCATTTTATATATTTTTTGTACGTCTTCACCGCGCAAAAAGCCTGTGAAGAGCACCTTATGTCCGATGCCGAGTCCTGCCGCCATTTCAATCGAGCGGTGCATCATATCGCCGGAGCCGACCATAACAAACTTGACGTCATCCATCATCTCAAGGACCTTCTTGGCTGCCTGTAGAAAATACTCCGGTCCTTTTTGCATTGTGATTCGGCCCAAAAACAGGACAATTTTCTCATTTTTGTTGATGCCGGTTTCGGCCAAAGACCAGCTTCCATTGCGTTCCACACCATTATATACCACTTTCACTTTTTCACCGCTAATGCCGTATCGGCTGATTATAGTACTGCGGGTAAAATGACTAACAGCGATGACTTTGTCTGCCCTCTCCATACCCTGCCGCTCGATGTCGTAAATCATCTGGTTGACGTGCTCGCCGCTGCGGTCGAATTCTGTAGAATGGACGTGCACAATCAGCGGTTTTCCGGTTATAGCTGCTACGGCAATTCCCGCCGGATAGGTCATCCAGTCGTGGGCGTGGACAATGTCAAACTGCTCACTTATAGCCAATTCAGCGGCGACCGCAGCATAACGATGGACCTCAGTGTACATATCTCTGCTGTAGTCATCACACCCGATGAGCTGGCTGGCTGCGCTGATGGTGCCGCCTTGCATTTTTTGTTTTTGTCTCAAAGTTTCTTCGATTTGCCGACGGTAAACATCCGGTGTTGAATATGGCTGCAGCGCTGAGTTGATTGCGTGAAATCTTACGTTTTTCATCTCACTGAACATGAATGTCGCAGCGGATGTCCAGGAGTTCGGGCTTAGTAACTTCACATGAGTCGCATACCTGCTCTCGACCATTCTTGGCAGAACAAAGGTAACTTCCATGCCAAGCTGATCCATCGCTTTAGTAAGCCCGTAACAGGCTGTACCAAGACCACCACTGATAAACGGCGGAAACTCCCAGCCTAACATGAAAATTCTCATGTGTTTCCCTTGGTATATTTTAGTAAATGTTTATTCAATAAGAAGTTACAATAGACTTCTTCCACGGTCCTACATTATAAGCACACTGCTCGGCTGCTTAGCAAAGCCGTACACTGTCAGTCACTAAGGCGTTTTTCGGCAAGAAATCACACTCTCTTGACCGAAAGCTGGTAAAAATACGGTATTTACCCTAATACCACCTATTTATAAATCGGAGTTTTCACGGCTGGAGGTTAAAAAATTTTCCAAAAAACGCAAATTTTGACGTTGATATGAGATATTTTATAGGCAGAAGGCCAATCAAAAGAGCGGTTACTGCTGTTTTTCCTTTGGCAGGCTTAAAATATGTTGAGGGTGACAGGGATTATGATTATTGGGACCAAAATGGTCAATTTGAGTCTAATAAACGCTGTAAATTGCACCTTCAACTACAGGTTTTTAACCGGAAGTCCGTTGTTGGACCTTTTATGTTCCGATAAAATAAGCCGTTCCGTTCTTTAAACAACGGAACGGCTTATTTACATGGCGCTGTAACAAACGTTACATGTATCACCAAAAGATGTTAGCGCATAACTCATTTTTCCCGTTAGAAGTAAAAAGAAGGCTTCTAACCGGATTTACAAGTCCTGTGGTTTGACTGTGCTGCGACGGTTGGCCTGAGTTCGAGCTATGGCATCATCAAGGATACCATAGACCTTATCGCTGATTGCCCCGAGGGCATCGGATGAGGTCATCATCTTTTTGCTCTTGATGTAGGCCTTAACTTTGCTGGCTACAATCAATGATTCTTTATTTGCCATTCTAAAATCCTCCCTGTTAAAAAAGTTAAATTGTAATTACTCCGGCGTCAAATCCTTAAGACCGGAACATCATTGAGCGTTGTTATTACATACAATCAGCGGAGTTTGCAATAAAAAAATCCGCTCAAACACTAAATTTTTCAAATAACCGTGCAGATAGCTAAAAAATGGTCGCGAGAGTCAGAGCCCACAAATCAAAGTTTTTCTTAGAAGTTCGTAATTTTTTATAATTTATGGAGTCTAATTTGACGAAAATACTCGAATGAGAGATTGTTAAAGGCCTATCCAGGTACGCTGGGATAGATTAAGAGGGGAAAGCTAAACGCAGAAAAGGGCGTTTAGAACCAGAATTGGTTTTGGAGGAATAAAATGGCAAAGCGTTCCAAAAAAGGTCATAGATCGCAGGCTAAACTGCAGGGGTATGTTGTTGTTGCCTTTGCCGAGGATATGGAGCAGGCCAGAGAGTACAAAACTCTGCTGGAAGTTAACGATGTCGCTGCCATAATAAATGAGCAGCAAGAGCAATCATTAGGTTCCAAGGAAATCACCGTAATGGTTCCCGAAGATTTTCTTGATGAAGCACACGTAATAATCGAGTCACAGCACACCTATGATGATTTCTATGATTTCGCAGTGGAAGACGAAGACGACGGCGATTTCGACGAGGAGCTTTTTGAAGAGGACTTTTAGTCTTCTAACCTCCGGCGAGCTCACAGGGCCCAGCAGCATCCTGTAATTGAAGCCGGGGTGGTTATTAACTGCTTTCATATCTGCCAAGCTAACAAGTTAAAAAACAAAGGTCGAAGACAATGGATAAAGAACATATTCCAGAGCGTCGCAAAAGTCAGGACCGCAGGCAAAGTATTGTTGACAGGCGTTTAGGATTGGACCGCCGCAGAGGGCCCGGAAGACGACTAACCGATGAACGAAAAGCCGCTGAACAAGGCCAGATGTCCGATGAGCAGTTTGAGTTTCTTTTGGCCATTGAGGAATATAAGCAACAAAACGATAAACGTTTTCCAACCTGGACCGAGGTCTTCGAGGTCATACAGGCCCTGGGCTATCGCAAAGTCGCTGAGCCGCAATCCCTTAAGCCCTTTATCAAGGACCCCGAACCTGACAAAGTCCCTTCGGAAACCTGACAGTTCGGAATTTCTTATTGTCATTCCGTACTCGATACGGAATCCAGAAATATTTAGCCCGCCGATTTACTCGGCTGGTTTCGTCCCCTCAGTTTGTCGGGCTTTTGCTCGCCTCGGAAGTACCTGTCTACCCGAATAACCTCGTCCACCTTGTCATTAAAGAACTTACGTAAACTTGCTTCGTGCACCTAATTGTATTATCTTGGCGGCATGAATGCCACAAAGAACCTTCTGACAAACCTCTGTAACCTTCTTGTTTGTGCTTGCGAGGCGTTTCGATATGGTCTGACTTTCCTGCGGGCTATCCTTTGTTCCAGGGCGGTAGCAAATCAGAAAGTTCATTAGTCTTGGCTTCAACTTCTCATCAGGATAGGGTTTTTCGGAGGGACAACGTCGCAACAGGCAGGCAAAAAAGCGTCCTATAACGTATTTGCCTACTCAAGCGGTCGATTGCATAAGTCGATAAGAGAAAAGACAGTTGCGGTGCGTGGATTGTGCGCTTGTTGGCAAGGGACAAACAGGTAACGGCGCCAAAAAATGAAAAGAGGTTTTTCAATTGTTGAGTTGATAATAGTGGTTGCTGTCCTTGGAATTATGGCAGCTATCGTTGTGCCTCAATTTCAGTCCCACTCAACAGAGGCCAAGGAATCTGTGGCCAAGGACAATCTGCGCATATTACGAAGTGCGATTGAGCTGTACACCGCCCAACATAGTGGTATCCCGCCGGGCTATACAAACAATGACCCACAAACTTCACCAAGCAGCTCCAACTTTTATAATCAGCTCACGGTCGAGAGACGTTATATGTCAAAAATACCTGTGAATCCTTTTAACAACCGCCAAGACATCTGGATGATCGGAAACAGCGGCACATTTCCTCAAGAGCCCACCTGTAACTACGGCTGGGTATATCAGGCGGCGACAAAAACAATCAAACTCGATTGGAAGGGTATGGATAAATACGGAATTCCCTATTTTGACTATTGAAAATCAATTTGTTAATTGTATATTTGGTTAATTGGTGAGTTGTTAATTGGTGAGTTGAATACTTACCACTTACCACTTACCACTCACTGCTCACTTTGATTCTGTAACCTTTCGGAAAATTAAGCTCTCCCGCGGTTCGTCATTGGGGTCAAAAGGCAGCTTATAATTCGGAAATTTCTTCGTATCTACAATGTACTCGGGAAAACTGAACCGGTCGGCCCACCACAATTGGCCATCACTGGAAACCAAACCAACGAAAAAATCCCAAGTTTGACCTTGCACCACATTATCGCCAAGTTCGACACGAAAATGTTCTATTGCAATCTCAACAACTAATTCGCGTTTTTCCTGTGAGTATTGAACTGTCCACCGGCCCGGCTCGAACCGTCCTTTACCACCTAATATCATGTTCGTGGTAGTTACCTGCCCGGGCTTCATTCTCACCCTGCCGAGACTGACTACTGCTGAGGAAATTGTTCCATCCGGCTCAAAGACAATTTCCCAGCCGCCTTTATCGGCTTCCCATCTGCCAACAAGAAATGCAGGGAACCGTCCATCGCCGTCAATGATTACTTCGACGCCACTTCTATTCCCGCCGGAACTCCGGCAGCTACCAAGCAGAAAAACGGATAAACCACAAATCGATAAGACCAATAGTTTTTTCATAGTACAAAGCCCGTTTATAAATATTAAGAAACCTCAACACGGGCTGCAAGACAAAAAAAAGAGGCAAGTCAGAAGACCCGCCTCTTTGCAAACCAACTTGTTGGCCTTGGCCAAGGCTAACTTTCTTATTTGCGACGACGCAGAAACAGACCGCCAAGACCAAGCAGTATAACGGTCATTGGCTCAGGAACAATAGTAATAGCTACCAAATCGGCCGGGACCCCATACTCCGGGTCAAGGAACAACGAAATCGTAGCAGTATCACCTAAGACACCTCCTGAGTAATTCATCGTAAACTGCGGCCCGACGGCAATAGCAGGAACACCTCCCTGCCCCATTGCCACTGTAAGCTCATAACCGACACCCCAGCCAGCCTCCGTATAAGCTGAAACAGAACCTATATCACCTGCTGCATCCAGCCTGGCTGCATTACCTAAGGCTCCTGTACCACCATCTTCGATGATTATATAACCCAGCCAACCGGAAGTGTCCTCGCTTACAACGCTGATTACCGATGTGATACCTTCAGCGATATCAACGGTCTGACCAGGGTCTTGGCCATCGACTTGAATGAGCACAGCGTTCGCTACCGATGCCATCCCAAGAACCAACATCATCATTAGTAGTCTTTTCATCATCCTCTCCTTTCGTCTCGAGGATACAATCTCTTCGAAACAACAAACTTTTAGCGTCTCCAGCTCCTCAAATTCGCCAATTACTACAACTTCTCTGATTCCACATTACGGACAGTCAGGAGCCGGAGCATCGGCAAGCTGCCAGTTGGCAATCAAGATGTTCAGGTCATTGGTCGAAACGCGATACTTGTTCTTACCCTGAGGTAGGTGGTCGAAGTCAGCACAAATCTGATTGCCGGTCAGTGATTCCAACGGTTTATTCCAGGCTTCAATCAGAATGTTCAGGTCATTGGTTGATACCCAGTATTTGTTTTTACCCTGAGACTGACCATCTGCGTCACCATGGCACTGTCTCGGGTTAATACTGGCACACCAGCAGTCCGGCTTGCCGACAGCAACCCATTCGTCCATTTGCGGACCGGTGTAGGACTGTGGTGCACCAACGCTGACTGGATAATTTGTTGCACCGGTCAAATCCACGGTTGCTTCTGAAGCATCTTCGAGTACGACATTGCCCCGGGTCGCATTGGTAGTAACAGTCAGTAAGCAGGTTTCGCTGCACGTAACCGTGCAAAGTCTTCCCTGCTTGGGTGGAGCTTTAGTGTCATAGAGTGACCCCATCTCGATGGTGATACCATTGGTGCCCAGGCCACCCAGTGCACCCGGGTCATTACCGTCAGCCACGGGTGTATAACCGTCCACGCCCCAGTCACTGACTTCACCAGTGACAGGGTCGACGGTAATGTACCGACTGAAATTGCCCGGGAAAATGCCGTAGCCGTGGTTGTCGTCCCCCACGTTGAAGTCACCCACGGCCTCAATAGTGCCGGCGTCAACCGTGATGTCCAGAGCAAACGCTCTGACCAGCTCAGCATCATCCGACGAATAGTCGATGGCAACTACTCCTTCGCCCAGGTCGGTGGCAGTAATGGTAACGCTTGCCCACATCGGCGTAGCAAGCATCGCCACCACCAGAGCAAAAAACAACTTTCTCATAATATAACTCCTTTCTTCTCGTCTGCACAGAGCCACACACTCTGCGCTCTCGGTTTTATTTCCTGCTGCAGAAAAGGCACGCTTGTTCATTATGACACTTAGCACGTTTGAATTATTGAACATCGCGCTCCGGCTGGCAGAAGCAACCGGAAATACAAAAAAATCTTACCTTAGACATCCTCCTTTCTCGCTGATTAGCGAAATACGTGTCCTACAATACTTTTACAGGTTTTATCTTGGTGAAGATCAATTGTATCCTAACACAAGTTTTTATGTATTTCAAGAAAAATTTGCAAAAAAAACGAAAAATTGAGCCAAAAACTTCATTGTCTGCATCTCCTTCTTTCCTGCCAACTTGCGAAAATCACATAAAAAATAAAGTATCCACGGTGTTGTTGGCGAAAATTAAGTGGAAAACACCACAGGTTTGTGCAAGAATCGAAGAGAAATGTAAAAAAAACGAAAAAAATCAGCATTTGAGACATAATTACCCGATTTAACACATGTTGCCGTTTATGTTCAACTTTCTAAAGGGACGACTAATAATTGTAAGACTATGCCTGCTGGCGGCTACTTTAATCCTGGTTGGCATCGGCATAGCTACTATCTATTCTGTCGGCCACCCCGCAGAGCCCAGCCCGGCCACCGAGATCGGTAACCTGAGCAATCTCTGGAAAAAGCAGGTCATTTTCGCCGGAGTCGCTATTGTCGGCTTTATTGTGGTTAACGCAGTCAATTACAGACGCTTTGGAGCGGTAAGCTATTGGATATATGCACTTGTGCTGCTGCTATTGGGCGTGTTACTGCTCGATAAGTTTGTAGATATTGGGATCGGCAATGTACTTACTGTGCCACAGAGAAGGGGTACACGGAGATGGATAGAACTCGCAATAGCAGGACAGTCTATTACCCTGCAGCCGTCGGAAATTTGCAAACTGGCATATATCCTGGCGCTGGCCTGGTACCTGCGCTACCGCAGCAATTACGACAATCTTAGCTCCCTAATCGGCCCTTTTGTTTTAACCCTTCTGCCAATGGTCCTGATACTGCTTGAGCCGGACCTGGGCACTGTGCTGCTAATGATGCCGATTTTGTTCACGATGCTGTTTGTGGCCGGGGCAAGGGTCAAGCATTTGCTCATCATAATACTTATGGCACTTCTAATAAGCCCGCTGCTATGGTATAAGATGAGGTCTTATCAGCGAATCAGAATTAGTAGTGTCGTATTACAAAACCCCTGGGTTCGTGAAAAGGCCGAGAAGCACCCCTGGCTGGGTAATGTGCTTGTCGGCACAAGATTCAGTGAAAAGCTATGGAAGAGTGATTGGGGTTGGCATCTGATTCGCTCAAAATATGCCGTTGCATCCGGTGGTGCCAAAGGGTACGGTTTTCGGCGGGGCCCCTTTGTCAAATACAACTTTCTAAGAGAGAGACACAACGACTTCATTTTTGCCATCATTGCCCAGCAATGGGGCTTCTGGGGCTGCCTGGGCTTGCTCGCGCTTTATATTATTATCATCGGCTGTGGGCTGGAAATCGCAGCGCACAATACCAATCCCTTCGGCAAATTGTTAGCTGTCGGTATTATCGCAATGTTTGTCGTTGAGGTTATCATCAATGTGAGCATGACCGTGGGCCTGATGCCAATCACGGGCTTGACTTTACCACTGGTAAGCTACGGCGGCTCAAGCCTGTTGGTTAGTATGGCCTCAATAGGATTACTGAATAACGTCGGACGATGCAGGCCTTTTAGCGTAGCACCAAAGGCGTAATTTGTGAAAAGTGCCTAAAGTGCCTAAAGTTTAGAGTGCCTAAAGTGACACGTAAGTGTCATCCTGAGGCGAAGCCGAAGGATCTGGTCAACGAAAAAGAGATTCTTCTCTTCGCTGCGCTGCGTTCAGAATGACAGCGAAGCTGTCACTTTAGGCACTTTAGTTCACTTTAGGCACTCTGGATTACTGAGATGCAAGATACGAAATGATAAAAGGCTTCAGACAAATTGCTTCTCTAACTGCAATCAGCAGAGTATTCGGC
>JAIVYN010000034.1:0-21160 GCA_048635425.1 Candidatus Aegiribacteria sp.
GAGGGTGAAGATGTAAGAGAGGGCCTTATGTGTGTTATATCAGTTAGGGTCCCAAATCCTCAGTTTGAAGGCCAGACCAAGACAAAATTAGGAAACAGTGAAGTAAGGTCAATAGTGTCTTCAATAGGCCTGTGATTGCGGATAACTAATCTTGCCCAGGGCCGTTATTATCTGGGCTTTGAGCGGTACATTTTCCGTTTGTAATGCAGCAACAAGCGGCCTTATAGCATCTCTTCCGATCTGCGGAAGCGCCCGTACAATGTTCGTCAACTCGTTTTCGCGTGAGGGATCGGCCATTGCATCCAGCATAAACGGTATAGCGTATTCGCCGGCATTACGGAGTCGCTTAACTGCCGTAAGCCAACCACGGTCGGTACTGCTTAATCTTCTTACTTCCTCCGCGATAATTCGAGGTTCTGTCCGCTCTATGAATCTGCCCTGCTCGATGATGGCAAGAACCTTCCCGCTTAAGTCAGCTAATTCGGTATCGGGCGCAACATCATTGACTCTAACCAATATCTGGTAACCCTGTTGATTGGCCCTGCTTAGTTCAAGCAGCTTCACAGGATCGGGATTGCCCGCCAGAACTGCCTGTGCATGCCCCTTAGCCATATCGAATCGGCCAATTTTCGTATAATGCAGAAAGTCATTCCAGTTCTCCTCCAGGGTTTGGGCGGAACAGGTGCTAATTCCAAGATATGCTATTGCCAAAATTACGATGGCTGTTTTTGCTTTTAACATTAAAATATCTCCAAAAAACTGCGTTCGTTTCACCAAAAAATCTTCGGCTGCCACATAGATAAGAATTATCTCAGGCGGCCCTTACCTCCAAATTGCCCTTTTTAGGGCGTTTTTTGCACACTAAATGCGGACAAAACCAATAATTCACTATTATTATTCGTCCGTTGAACTATATAGTATAAGTAAATACCTACTCTGTCAACAAAAAACCGCTTCGAGAATCACAATAGGCATCGTTTGGGCATTTTTAGAATTGTATTCGGAGCCGCTTTTTACTACAATATCGGACATACTGCCGATTTCGCTCATAGTAAAGCAACGGCGAAGAAGAAAAATAACATGATCAAGGCAAGAAATACGATCATACGTCAACTAACAGAGTCTAAACCATTAGAAATCGGTATTCCTGCTCCTCAGAGGGAGGGATTTACATTGATCGAGCTGTTAGTGGTCATTGCCATTATCGCCTTGTTAATGGCGATATTGATGCCCTCGCTGCAACGGGTAAAGAAACAGGCACAGGCTGTTGCCTGTATGTCCAACATCAAACAATGGTCCTATTGTTGGCATATGTATCTCGAGGACTCCGGGGGAAAGTTTCCGAGCGGTGCCGCAGCTTCCGGAGACTGGCCCGAAAAATTGCGACCGTATTACCAGGACCGGGGGGCGTTGACCTTGTGTCCATCGGCAAAAAAACCTTATACTGATGGAGGCAAGGTTCCCTTTGGTGCCTGGCGATGGGTAACGGAAGGAGGAGGCTGGACTAACTTTGAGAGCAAACCCGGTGACGATTACGGCAGCTACGGCATGGATGAATGGCTCAGCGATCGACCTGGCGATAACTACTGGAGGAATCGAGAGCAAAAAAAGGCAAACAACATACCCCTGTTTATGGACTGTGTAGTCTGGGACACCTACGCTGATCACACACAAGGCCCGCCTGAGTTTGATGGCATTGTTCAAAATGAAATGCACTTAGTTTGCATCAACAGGCACAAGGGCGCCATAAATGCCGTTTTTCTGGATCTTAATGTGAGGAAGGTAGATCTGAAGGAGCTTTGGACGTTCAATTGGCACCGCAACTTTGATACTCAGAGTGTCTGGACCACAGCCGGCGGCGTTCAATCGTCCGACTGGCCTCAATGGATGAGAACCTTTAAAGACTATTAGGACTTGTTAATAAATTATCTTCCATTTTTGGCTGGCTGCGGCTGCGGCCGGCGGTGTCAGCAAAACTCGGACTACCAACCAGTAGGCCTGCGTTTTGCTTCCTTGCCAGCCTTGTCCTCGCTGGAGCCAAAACGAAACCTAATTTCTTTACCAGTCCTTAGAAAAACCGCTGTGTAGCTGGGCCGAGGTTCTTAGAGAAATCCAACTTACAGAAAGGATTTGGCTTATGTGTCGAACATTCTTGGTTATAGTGACCGCAAATTTTCTTCTGGCCTCCGGCGTCTTTGCCGAGGCTAACTGGCCTCAATTTCGCGGCCCTTCTGCCGGTGTCGCCGAAGACAGCATTTTGCCGACCGCCTGGAGCACCGTCAAAAATGTTGTCTATACGGTCGAAATCCCCGGCCGAGCCTGGTCATCGCCTGTCGTTTGGGGCGATCGAATATTTGTCACTTCGGCTGTCAGCGAAGGTGATGCTGAAACGCCCAAGAAGGGATTATACTTGGGAGGCAACCGAGACACAGCTTCAGATAAGAGCCATCGATGGATGGTTTATTGTATTGACTTCAACAACGGCAAGGTGCTCTGGGAAAGGCTCGCCCACGAAGGAGTGCCTCAGCATTCTCTACACATTAAAAATACGTACGCTTCCGAAACTCCTGTTACCGATGGTGAGCGGGTATATGCCTATTTCGGCAACGTAGGCCTGTTTTGTTACGACCTGGACGGTAACATGTTGTGGTCCAAAAGGTGGGGAAGTTTCAAGATTTGCTATAACTGGGGCACCGCCGCGTCGCCGGTGCTATACAAAGACCGGCTTTTTATCGTGAATGACAACGAAGAGCAATCCTTCCTGATTGCGCTGGACAAGAAGACAGGCAAACAAATATGGCGTGCTGACCGTGATGAGAAGAGCAATTGGGCCACTCCGTACGTCTGGGAGAATCCCGGCGCGCCGGGACGGACCGAATTAATCACATCGGGAAAGGGCAAGGTTAGGGCGTACGACCTCGATGGCAGATTGTTATGGGAGATGGGCGGCATGTCGTCTATTGTTATTCCCACTCCGTTTGCAAAGAATGGCTTGCTCTATATCAGTTCCGGGTATGTTGGCGACCGGAAGCGGCCCTTATGTGCGATTCGACCGGGCGCCCAGGGCGATATCACCCTCAAAGAAGGCCAGGACAGCAACAAATACGTAGCGTGGTGGCAAGCAAAAGGAGGCCCGTATAATCCATCACCTATTGCATACGGTGATTATATCTATGTCCTATATGACAGGGGCTTTGTTAGCTGCTACGATGCTAAGACAGGCAGCGAGGTTTACAGCAGGCAGCGAATCGCTGCCGGAGCGACGGCCTTCACATCTTCCCCCTGGGCGAATAAGGGTAAGATATTTTACCTGAGTGAGGATGGCGATACTTTCGTCATTCAAGCCGGCCCTGAGTTCAAGGTCCTCGGTTGCAACAAGCTCAATGAAATGTGTATGGCGACGCCGGCTGCTCTTAGGGGCAGCTTGATTATTCGAACCATATCAAAATTGTATCGGATTCAGAAATAGGTATTTTTCTGCTTCTATGCATTGCATTTTCTTCTCTCAAGGAAAACGCTATGTTACTAATTGACAGAACTAGATTTCGCCCGGTAAATTTAGTTACTATATGTTTTGTTCTTTGTTTATGCCAATCGCAGGTCGTCACGTCCGCATATCAAAATGCAGATTCGGCTGATACTTCGTTTATTATTAAGAGAGAGGTCCTCCATAAGATTGACCAACGCATATTCGGCCAGTTTATGGAGAGGCCAAGCTGGGGTGAGATCGGTGTCGAGGGGGCACGAATTCCCGGCACACGGAAACTCCAACCCCGTGTGTTGAAGCTATTAGGGGAAATGGAAATACCGGTTATCAGATTCCCCGGTGGGACCGATGTAGATTTCTTAGATTGGCGCGATATGGTCGATAACGTACCAGGCCGAGCGGCTCAGCGGCCTGTCAGCACCGGCCATCGTGGACACAAGGTGACCAATAACTTTGGCTATGATGAGTTCCTTCAATTTTGTGAAGACGTTGACGCAGAAGCTATCCTTGTAGTGAATTTCCGAGATGCTCTGCTCAGGAAAAAGCCCCTGAAAGAAGCTGCCATGCACGCGGCGGCATTAGTTGCTTACTGCAACGCACCTGTTGTAACGAAGCTTCCGGAAGGTATGTACAATTGGCCGTCCCTGCGGGCCGGAAATGGTCGGGCCGGACCCTATAAAGTGAAATATTTTCAAATCGGTAATGAAACCTGGGCTTTCGTAAAGCAGTTGAGGCAGATTTTGCCTGATGCGGCACCTCAGTTTTACGTTGACTGTCTGGCAGCATACATTGAAGCGATGCGGTCTGTAGACCCTTCTATTGAAATCATCGTCGATGGCCACGATGGCAATATGTCCGGGATTGTAGGACAGGTGCACGAACAACTGGGGGACAAGGTGTCCTATTTTGCCACACATTTCTATTCACCATGGGCCATTACGAAAGTGGTGAAAAACGGTAAAGAAGTCCCAATACATGAGATTTCCACCGACGAAATCTGGCGTGCCTGGATAGCTGTAACGTGGTTCGATGAAAGAGGTCGGTCGATTATTAACCACCCCGGCATAAATGCTGCACGAAGGCTCGGCTATAAGGTTGCGGTGACCGAATGGAATTGGAATGGCTGGTGGAGGTACTCCGGCCCCGGGCCGGCGTTGGATTCGAGCTTTGCCAAGGGGCTTGGCGCTGCCGGATATCTGCACGCTTTTATGCGAGCGGCGGATGTGATTGAGCTGGGCTGCCAATCTATGCTCGTAGGTAACTCCTGGGGCATCACGAGCATAAAAGCAGATGCGGATGGCAAGGTTCCCCCTTTCTATATGCCAACCGGCCAGGTAACCATGTTCTACTCACAGCACCACGGAGATAAATTGCTTGCTCTGGTGAGCAGGAACGTGCCAACATATCAGCAGCCATATCAAATGGGTGGCATTAGGCCAAAAGGAAAGGTCGCCTACATTGACGCACTTGCCACGGCAGGTCAAAGACGTATCTATTTTCATGCCATCAACCGGAGCCTTGAACAATCGAAGGATGTTACAATCGATGTTTCTGCTTTTGGTCGCCTTAAGGGCCGTGCGGTACACCACGTTTTACAAGGGCGCCTAAACGATGTCCCTGAACCGGATGAGCCCAGACAGATCGGCCGGATAACTCAAAAAGACATCCATTTTGACGGCAAGACACTGACAGCAGCCTTGCCGCACAGGTCGGTTTCGTGCATCGAGTTCATGCAGCAATAAACATAGGCAGCGGATTTGGCAGATTAGAGAAGCATTTCGTGCAATATTTTGTTTTGTCTGCCGTGCCTACCCCTCTCATCCAGCTTGTTCTACCTTAGCATTTAATGGCACCTGCTCGACAAACGTCCCAAGATCTCGATTTTGCTTTCCCACCTGTGTGAGTCAATTCCCGTTGATAAACTCACGCCCGAAGCCCAGAATTTACACAACCATTTCTGTATGAATCGTAGTGCTCTCATGTCAAAAACCTCCCGTCTTTTCGTACCGCCTATCTCGGCTGCATCATTCTGATACAGTCGTGTTCCAAAGCTCTATATATAAAAGGCAGCAACTTGACGGTTGGTAACGGAATGTATGGCATAAAAAATATTAGCTCTTCAATAGACAGCTTGTCAAAAGCGGGTTCAAAGCAGGGCAGCTTCGTACTGTATTGCAATCGCAAAAGGATTGTCACACCGCAGTGCAAGAAAAAATCTCGACAAGTACGTTACCTTTTTATGGTGAGATGCCTTATATGAGAGGACGCCGATGATGACATTTACTTCGCAGCCACTGAGTAAAACTGAGTAAAATCATTTTTTATGGTGAAAGAAAAAAAAGAGAGGAGATTAAACATGAAAAGGGAAATGTTTTTATCAAAGGCCGGAAATAGCAGGAGTATTTGGTTGTTAGGTTTTGTGCTTATGGTGGGCCGTTCGGCTGCCTTTGCCCTGGACCCGATGGGGCCCCCAACGGCCGATCTTAGACAAGGGCAGTTTGAAGAAGGGATTGAATACTCATACGGCACGATGGACTTGAAATTGAACGATGGTATTTGGATCGAGCAGCTTGATGGTGTGTTTTACGACTCAGGGAATGCGGATCCCTTGACACTCAAAAATTTCAAAACAAATAAGGCCTATTTCAACCTTGGATACGGCATCATCGACGGCTTGGATGTTTTTTTGCGTCTGGGCGCAACAACCGCTACGTTTGGCGACTCGATTTGGGAAGACGCAGAAAAATTTGATAACCACGCTGACTTCACCGTTGGCTGCGGTATCAAGGCAACCTTTTACGAAAATGACAAACTGAAATTAGGCGGACTGTTTCAAGCCAGTTGGGCTGAATTTGACGGGCAACTAAATGCCGCGCACTGGGCAGCGGCTGACTTCGTTGAGATGAGTATTACGGAAATCCAGGTCGCAGTAGGCCCCACTTACAAGCTGGCAGACAATATTTCGATTTATGGCGGTCCGTTCTTCCACTTCGTTGTTGGCGATTTGGACGATGAATTTAGCCAGGCAAGTGGAGGAGGTCTTTTAACTTCGAAATACTCTTGGGAACTCGATGAGAGTTTGAATTTCGGCGGTTATATTGGCGCCCAGGTGGATATTGCCGAAGACCTTTCTTTCAACATCGAGTACCAGCAAACAGCGGCGGCTGATGCGCTTAGTGTAGGCTTCGTTTGGAGATTTTAGCCATTTAGAACGCCGAACACATTCGACAACGCTCAGTGTTCGACCTGAGTAGAGTCAAAGGACGAACTTCAAGTCAAAGGCCGGGCACTTTTCTCCTCGAATCGACTTAGACCGAAGAATCCCTTGCAACCCAGAGAAGAATGGGGTAGAATCTTGGTACAGATACCGAAATGTTTGGAGGACATATAGAATGACCAAACGCATATCGAAACACCAGACCAAAGCTCCATCCTCCGTCCCGATAAAATCGGGACTACGAAGGACGGGCGGCTCGACACGCAGGCAATTCCTTAAACAGTTCGGGCTTGGTATGGCTGGAGGAATAGCGGCGCCATTTTTAGGGGATGCACAGTCGGTATTGGCGTCAGAAACGGGCAGCTCGAAAACGACTAACCGCAAGGTGAAGTATCGAGTGCTCGGCAAGACCGGTCTGCGCATCTCTGAAATTGGAATCGGAGGCCATAGCTGGGCGTACAAGCAGGTTCCTGATGGCCAGGGAGGGTATCGCAGGCCTACTATCGACGAGGCCGTCCGGATGATTGCCGAGGGGATGGAAATGGGAGTGAATTTTCTCGATTCCTGCACAGCGCTGGAAGAATCCAGTGTGCCCGGCGAGGCGCTCAAAAGGCTGAACGCGCGAGATAAATTCATTGTCTCCATCCGTGTTTCCCACAAAATGAAGGGCATCAAAGCCGACAAACAGGAGATATACAAGTGGACTGAGGACCGCCTGAAGCTGTGGCAAACCGATTATGTTGACCTCTGCCTGCTCTGCAACACAGAGAATGACACGCCGCAGTCAGGCTATTGGGACATGTCCTACTCAATCGAAGCGCTCGACAAACTAAAACAGCAGGGAAAGATTCGATTCACAGGATTCGGCTGCCACTTCACGCCCGAACTGTTCTTGGAAGCGTTTGAGAAGTTTGGTGACTACTTCGACACTTGCTCAATACCCTACAATGTGCGACATCGCGCTGCGGAAGAGCTGCTGCCGGCGGCCAAGAAAAAAGGATTAGGAGTGATTACCATCAAGCCCTTCGTTCGCGGTGCTCTCCTAAAAAATCGCGACCTTAAAGGCGCCGACGCCGGCCTGCCCCGTGACTTGATCGCCTTCGTGCTGGAGAACAAACTTATCGACATCTGCACATGCGGTGTCCACACCCTTGACCAGGTCCGAGAGAACTTAAGCGCCTCCTGGACGAAGCTCTCGCCCGACCGGCGCGAACGACTCAAAAAAGTTGCTCGCACCTGCATCTCCAGCCACGAATACGCCTGGCTGGAACAAGGTTGGCGATATGCGTAGCGCACGTCTCTGGCGGGTAAATCCGTCAGGAACGGCAATAGTCTCTGTCCATTATCTCTATGGTTGATTCTTTATAGGCGGATTCACAGTGCTTCTGTACAGAACTTTTTAAAAGTGCCCTTCCGGACAGGTCACAGACCTTTCAAATACACAATGTGAAGCTGCCTGGTCCCATTTGTGGGCTCGATTGCATCGAAGCAGAGCTTGTCCCCCGTGCGGTTCCAACGCGGATGAAAATCGCAGCGCACGTTCCCTGACATATATTTTTTCTCTCTCATGTTATACCTGCACAGCACCAGTTTTTGTTTGCTCCGCAGGTTGTAAATTAGCAGAGACTGCTCCAGTGTGTCGTGATGCTTATGGTCTGTTACGAGCCAATTTTGGTCCGGGGAAAAACTGCAATGCCCGTCGAAATCCAAGAATCCGTCACCGATTACCCCATAGTCTGCTTTACCATCTGTAAAGAGCACGTGCTTGCGGTCCGGCCCATCCATCGAAAAAGTCGCGATGATCTCCTTATTGTTGCGCCAGTCGAAGTGCGAGACTCTTTTATCAAATGGGACCACTTCCCGCAGCTCAGAACCATCCAGATTCGCTGTAAACATGGCCGTATATCTGCGCTCTCTGGGTGGCAGGTTAGCTCGTGCAAGAAAGAAGAACCGGGTATCATTCTTATTGAAGACTGAGTGGTTGAACCACATGTGGCGGCCCCGCAGGAGCGGATGTTTTTTGACCAAGCGCTCATAGACCTGGGCGATGGAGACAACCAGCTTGCTTTTGCCCGTCGAAAGGTCCATCAGAAAAATGCCGTCGTTGTCCGGCGCAGGACTATCGGGGTTGGGATCTTTTGCTCCTCCATAGCCGACAACTTTCCGGAGCCGTCCCAGTCTGCCGTAGGTCAAGCTTAACGCCCATTTGCCATTATGGCTAACGCAACTCACGGCCCGAGGCAGAACACGTTTCCTGCGCGATTTCACATCCAGGACAACCGAGGCAATATCATTGTCATATTGGTCATTGTAAATGATCTCGTTTTCAGGATTGAGCGGGTTCCAATGCAGCATTGCCCCTTGCTGTAGATTCCAGGCACGTGTCTCGGCAACTTTGCTGAATTCACCGGTCTTCGAATCTACCAGCCCAATGGCCGCCGCCTCACCCTGAGAGGGCATACGGTCTTGAAAGCTGCTTTCCAGACAGACAAGGAATCGGCCTGATTTGTTCCAGGGACAAATTCCGTAATACCCGAAGAAATGATGCTTTGGGCCACTCGTCAAAGTGCGTATCTTGAACTCAATACGTGGTGTCGTTTTTTTCTCAGAGGGTTTTGCACTTAGCTTGCGCAATCCGACGAAGGCCATCAAGGCCGAATCAACAATGAATGTCCGCCGACTAATTACCATAAGCTCTCTCCTCACACTGCCGAGTCCTGCACAATCCTGGTCGATACATGCATGCCCTGGCCTTTACTTTGTATTTCTATCAATACGAAAAAAGATTAGCTTGCTCAACAACTCTGGCTAATGTACTAAGGATACCACCGCGCCACAGTTTTGGCAATAGCTGGTCTTGATGTAGAAAATCGAAGAAAACAACAAAATAGCTGCATTTAGCAACTTGCCAAAGGTCTTTTAATATCGGGATGATAGTGACGGAAGAAATCATTTATTTGCGAGGTTTGCCCGGAAGATATGGAACCATCCTGCCGGTTCGGCTGATGTACTGACGGTATTCCTGGCCGAATTGCTCAAGCATCAACTTTTCCTCTTTCGGCACCCGCAAAAGATAAAAAGGAACAGAAATCACGAGAAACGCCCAGCCTGCGAGCCAGTTCTCCAACAACAGCCCTTGTGCAATTGCCCACAGCAGATGGGCCGCATACATCGGATGTCGTATATAGCGGTATATGCCGTCCGTTATGAGCGAGTGTTCCCGCCTGATTTGCAGTGTTGCCGACCAGTTGCGCCCGAGGTCGGCATGTGACCTCCAAAGCAGAAAGAGGGCCATCGCAAAAACCACCGTCCCAATCCAGCCTAACCATCCCGGCAGGTCATAATCCGCAAAATCCAGCCAAGGCGTAAACAGATAGAAAAAAGGTAGAACCATCCCCACACCCGCAGCGCTAATCAAAATAATATCCACAAGACTCATCCGCTTTTTGGTGGCTTTGCTGTGTCTGCATCTGAATGTATATACCTTGCGTATAACCGAGCCTATAACAAAACCCACAAAAAAAATAACTTCAAAGATATTATCGATTCCAAGCAATGTTATCTCCTTTGCCGAATACTATCACTTGAATCCGTATGGCTATTCCGGCCCAATCTTACCGTCTTCGGAGTCTTCGTCAACCAAATGAACCTGTTTAGCTGCAGAAGACAGCCATCAATACGCCGGTAACGGCGACACCCGCAACCGGCAGCAACAATTTAAAGATAATTTTGAGCAGCGAAGTTTGAAAATAGCTGGCCGAGAGGGTCAGGCAGAGGTGAACGGGTGTGAGCCAAAGGCCGAAAAGCAACCCGGAAAAGGCCAATACTTCCAGCCCCATCCTGACCTCGGACCCGGTGCCGATAAAGGCGATAAGGAACGGATAGGTAATCGCTACGGTCGGCATAGTTACTCCTGTCGTGAAGACGACCAGCATCGGCAGGCCGAACAGCAGTAAATGCGGCGGCACATGGGCGTTTGTAAGAAATTCTACGACGCTGCCGATGGCGCCGCTGGTCTCGAGATTGAGCTTAAAAAACAGCGCGCCGAAAATAAGCAGGACCATGTCCGGCTCGCGGGCAGCCTTGAAGACGGACAGCCAGCGCTTAAAGGGAACTTTGTGTATCATCAGCAATCCGATAATGGCCAAAAAGATACCGACCGCAGGCGGCAGGTCAAAGGCAACATATAAACCTGCGGTAAATGCGATAGGCCAAAAGGCGTGCAATAAGTCACGCAGGTTATGGCTTATGTGACGCTTGACCTGCTGGTGTTCGGGACGTTTCGGCGGAATACCAAACATTAGCAGGACAATGATACCGCCCACGATACCCGCACCGGATAACACAATATGGTAGCAAAAGAGAGTAAGTGCCGAGATACCAAGCAGGCTTTGAATAAAAGGTACCACCGGAAAAAGCGGCCAAACCGGTTCCCATTGATGGCGGAACAAGAAGTTAATGGCGGCCAGCCGGCTGCGCTCGACCCCGATTTTATCGCCGGCCTCGCGAACCACTGGCGCCGAGAGCATGATGCCGCCGGGCGTAGGCAGCATCCCCATCATCAGCGGTATCAGTGCTAACGCAAACCTGCGGCTTTTGAACAGACCCTGCATCGCCGGTACCAGCCGTTGAGAAAGGCCGATCTCTTTCATCGCCGCACCGATGACATTGACCAGCAGCAGCAGGGCCGTCAGTGACACGAAAAGATAACCCGTGGTTCGCGTCAACGGCTGGCTTTGCCATTCCTCAGTCAATGTCCGCCCGACGTCCCAGGGCCAAACACCCAACAGCAGCGCCGACAGACAGGCTGAAATCACCATAGCTAAGCCTATTTTGACCTTCAGCCGAAGCAGCGTTACCAGCACAGCCAACGATATTATGATGGATATAAATGCGTACATGGCGGCCTATATTAACAATACTAATTTGAAAAGGCAGGTTTTTTGTGGAAGAACTCGCTAAATAATCAATCCCCAAATTTATTGGGTGGTTATATACTTATCAATTAAAAGGGCCTATACCGAATCAGTCGGTACAGGCCCTGAATTGCCTGAACTTGCGTAACCGCACCTGTACCTCTGTTACCCCCATTCTTGCTTTCGAAAGAAAGCACAGGGGCGCAGGCACGTACAAGTGACGCAAATCTGCTATATCAACCCCGTTAGATATGAAAAATACGACGTTATCTAACGGGGTCAACCTCTCAATTTCAATTGTCACGTAAATTCCGGCTTACGGTGCCGGTAGATACAGTCGAATATCGTCAAAGTACATCGTACCTGAACCACCAGCAACCGGATTGTTCCTGTCGCCTAATCCAAGGCCAATCGTATTGACATTGGCTAAGTTCACGCCCTGATCGGAAAATGCCTGCAGGGGGATACTCCATTCTGTCCAGGAGCCTGTCTGTGCTGCATTAGGATTATCGTGATTGACCACCGCACTGCCATTGAGAACAACATACAACGTCTCGGCAGCATTATCCGAATCGCCTCTGAACCAAATTGTCAGTGTGTTTACACCTTTCTCCGTCCAGTCACGCGGATAAGTCAACGTCAAAGTCGCCTCAGAGTACCCAACACTGTTGTCGTAGAAATACGGCATCGACTGGATGCCGCCGTGAACAATACTTTGCTCGGCATAAGGAGGAAGCTCATTACCAACGAGAGCTCCATTTGTCGGGATTTCATAACCGTCCAGCCACGCTTCAAATATCCTGTTGCTCTGGGGGTCAGGTGGGTCAATGTCGTTGTAGGACTCGAAATCGTCCACGATAAGGAAGTTGGCAGTCGTAAAGCTCCAGAGGATGCCTGTCCACGGACTGTCTGGATTGGTGTTATTGACCTCATCAATCCTCCAGTAGTAAGCAGTATCCCACTCAAGCATTCCGGGGTCGTAGCTCTCAGCACCAAGGTCCCTTGTGCCTTTATACTCCGGCGAGCCGGTAGCGGCATTCTTCACGGCATCTTTATCAGTGCCGAAGTATAACTCATGCGAAGCTGCAAAGACTCCCGGCGAGAAGGTAATAATCTGTGTCTGCTTTACATCCACAGCGCCATTAGCCGGGTTCGGGTCCCCGACGGCGCCCTGAGTAGTAAAGCTCCAGACGTGGCCTTTATACGTGTCGACGGCATCAAACTCATCGACCCGCCAATAGTAAGTCTTAGCCAATTTTAGTGTGTCGGGAGTATAGATCGTAGCTCCCTGAGGAAGTCCCCCAGCGGCATTGTTCACATCGTCAAAACTCTCACCAAAGTACACGGTGTGCAATTTTGAACCGAAACCTCCCGTCCAGCTAAGCTTCGCATCCGGTTCTACAAACTCGGCACCATCAGCCGGGTCGGGTGCATAGGCGGTTTTGGGGGGAATCGTAAAGCTCCACACATTACCTTTGTGTATTGTAGTACCATCGGTCTCAACCTCATCTATCCGCCAGTAGTAAGTTGTGCCGGGAACAAGACCGTCCGGATAAGCAAATCCGGGAAAGCCGGCAACAATAAACGTCGAGGGCTGATTGCCTTGGAACGTGCCTTCGGCACCGGCGTCCACATCGTCGAAATTCTCACCGAGGTACACATCGTGCGAGACCGCACCATATCCCGGCAACCAGCTAAGGTTCGCCCACGTATCCTCGTTGAAGGCACCATTAGCCGGGCTGGGATTATTAGCACTAAGCCCCGCAAGACTGGCAGTAGCAGCATGAGCAATAATCTCAGCGTCTGTCAGGGCCCTGCCAAAAACAACAGATTCGTCCAGAACGGCATCAAGCCAATCGGCAGGGCCGCCGCCACGACCGCCAATTCTTAGCCGTGGGAACGCAACGCTGTCCGTACTGGTTCCTACAAGTTTACCATTGAAGAATATTTGCGTACCGCCTGCGTCGTCCCTGCGGAATGCCAAGTGCATCCATTCGCCCACCGGTATCACCAAATCCTCCAAAGTTAATCCTTCTTCCGGTGTGAACTGATAGTCTTCGACCCCATACAGGGTAAAGCCGACCTCGCCCAATGCGGTCCAGCCGGCCAGCCGAACCGAAGTGCTGTCACTGTCATGCAGTGCCATTGAATCTTGAGCGGCCGCCGGCTTCATATTCATGACGATATATTCTACCGTCCAAGAAGTGTCAAGGTCCGTACCGCCGGTAAGATTGACACGATTCTCTGGGCTCCTGTCGAATCTCACAGCCGTTCCTGCACCGAAATGTCCCTGCTCACCTAACGTTACACCATCATAGGTACCCCCCAGGCCTTCGCTGCCGGAATCGACGCAATCGGTTCCGGCGGTCTCATCAAACTTATACCAATGAAGCGGATTGGCACTGTTTATGGCCGCCTCCCATTCCGCAAGACCGGCCTGAGCCAGGCTGCCGATGGCCGGCAAAAAAACAAAAGAAACCAGATAAATCAATTTCTTAGACATAATAGTCCTCCTTCACCCCGTCCCGTCTACGACGGGCGGGGTTCAAAAAATTAAAATTACCATGCTTTGGCCACACACCAAAACACCCTTGTTTTCAACAGGCATTAAAAACCTCATCTATGAGAATTACCACTAACACAGCTTATGGTGCTTCTGGTTCCGTCGGCGGCGGTGGATACAGACGAATATCATCAAAGTACATCGTACCTGAACCACCAGCTAATGGATTGTTCCTGTTGCCAAGACCAACGGCAATCGTATTTACATTGGCTAAGTTCACGCCCTGGTCAGCAAACACCTGCAGGTCGATAGTCCATTCTGTCCACTCTTCTACCTGTGCTGCATTAGGATTATCATTCGTGACAATTGCATTGCCGTTGAGAGCCACATACAACGTCTCAGCAGCGTTATCTGAATCGCCTCTGAACCACAGTGACAATGTATTAACGCCCTTCTCCGTCCAGTCACGCGGGTAAGTCAACGTCAAAGTTGCCTCAGAGTACCCAACACTGTTGTCGTAGTAAAGCGGCATCGACTGGATGCCTCCGTGAACGATGGTTTGCTCTGCGAAAGGAGGAGTGTCATAACCAACTAAAGAACCGTTTGTCGGGTCGTCGTATCCGTCCAACCACGCATTAAATATCCTGTTGCTCTCGGGGTCGGTGGGGTCAAGGTCATTGTAGGACTCAAAATCGTCCACGACAAGGAAGTTAGCGGTCGTGAAGCTCCAGAGGATGCCTGGCCACGGACTATCTGGATTGGCGTTATTGACCTCATCAATACGCCAGTAGTAGGTGGTATCCCACTCAAGCTTTCCGGGGTCATAGGTCTCAGCACCAAGGTCTCTGGTGCCTTTATACTCCTGTGAACCGGTGTCGGCATTTTTCACGGTATCTTCATCTGTTCCGAAATAGACCTCATGCGAACCTGCAAAGACACTCGGTGACCAGGTAAGAATCTGTGTCTGCTTTACATCCACAGCACCACTAGCCGGGTTCGGGTTCCCGACGGCGCCCTCAGTAGTAAAGCTCCAGACGTCGCCCTTATGCGTTTCGATAATATCAAACTCATCTACCCGCCAGTAGAAGGTCTTAGCCAGTTCAAGCGGACCGGGGTCGTAGGTTGTAGATCCCTGAGGGACTCCTACTGTGCCATTGTTGACGTCGTCGAAATTGTCACCGAAATAAACAGTGTGCAGTTTTGCGCCGAAACCAGCTGTCCATTTCAGCTTCGCATTCAGTTCGACAGACTCCGCACCATCAGCAGGTTCGGGAAAGTATGCAGTCTTGGGAGGAATACTAAAGCTCCAGACATTGCCTTTCCATGGGCTGTTCGGCTCAGTGTCGTTGACCTCATCGATTCGCCAGTAGTAAGTCGTACCGGGAACAAGACCGTCCGGATAAGCAAATCCAGGAAAGCCAACAATAAGATCTGTTCCGGCCTGATTACCTATGAACGTACTTTCGGCACTGTTGTCAACATCGTCAAAATTGTTACTGAAATATACATCATGTGAGAGAGCAAAATCTCCCGGCGACCAGCTAAGATTTGCCCATGTGTCCGGATGCAGGGCGTCGTCTTTCGGATTCGGTCCCGAGGCCTGGGGAAAAGATCCACCGGGGGCCATGATGGTTTCTATATCTTCGGCATCAAACGCTATTGTATAAAGCTTGAACTCATCCACCTTGCCGGGCAAATAGTCGTCCTGTTCGCCGTCTCTGTCTCGCACGCCGATTGAGACATTGTCCATAGCCAGGACTTCCTCCAAAGAGGTCTCCATATGTTGCTCACCGTCAAGGTATGCGATCAGAGACAGACCACTGCGCACAATTGCAAAATGGTGCCACTGTTGATCGGCGACGATCACATCACCCTCGACTTCGGCCTGCACCCCGCCATGGTCATCAATGCTCAGAATGTCATCGATGATGCGAACATTCACCATCTGTGCATCGCCACTCCTGAGTTGAAACAAGCGAGCTCTGCGGCCGGGCGTGCCAGTAAACCACATGGACAAGGTAAAATCGCCGTCCAATGGCTCGCTAAAGAAGCCGTCCGTTGTCAAGTAATCATTGATGCCGTCAAGGACCAGGCACGTTCCGAACCTCTCCTCCTTGCCGTCTACCCAGGATGTGTCGTCCATGTTGTGCATGATCGCATTGTTCTCATTACCACTTACGTCCCGGACACGATCACCTACGCCTTCATTGAATGAATAGTGCAGAAGAAGCGTTTCCTGAGCGGTCGCAGATATCGATGCGAGCAGGATCAAGGAAAAACTGAGGCTCAACCATAACGCAGATCTTTGTTTTCTTCTCATGTCAATATCCTCCTTTTGTTTCTTCATTCTTAATCAAGCCGGATTTCCCATTTAGATTTCATTGAAACACTCCTGCAAGCTTCAAGTCTCATAATACTGTAATTCCATCTTAATTTCAACAATATTCCGGCAGATTCAACATGACGTGCCTTAGCAACTCAAATTCATCATTAGCTCTATTAATTGCGAAGACCACAGATATGTCAGAAGCTCTCGGACCAGTCCCACCAGCCAATCAGAGCGCACTGGGCCATACACAGATGCCACCAAAATGCCCCCATTCTCGCGAGCTGAAAAAATGCCAGAATTCTTCGAAAAGTCACCTCTTTCAGGAGTTGGAAAACATCACGATTTTCAGGTGACATCTTGGTCGAGTAGACGTAAAGCTCAATCATTTAGGCATGCTTTGTGTTCTCTGTTTCTCTTCTCTTTCGATTGAAGAGTGTCACAATATTCTGCCATGTAAAAGAGCTTCACAACCATTGTCTATCATCCATGTAAATGCTTTAATATCTGAATTTCTTGACTTTTCAAGAGCCTCAAAAAATGCCTTTGTCTGCTCAGTTTGTTTTTGGATATACTCTTGCATGTTTCTCAGAGGCTCTACTATGCTTCTGACATATTCTGGGCCAAAAATCAGCTGAAAACGCCACACGGCCCCGACACGGGATTCTGGCCTACTACGGGCCGCAAATCCCGTCCGTGGCCAACACAGCGGCGACAGCGCCCTCGTTTTTGGCCTGTTTGGCCTAATAAGATGGGTAAATGGAGTGGTTGACGGTAGAACAGGCAAGTAGAAAAATCTCTGCAACTTCTTTATTTTTGGTTTGACATGCCTACTCTATTGCCGTAAATAATCTCTTATCATGTCAATCACCACGGAAGCAGTTCGACATCGTCAGAGCTTGGATTCGTAACGAAGCTGGATCCAGAGGTTTCTATTGCCTCAAAGGACTTTGAGAGTTATGACTTCAGTGTCATGCCTTCGCTAAATAAACAAAAGGTTCTGGAAACATCCCGGGGCGAATGGATTGATAAAAAAGAAAATTGCTGTCTGATAGGTTCACCTGGAACCGGCAAGACGCACCTGGCGATTGCGTTGGGTCTGGCAGCATGCAGGCAAGGACGGGAATGAGGCCTTTCTATGTGCTGACTTATTTTGTTGCTTATACGGAAGAAGCAACAACAAAAGCGAGATGCATCTTGAAGATGCGGAGAGGTTTGCACCCTTGAGATAGAGTGCAATAGGGGGGATAAGCCAGCGTGATAGAGATATGATGCCCCATTCCCATTGTTAAAACCCTGTAAATTCAATCGTACAGTCCAGTAACGCCGTCCACCATATTCTTGTTCCAAATATCATAACTGGAACATTATAGTCTGTCCTTATGTATAGACCGTCCCCCGGACTTAGAGCCTTTTGCTGATCACTTCGAGGTCGCCGAGTTTTGCTTCTATGTCTCGGAAATCGACCTCGATCTGCTCGAGACAGGCTTCGAGATTCCTGTGAGCTTCTCCTGGTTCTCTCTTCTCGAGCCGTGCGATCCCGTTCAGGAATCCGTTCAGCGACCCAATGAATTTTTCCATGTCCTCGATGAGTTCGGTGTCCACAGCCAACCATGAATCACAGAGGATCTCAAGGCGTTTAAAGGAACGCTTCACGAACGGTAGCTTGCTCATCCATCGCCTGCGCGTTCTAAGTTTCCATAGATGTTGCTCGACGATGCGACAGTGAGTCCGAACGAGACTGCCCGATTTCAGATATTTCTTCTTGAAGGCCGCTCGGACTTTGGCAAAGCGGAGCGAAAATTTGCGTTTAGTGTTCATCTCATAAAGCGGGGTTAGGGCGTCGACGACTGTGTCGTAATTTTTGCGTACCTCTCTTATCATCTTCTTGATGGCGGCTCGGATCTCTTCCTGCACTGCGGCTCCAGTGGCGGCTGTGCCGAGATTCTTTATTACCGAAACAAACTCGGACAGGTTGACCCTGAGCTTAGCGATGCCGATACTTATCTGAAGTTCGGTGCTCATTGCTCTTCTCTCCAATCCATAAGTTAAGTTAGGTTTTTTAATTCAGTTCAGTCTTCGAAATACTTTGCTTGCTGGTTAAAGTAACACTCGAGCTAACAGGCTGGCAATGATCGCCAGGGAATTGCCAATCCTTGTTCAGCCGGTTATCGGTACTTCACGAGCGACAAGTCACGGCTAAGAATCTGTTCTCTTCAGCGTTATATAGAGGCCAACCGCAACCCGGAGCATCCTGCTTCTGAACCGAGAATCCAAGGTGTGCTCAATTCTTAATTATCATAGTGGGCAGACAGAATTATGCAAGGGAAAACCCTCAAACTTAGGGGGGAGTACGAAAATCTCCCGGCCACGGTCTCACTTACTACCATGAAACAATATCTCAAGAACGCCGAAGAAGCAGCCAATCGCTTAAAGGTACGCAGCTCAGAAGCCAGAACAAAATAAGTTTAACAATCAGCTTTAATATTGACAATTTAAGGGTTTGTTAACTCGACTCACAAGGTCACAGAAATGCCGACTGGGGAACCCAGACAGGATGTTCGGACTATCTGTCTGATTCTGTGTTTCATAATCCCTTGTTTTTACAATGCTTATGGATTCAATATCCAAACTTGGCGTTCTACTTGGCTTTTTGGTGCATTATTTCCTTGCCTGGCAACATTCAGGAGGATATAATCATATTAGTTGCGAGGCGTTCCAAAAACATTAACAGGAGGTATCAATATGAATGCTATTGCCTTCACATGGTGTGTAACCCCATCCTTTGTTCGTGGCTCTCATCCAATTACAATACCGATAAATTATCATACCAGGCTGGGGGAGACTCAACTCGATGAGGAAACATATATCATTGTATATCCCAAAGGCGAGACTCTCACCGCCAAGATGTATCACTACCAGTCGCACCACAGGGAGTACTACGAGTTGACCGTCCCCACGAGGTATCAGAAACTACCTGACTATCTACAAATTGATGACAGACTTTTTGTAATACTTATCCGGTATTTCAGAGTCAACTATGCAATCCTTGAGTACATTCAGAAGCCAAAAACTCGGTACAAGAATAGATAGCCAGTTTCAGAGGCTTTCCCCGAATAACCTGTGGTGCAATACCAGTCTGGGTGATTTTGAGGCTGCACGGCAGCCCTGAAGGAAGGTTGTACTCGGCTTAACATTTACCGGCTGGCTCCTCCACAGACGCAAAATGCTGTAGCTTTGTTTTTATAAATACCGTCATCAAGCCCCTGCGCGTATCACGCTTTTTCCTCTCCCTCCGCACCGCAGGGGCTTTTTTTATGTCCGCTCTTTATCTTCCTGAACTCTCACTATTGCCAATCGTATAATACTATGGAACGGAATCTAATGGGCCGAGTTGGACTACCCTACCTCCTCCTCGGCCCGCTCTTTTATATGCAAACAGTCGATAGACTTGCCTACTTTTATCAATTCCGCACAGCCTTCCGCCGCTTCTTACGAGACTTGTTGGTAGCTTTATTTGAACATGCTTTGCATAGGACCTGCAAGCCGTCTTTACACAACTTGCTTTTGTAGAACTCACTCTCGGCCTTCCACCTCTTGCACCTTCTACATCGCTTTTGTTTCACCCCTTCAATAACTCGATGACACTCCTCATATCGATAATATGTTTTCAGGCCCTTCCCCTCTTTCTTGTAACGCTTTCGAGTATCTGCCCGCACGCAGTCTTTGCAATCATACCCCAATCCGTCTTTGTTCTTACTATCCTTGCTAAACTGAATTTCGTCTTTCCACTTTTTGCATTTGGTACAGCGTTTCTGCTTCACGCCATCAATGGTCCGATGGCTCTCCTCATATCTGAAGTATCTTTTCACAGTCCCTCTGTTTTCCCTGTAATATCTGCGTGCATACTCACGAGAGCACTTTTTGCACCAAAACGCCAAACCATCTTTGTTCTTACGATTCTTACGAAACTCACTCTTGTCTTTCCGCTGTTTGCATTTTGTGCACTGTTTCATCTTCGCCTCTCGGTCTACGTTTTACTACTAATTCCAGACAGCCAAATAGGCCATTAGTAGTTTCACGTCTTTGCCTTTTGCCTTCTTTTCTTCAGGCCCAATTTGACTATTCTCAATCTTGTCGTCTGTACCGACCTTCCAATTTTGTCGGCTATTTGCTGTGCCGTTCTACTTGGATACAGTTTCTTCAACAGGTTCAGCTCTTTTTTCGACCAGACAGCGTTTGATTTTCTAAGTCCTAATCTATGTGCTTTGCCTGCTACCATTGAGACAGTCCGTCCAAGTTGATTCGCTATATCCCGTATGCTATTATCTGGATACATTTTCCTAAGCAGGGCTTCCTCTTGTCTTGACCAAACGCAAACGAGAGCTGTTCCCACTTTTTTGAGGCCGATTTTGCTTGCTTTGTTAATCACAGCCACATAAGACCGCCCAAGTTTATCGGCTATGCTTTGCGTGTTCTCACTTGGGTAAAGTTTCTTGAGCAGTTTGACTTCATTGGCTGACCAGAGATGCAATTCTCTTGTTTTAATCCCCATGCTGTATGCTTTTTGTCTAACCGCTGTCAAAGGCCGTCCAGTTCGCTCAGCTATTTCCCTTGCTCTTCCTTGCGGGAAAAGTCTCTTGAGCAACTTAACATCATCTTCTGACCATGCAACCCAACTGTTTTTCTTGATTTCGGCCTTTTCCATAGC
>JAIVYN010000035.1:0-20032 GCA_048635425.1 Candidatus Aegiribacteria sp.
CAGGTAACTTACAAAATAATCAATATTGATAACGAGGTCATCTACACCTTCTCGCTCAAAAGAAGCCAACTGACACACAAAATAGCAAAATAAGGTAGTGTCCTAATTTTGAAAAATGAAAAATGAAGGGTATATGAATAGTGTCTTATTTAGACTTTCTCATTTTCTTGAATAATTCATCATGAGTGCCTGTTCGGTCAAGAACTAAATCTGTACCTTGATACCAATATAATAATAACCAATCATCATTATCAGGCTCTACTCGACACTCTCGACAACCTCTCAAGCGCCCTCTCAGTTTATGGTCTTTGTGTCTCGCACCAAGTTTCTTTCGGTCATATAACTTGATAATTATTCTTTTAAGACTGGCAGTGTTATATCCACGCCTTTTGATTCTTTTTAGGTCGATTTCGAATTGAGTAGTATGGATAACGCTCAAATCTCAAGTGCCTCAAACAAATCTTCCAAATTCTCATATTTGTGGATTTCTTTCCCTTCTTTAGCTAATTCATGGGCTTTCAAGGTAACTTCATTAGGTATTTTTATCTCAAAAGGAATACCCTTGTGAAGGATAATTTGCCTCAAAAACATAGATATTGCTTCAGACATAGGAATATTTAAAATCTTCAATATGTTTTGAGCCTTTTTTTTAGTTTGCTCATCTATTCGCGCATTTATAGTAGTTGATTTGTTCATTTCTCGTCTCCTCACTGATTTCACGCTGCTTTGCTGTCGGGTTAATTGTACTAACATTGTACTTACATATAATATACAAACATTTATCGTCAAAATCAAGCAAATTCATTAAAATTTTTTATTTTTGCGTTATAATTTTAATTAAACCCATGTAAGTTCTTGTTATATAAGGCCTTGTAATTTCCATGGGTAAAAATACAAAATTCCATAAACTTCCGAACGTTACTTTGGGTTTAACTACATTGTATTCAAGTGTCAAAGATAGGAAGCTGACACACAAAAACGCAAAATAAAGATGGCCTGAACAACCCTGTTGCAATTACAATGACACCTCGTATTGTTTGTTATAAAGTCAACTCTAAAAGCCCCTTGTGACAAGGAGTTAAAATGATGGATAAGGCCGTCAGAGTTCTGATGATAATGGCTGCTGCAATTGTAATATGTGCCGGCTGCCAAGAATCAGCAGATTCACAAGCAAAGCTGACAGAAGGCAAGAGCCGGCAGCGAAAGATTATGTCTTTAGCAGGTCAATGGCTCTTTCGGCTGGATCCGCAGAACATCGGCGAACAAGAGAAGTGGCACAAGAGCATACTGAACGACCGTATCAAGCTGCCCGGCTCGGTCCCTGAGAACGGCTATGGCGACGATATTTCCATCGATACGAAATGGACAGGGCAGATTGTTGACCGCTCGTGGTTTACGGACGCCAAGTATGAAAAGTACAGACAGCCCGGCGCCGTGAAGATTCCCTTCTGGCTTACCCCCGTGAAACATTACGTGGGCCCTGCCTGGTATCAGAAAAAGCTCGACATTCCTGAGGACTGGACGGGCAGGCGAATCATTTTGTTCCTTGAACGCTGTCACTGGGAGACAAAGGTTTGGGTGGACGATATTGCCGTCGGCGCCCGGGACAGTCTCTGCACGCCACACGTGTACGACCTTAGCGATGTGATGACGCCGGGCGGACATCTATTGACTATTCGTGTTGATAACTCGATTAAATATAACGTCGGAACAAATGCCCACTCCGTCAGCGACCACACCCAGACAAACTGGAACGGTATAATCGGCCGTATGGAACTGCAGGCCACCGATAAGATATGGCTCAGCGACGTCCAGGTCTATCCGGATGTGAAAAACAAATTAGCAAAGCTCCATATCACTATCAACAACTCCATAGGAAAGAACGCCGCTGGAATACTTACACTTAGCGCCAATAGTTACAATACCAAACGGAAGCACACGGTTGCAGCCAAGAACGTTGAGCTCACTACCGCAGGGCACCAGACAACCGTCATAGTGGACTATCATCTGGGCGAGAATATGTTGCTGTGGGACGAATTCTCTCCCGTAATGTACAAGATGTCCGTATCGCTCACAGCCACTGCCGGAAAAGCTGTTTTCTCCGACCGGCAGACCGTCGCGTTCGGAATGCGCCGGTTCAGCACAAAAGGCACACAATTCACCATCAACGGCCGTCTTACCTTTCTGCGAGGCACACTTGAGTGCTGCATCTTCCCGCTCACCGGCTATCCGGATATGAGCGTTGACGGATGGCTGCGAATTTTACGGACTGCCAAGGCACACGGACTGAATCATATGCGCTTCCATTCCTGGTGCCCGCCGGAGGCGGCGTTCGAGGCCGCCGACCGGATGGGATTTACCTTTCATGTCGAATGTCCCGCATGGACAGCAGTGGGCGATGGTAAAGCCATCGATAAATTTATTTATGCCGAGGGCGACCGTATCCTGAAAATCTATGGCAATCATCCATCCTTTTGTATGCTTGCTTATGGGAATGAGCCTGGCGGTAAAAATCAAAATAGATTTCTGGGAAATCTGTTGAACTATTGGAAAGCCAAAGACCCCCGCCGGCTTTATACCAGTGCGGCCGGCTGGCCCATCATTCCTGAAAACCAGTATCACAGCGATTACAATCCTCGGGGCCATCTTTGGGGGGCGGGCCTTAAAAGTCGCTTCAACGCCGAACAGCCGGAAACACTTACGGACTACCGTTCATTCGTCGAAAAATATGATGTCCCTGTTGTCAGCCACGAAATCGGACAGTGGTGTGTGTTTCCCAATCTCAAGGAAATCAAAAAGTACACCGGCGTCCTTCGTGCCCTTAATTTTGAAATCGTCCGCGATTCACTCGCCGAGCATCATATGCTCGACCAGGCCGAGGATTTCCTGATGGCCTCGGGCAAATTGCAGGCCATGCTGTACAAGCAGGAGATAGAATCCGCCCTGCGGACCCCCGGCTTCGGCGGCTTTCAACTGCTCGACATTCACGACTTCCCCGGGCAGGGAACGGCTCTCGTCGGCATCCTCGATGCCTTCTGGGACTCCAAAGGCTACATCGAACCGCAAGAGCATCATCGCTACTGTAGTGAAACCGTACCGCTTCTGCGGATGGAAAAACGCACCTGGACAACGGCTGAAACATTCCGTGCTGATATTGAAATCGCCAACTTCGGCCCCGCTCCGCTCCGGGACGCCGTTGCTGCCTGGTCCGTCAAAGATACTGACGGCCGAAAAATCGCATCAGGAGAAATACCGTCCCTTAACGTCCCGTTAGGCAATGGTATCCGACTGGGAAATATCGAAGTGCCGCTTGTAAACGTCGCCTCACCGGCTAAACTCATAGTAACGGTCTCACTAAAAGACACGCCCTTTACAAACCACTGGGATATTTGGGTCTATCCGAACAATCTGTATGCTGAGGTTCCTGAGAATTTGCTGATTGCCGAGCGCCTGGACGAGGAGGTATCGGCTGGGCTCGAAGCCGGTAAGAAAGTGCTGCTGATGCCTCCGTTAGATTCGATTGATAGTGACATCCCCGCGGGTTTTACTTCAATTTTCTGGAACACGGCCTGGACCAGAAATCAGCCGCCACATACTCTGGGTATTCTATGCAATCCGAAACATCCTGCTTTGGCACAATTCCCGACGGAATTTCACAGCAACTGGCAGTGGTGGGACCTGGTGACCAAATCCAGATTCATGGTCCTCGATAACTTTTCACCTCAGTTGCGGCCCATTGTACAGGTCATCGACGACTGGAACACCAACCGAAAACTCGGCCTGCTCTTTGAAGCCAAGGTCGGCCGGGGTAAGCTCCTTGTTTGCAGCATCGACCTGAAAAGTAATCTTGATACCAGACCTGTGGCACGGCAGATGTTATATAGCCTGCTAAGGTACATGGAAAGCGACAGCTTCAATCCGGAGGAAGCCCCGGACATTAAACTTATCAGGAATCTTCTCAAACAAGAAACAAACGATCCGTATTAAAGCGATATGAACTCCAGAGAACAACTTCAATCGACATTGAATCATCAGGTCAGCTATAACATGGCCTTTATATGGCTGGTCTGCCTTGTCGCAGCGATGGGGGGATTGTTATTTGGTTATGACTGGGTTGTAATCGGCGGAGCCAAGCCGTTTTACGAGCCTTACTTTGGAATCTCCGACGAAACACCTTTCTTGCGGGGCTGGGCGCAAAGCAGCGCCCTTATTGGGTGTCTTATAGGTGCTGTTTTGTCCGGAATAATCAGCGATAAATCCGGCCGCAAGCGCCTTCTTATTTTATCAGGCCTTCTTTTTACCGTATCCGCTGTCGGCACCGCTCTTGCCGGGAATTTTCTCTTCTTTAATGTGTTTCGTATCATCGGGGGAATAGGAATCGGACTGGCCTCAAATCTTTCCCCAATGTATATCGCTGAAATCTCTCCGGCCCGTATGCGGGGAAAATTTGTTTCTATAAACCAGCTCACTATCGTAATAGGTATTCTCGCCGCCCAGATTATCAACATGCTGATTGCTCGGGAGGTACCGGAAGGAGCGGGCACAGAATATATCCTGAGCTCATGGAACGGACAATACGGCTGGCGATGGATGTTCGGGGCCGAAACAATCCCGGCGTTTCTGTTCTTTCTGCTGATGTTCTTTGTGCCGGAAAGCCCGCGCTGGCTGGTCAAGTACGGCAGGGACAAACTTGCTGCGAAAATTCTCAGCCGAGTGGGCGGCAGCCGGTACGCCGATTTAAGAATCAAGGACATCAAAAAAACTCTTGCCAGTGAGGAGATTGCCAAGGTCAACTTCCGGGACTTAGCTGAGCCGAAGCTGCGCAGAATTGTCATGTTGGGTATTTTCTTAGCCGTTCTCCAGCAGTGGTGTGGTATCAACGTGATTTTCAATTACGCTCAGGAGGTCTTTGCTGCAGCAGGCTATGGCGTCAGCGGCATTTTATTCAACATTGTCATTACGGGCGTGGTGAACCTGATATTTACGTTCGTGGCGATTTATACAGTCGATAGATTTGGCCGGCGTATCCTTATGCTGATTGGTGCAGGCGGGCTGGCAGGAATCTATGCAATCTTAGGCGCTGGTTACTTTTTCAAAAGTACCGGAATTCACATGTTAATCCTGGTTGTTTCAGCTATCGGCTGTTATGCGATGTCACTGGCGCCGATTACCTGGGTGGTCATCTCGGAGATATTCCCGAATCGAATACGCGGTGCGGCTATGTCCGTGGCTGTGTTCAGTTTGTGGCTTGGCTGCACGGTCCTGACCTTGACATTTCCTTATCTGAAAGGGGGGCTCGGTGCTCACGGGGCCTTCTGGCTGTACGGTGTCATCTGTGTGATTGGGTTCGTTGTTATCTTTTTGAAACTTCCTGAAACCAAGGGCAAATCGCTGGAAGACATTGAACGTGAGCTGGTTGACTGAAAAAATACGGCTTAAAGCCTATCCGAATAACCCTGCAAAAGCGGTAAATGACTTGTATAAATACCAACTATCAGCTACAATATCTTAAAACAGGTAAGAAAAAAATTAAATTGTGATTGGGAAGCTAAAAAATGGCCAGGCAATCAAGTACCAAAAAACCAAAGGCGATTTGCAGTTTCTGCGGCCGTTCGGCAAGTCAGGCTGATACACTTATAGAGGGCCCCAACAAAGTCTATATTTGCCCGGAATGTGTCGAGTTGTGCCACAACATCATCCAGCAAAACCGCAAACGAACCGGCACGGGCAGTGTCAGTCTCGAAGAAATGCCCAAACCCAGAGAAATAAAAGAATTTCTGGACCTGTATGTAATTGGCCAGGAACACCCCAAAAAATATCTCTCTGTTGCCGTCCATAACCACTACAAACGGCTGCTGCACACTGACAGCAACGACAGCGACGTTGAGATAGACAAATCCAATGTTCTTTTAATCGGCCCGACCGGTTCCGGCAAAACACTCCTGGCCCGCACACTTGCCAATAAACTGGAAGTTCCGTTCGCAATATGTGATGCGACCACCGTTACCGAGGCCGGATACGTCGGTGAAGATGTTGAAAACTTCCTGCTGCGATTGCTCCAGTCCGCCGACTACGATAAAGAAGCAGCCCAGCGAGGCATCGTCTATATCGATGAAATAGACAAGGTGGGCAAAACATCTCAGAATATCTCAATCACCCGTGACGTCTCCGGAGAAGGCGTCCAGCAGGCACTGTTAAAGATGCTCGAAGGAACCACCGCTAATATCCCGCCACAGGGTGGAAGAAAGCATCCGGAGCAATCATACATACAAATCGACACCACGCAGATACTCTTTATATGCGGCGGAACTTTCGTCGGTCTGGAAAATATTATTAAAAAGCGGCTCGGCAAAAAAATGATCGGTTTCGATTCCGAGCTGGCCGGAAAAACCGACGATAAAACCGAGTACAGCGACATTATAAAACAGGTCGTACCGGAAGATATTATCGAGTATGGAATGATTCCCGAAATGGTGGGCCGGCTTCCTGTAATTAGCACTCTCGAAGCTCTCGATGAAGGTGCGCTTATAGACATACTCACCAAGCCCAAAAATGCGCTGTGCAAGCAATATCAAAAATTTTTCGAGATGGAGAATGCCGAGCTTAAGTTTACAGACGATGCCTTACACGCATTAGCACAGAAAGCCCTCCAGCGTGACACCGGCGCCCGGGCACTGCGTGCAATCAGCGAGGAGCTGATGATTGACCTGATGTACCAGCTTCCCGAAGAGACAAAACCGGCAAAATACGTAATTACCGGCGATATAGTCGAAGGCAAAGCCGAACTGTTCACAGCAAAACGAAAAGCAAAAAAAGAATCCGCATAAAAATACCCAGGTGATTAAATTTGAGGCTAAATATGCTGTCCAATCCTAAAGTGATTGAATCACTTGTACAAAAAATTGTTGAAGCGGTACACCCGCTAAAGATAATTCTTTTTGGTTCATATTCCCGAGACAAAGCAGATCCGGAAAGCGACATTGATGTGCTGGTAGTGATGCCAGAAGGTGTTCATTGCCGGCAGACTGCACAACTGCTATATCGGCAAATTAGAGGATTAGGGGCCCCTTTTGATATTTTAGTGACAACACCAGGTACTTTAGAAAAGCATAAAGATAATATCGGCTTAATTTATCGAACTGTACTAAAGCAAGGAAGAGAAATATATGCCGCATGAGGGTCAAATGTGAAAAGATTGGATTATCGCTGTGAATAAGGTCCGGGCACATAGAAATCGAACAATAACACTCAGCCAGACAGAAGCAGAGCTTTACAGCAAGGACTTAATACGCATCTCAGAACCTGCGGCCATAAATAGCATTGAGAACAAAATAGCAAACCAGGACACTTTTGAAGCACTTGGTTTGGTGCCGGAGAGCTTTGTTGACCTGCTGATACTGGACCCGCCCTACAATCTTACCAAAACCTTCAACTCAACTACCTTTAGAAAAAAGAGCATTACCAAATACGCCGAATGGCTTGAAAACCTGCTGGTCAAATTACTGCCCACACTTAAAAACACCGCATCGGTCTATGTTTGCTCTGAGTGGTATTCGTCAACGGCTGCCCATCTTGTTCTGGATAAGTTTCTGAATGTAAGAAATCGAATCACCTGGGAGAGGGAAAAAGGCAGAGGCGCAAAAGGAAACTGGAAAAATGCTTCGGAAGACATCTGGTTCGCCACCGTTTCTGACGACTATGTATTCAATGTTGAAAACGTAAAGCTAAAACGCAGAGTCCTCGCACCATACACCGACACAAACGGCGAACCGAAGGACTGGCTCAACACATCAGATGGCCAATTCCGCCTCACGCACCCATCAAATTTATGGAACGATATTACAGTACCCTTCTGGTCAATGCCGGAGAACACAGACCACCCCACACAAAAACCGGAAAAACTATTGGCAAAATTGATTTTAGCAAGCACAAATGAAAACGACTTTGTATTCGACCCCTTTATGGGTGTCGGCAGCAGTCTTGTAGCGGCTAAAAAGTTGAATCGTAAATTCCTTGGGTTCGAGATTGAAACCGAATATTGCCTGTTAGCTGCCAAACGTCTGCACTTAGCCGGGCTTGATACGACAATTCAGGGTTACAGCGACGGCGTATTCTGGGAAAGAAACACACTCAACACACTAAAACTAAAGACAAAGAAACCATCTATTGCTTCATCGACACAGATGAAAAAACACTCCGTTATTTCAGCCCCCATTTTGTAATTTGGCGCAAAATCAAGGTCTTATTCTACCACCTCCACTGTCGAAAGATTCGGCACTAATAAGCTATAGATGAGTATTACTTCACCATTGTGCATGCGAATACAACCTCTTGAACCTGTGGTGCCGATTTGTTCCGGCTCCTTTGTGCCGTGGATACCAAAGCCGGTCCTGCCTTTAGCGTTCCCTTTTATACCTTCCAGCCCTATCCATCTTGAGCCTAAAGGATAATCCGGGTCTTCCGGATGATACATTTTGCCTGTAACCGGGTCCGGCCAAGGTGGTTTTATCAGCTTTCCATCGGATTTGACACGCCAGAGTCCTGTGGGTGTCTCCGTCTCCTCCTTGCCCAAACCGACACGAAAGCTCCGAACGAATGTCTCATTCTGAAGGTACAAATCCATCGTGAAAGTCGAACGATATACCTTTGCATGGAACGGGCCGTTAATAACTTTTATCTGCTCCCCCGCCTGCAGAGCCTCGGGACGGCTGATTTTATTAATCTCCTTAAGAATCTCCCACGGGACCTTATATCGCCTGCCGATTGTTGAAAGTAAATCACCGGATTTTACTAAATAACTTCCGCAAAGCTCGTCATCAGGGATAATAGTTTTACTGAGCAGCCATTTACCGGCAAGCTCAGAGAGCTGGTCCTTCACAAATGTTCGCTGCTGGATGTTCATAGGCATTCGCAGCGCATCGTTTAACTTCTCACGCGCGTCTATAATCCTGCCGGGCTTTTCGCTGAGCAGCGCCGTGGCTTGGGCAATTACTTCAGCCACCTCCGGATTAGCTTCAACATCCGGCACCGGTATGATCTGGGGCAAATTCGGTTCCAGCGCAACCTCCGGCAATTTCGGTTCAGGTGCAGGCTCAGAAGGGAGCACCGGCAGTGGTTCCGTCTCTGGCTCCTTACCCATCTCCGGCTCTGTTTCGTTCATTTCCGGTACATTGGCCTCGGGTGTGATATCGGCAGTTTCATCTGTACTTTTATCTTTACCGAAAGGACCATAATGAAAAGCAATCGCCACAGCAACAATAAGTAAAACCGGAATTATATATATCCAGTTTACGTTTCTTCGTCTGCCTCGCGGGCGGTGAGAACGACGGGCCATCTCAATCTCCTTTCTTGCCTCTGCGACTCTCGTTGCAAGAAGAGGCAGCAGGCCTGTTATTAAAATATATTATTTCCTCATCCGTTACTAAAAAATCCATCGGCTCATCATGCTCTGTTACCGGTATCGCCTCAACGAGCTGTTCTGCAAAACCAAAGCCGCATCTTGAGGCCCTAAGTTCGGCGTTAGCGAAAAACCTGTCGTAATAGGAACCGCCACGCCCAAGCCGATTGCCCTTCCTGTCGAACCCTAACGCCGGCGTAACCACCAAATCAATATCTTCAAACGGCATCGGCACGCCCGCTATCGGATTTCGCAGACCCCAAGAACTCGTTGAAAAACCCGTTTCCAGTGAGTGTATCTGTACCGGCATCATATGCCTTTGCTGCCAGGAAATCTTCGGCACCGCTACTACCTTGTCGAGCTGCCAGGCGTGCAGTATTGCCTCGGATGTATCAGCCTCGTGCGGAAGGGACAAATACATCATAACCGTCGATGCACTTTGAAATTGTGATATCGAAAGCAAATTCCGGCATGCTTTCCGGCTTTTTTCACTCCTCTGCTCCGATGGTATAGCAAGCAGGCAGTTCTGTAACTTCCGGCGCAACTGTGCCTTTTCCATTTACATATCCTTCTCTACGGCATTGTCTTTGACAGGTTCGCCGTTTTGTATCAAGCTTTGTAACTTTTGTAAATAGCGCTTAATATTTTTTTCGCAACCGCTCTCTTTCGGCACGTAATATTTTTTCTTCATAGACGCCGGAAGATACTCCTGCGGCACGAAACCACCCTTAAAGTTATGCGGATACTTGTAATCAACTCCGAAACCCAGCTTCTTTGCAGCCGCATAGTGACTGTCTTTTAAATGTTTCGGCACTTGTTTCGTCGGCTGCTGTTTTACATCCGACATCGCCGACCAAATAGCACAAGCCGCAGCGTTCGATTTCGGCGCACAGGCAATGTATAACGCTGCCTGCGCCAGAGCTAATTGGGCTTCCGGCAAACCAACAAACTCAGATATCTGGACCGCCGCCGCAGCTAAAACCGTCGCCATCGGGTCGGCGTTTCCCACGTCTTCAGCCGCACAAATCGCAATCCGCCGGGCAATAAAACGCGTATCCTCCCCGCCCGCTAACATCCGGGCAAGCCAGTAAACCGTGGCATCAGGGTCCGAACCCCGCATGCTTTTCTGCAAGGCGCTTGCCAGGTCATAATGCGTATCGCCCGTGCCGTCGTAGTCAATTGTCTTCTGTTGTATCGACTCCTTTGCAACCTCCAGATTAAATTTTATTTTCTCACCGGGCTTTCGGGCCCCCTGGGATAACACACCAACCTCAAGGGCCGTCAGGGCCTTTCTGGCATCACCATCGCACATTACCGCTAAAAATTTCAGTGCCTTCTGCTCTGCCTCGATATCAAACTTACCAAGCCCTCGTTCGGCATCGTTAATTGCCATTTTCAGCAATTTCAAAACATCTTCCTCGCTGAGCGGCTCAAAATGAAATACCGTGCTCCGGGAAATTAACGGCGAATTGACCGAAAAAAACGGATTTTCAGTAGTAGCACCTATGAGAATCAAAATCCCTGCCTCTACATCATCCAGCAGGACATCCTGCTGTGCACGGTTAAAACGGTGAATTTCATCGATAAAAAGTACCGTCCTCGTCCCGTCCACTGCGAGTTTGTCACGAGCACGCCCGATAATCTGCCGAATATCCCTGACGCTGGCCGCGGGGGCGCTGAGATAGTGAAATTCAGCCTTCGTGTAGTTTGCAATCACCGCCGCCAAAGACGTCTTGCCGGTCCCGGGCGGACCGTAAAATATCAGACTGCTGAGCCTGTCGGCCTCGAGCATCCTTGTCAGCAGCTTATCGGACCCAAGAAAATGCCTTTGTCCGATAAACTCAGCAAGCTTTCTCGGCCTCATACGAGCCGCCAGCGGCGCCGCAGAGCCTATATTCGCCTCTTCAGACTCACTGAACAGAGTTTTACCGGGTTCCCGCCTTGCGGGGTCCCTGCCCTTGTTTTCGTCCATAGACCATATTATATGAAGGATATGCAAAACTGTCGAAAACTTATTTCCGGCTCCCCTGATAGATGCCCCCGATTACCGGTGTCCAACCACAAATTCCTTGCTATGTTCGGGATGGCCTATATACTGACCATTCTCAAGATGGCATATATACTGACTATTTAGTGCCCTTGGTGGCAATCCATAGCTGCAAGGTCAACTGGAGACAGAAATGAATGGGTATTCATACAGTTAAAGCAAGTGTGTTTTATAGAACAAATGCAAAGATTCGAAGTATTGCCGGCTATGGAGCTTTGCTGGCACGTAACCTTAACGGATTCCTACCCTCAGATTCTGATTCTTCGTCGAACAAACTCGAAAAAGAGCTGAACCCGCTTTTGATTGGGTATCCCAGAAATCATAACTATAGGATATATAAAAAGAAACTCTTTCCAAGCTTCAAACTCTACGAGAGATTAAGGCTTGTTCTCTCTCTTTACCCCGATAAATTAGAAAGCTTCTTAGATATCGGCTCCTGCAGAGGGTTTTATGCAATGGAGGCAGCTCAACGGCCCAATTGTCGAATTTCAGCAGGTGCTGATATTCATGAGCCATTTATTTCTATCTCTAACAAAGTCAGGGAATACCTCGATATTAAGAATGTCGATTTTCATTTTGCCACACTTGACGAGCTATCAAGCAAACCTGAAGCTTACGGCGGCCCATTTCAAACAGTCTTGCTAATAGGTACGTACCACTATCTGTTTTGGGGTAGTAAAATGAGCCCAATTGCATATCATAATCACCGGGACATCCTCGCCAGACTTTCTCAAATTTGCACAGACAGGCTTATCTTCTCCGCGAGGCTGGAAGTAAACAGGCTGCCCGATGGCATCAAGCAAAAAGCCAAAACGCTTGGAAATGAAGCCGGATACAACACTGCAGATTTTCTTAGAAGCGCTGAAGAATTCTTTGAAGTCCATAAAGCTGGTTATCTGGGTAAATATCCTTTGTTGGTCATGTTAAAGAAAGTGGGAGCACCTTCATGACTGACAACAGTCAACAAGAGCCTGAACCAACAACCATAAGAAATACATCCCGGCGGCTCTCGATTCTACGAATTCTGCTGGTCATCGCAATCGCAGGGCTGGTAATCTGGTTGTGGAAGAATGTACTCGAGGATCGTCTTATTCCCAAGCGGTGGGGCGTGGTCCAGGCGGGAAAGATATATCGCAGCGGCAGACTCTCAGCCGCGCTCGTCACAAGGACGCTGAGAAAAAACAACATCGCCGTTATCATCGACCTGACCGGTGATGAACCAAGTGACAAAGACCAAAACGCCGAAAAAAAAGCCGCTGTTGAATTGGGCATCGAAAGGCTGAGCTTCCCGCTCAAGGGTGACGGCACCGGAGACATTAACAACTACGCCCATGCAATCGCCGCTATCGTCGATGCCAAACGAAAAGGCAAACCCGTTCTCGTTCACTGCGCTGCAGGCGCACAGCGCACAGGCGGCGTAATTGCATGTTACAGAATGCTGGTAGAGAAAAAATCCCCATCTTTCGCTTACGCCGAACTTTTGCGCTACGATTGGAAAGATAAGCCGGACCAAATCCTGCTAAACTACATCAATAGCAATATGGCAAAGTTAGCTGAGCTGCTTAAAGAAATGGGTGTCATTGATGAAGCACCCAATCCGCTGCCGGTCATCCGTAGCAGACATTTCAACCAAAAAGCTCCTTATGGGAATTCAAAGCTGCTGCCTTCCTCGTTCACATCTGTCCGACCAAACTGGAAGCTCTCAATGCCCCTTATATGATAAATGCTTGCATAGGAACACCAAAAAACCCGTCTAATCCACCTAATACCTGTATTTTTTGCCTGCTTTTCCCATAAATAATGCCAAAAAAAATTCCAAAAATTACTTTTTTTTATTTGATTTATAGCTGTGAGCCGATAAACTTCTTAAGTAGTAGGTGGGTGATTTAATTTTATAACGTATAATATAGTGACGTTTTGCATAGCAGGAAAAGTTAAAATAAGGATTTTTAAAGGAGATGAACATGAAGAAAGTAATTTTGTTAACTGCTGTAATCTTGTTGAGCGCAACGACTTTCGCACAGGCACAGGAAGGAGAGATTACTGGAACTGTCGATGTAACCTACCTGAGCCAGTATATTTGGCGTGGTTTCGAGATGTACGATAATCAGAGCGCAATTCAGCCCAGTCTCAACCTGGACCTTTATGGCACGGGGCTTGGCCTGAAAGTTCTCTGGTCAAGGGCCAATACAAGCGGATACGAAGTTGACGAGGAGCTGGACTTCACCTTATCTTACAGTAACACTCTCTATGAATACGAAACTTACGCCACTGACTACCAGGTTGGCTGGATGTATTATAATTTCCCGGACGGCCCCTGGGCACCCAAGGGCCCGTGTATCGATATGCAGGAATTCTTTGCAACTCTTTCCTGGCCGGAAATCTGCCCCGAGGGCGTCGTCCCCAGCTACACTGTTATTAAGATGTGGAATTCCGAAGAATATTCCCCCGTTAACGGTGTTTCTGGCTGGCTACACATCCTGGGTGCCAGCTACGACTTGCCCGTAGAAGGCCTGCTCCCGGACGTTCCGGAGCAAATTCTCAATCTCTCTGCAGCAATGGTCTACAACGATGGTGTCGGCGGTGGGGACCGCGACTGGTCACACGCTGTCCTTGGTGTCACAACAGACTTTGACCTCGGCAATGAATGTACTCTCCGCCCGGGAGTTTACTATCAATCATCCTGGGAAGATGACGTCAATACTTCAGATGAATTCTGGGCCAGCGTGGGTGTGTCGTATGCATTCTAAAACGACTAAGTAATATCAGTAAAAAAGGCCGGTCTTAAAAAGCCGGCTTTTTTCTATTAGCTCGTGACTTCAATACCGTTAGAAATTTCCCCGCAGCCCCGTCTTACGACGGGAGTCGCTGGGGCTTGCCCTTTTTCTGCCCTATTGCTAACTGTAGAATTTCCAACGGGTTCAACCCCCTAAACGGAACGATACTAAACCACTCTGCCGGTTATAAACTTCGCTGTTTCAATCAGAGCCTCTTTAGCAGCGCTTTCTTTCAAATCACCCAACGCCCCAACCGCTCTGGCAACAAACTCCTGGGCCCGGCTGTGGGTATATTCCAAACTACCATAATGGCCTAACATCTCTCTCAGGGCATCCTTATCGTATTGTTTTCTCTCGAGATACGAGCTTATAACCGCCCCTTTTTCTCTCTCCCCAGCTGCTCCTAACAAATGTATCACAGCCAAAGTCAGCTTGTGTTTGTCAGCATCTCTGCCAAGCGTTTTGCCTGTTTTGCTTTCATCGCCGATTATATCGAGCAAATCATCGGTAATTTGAAACGCAATGCCGGCATTCATTCCAAATTCAGCCAACGACCGGGCCTGGGTTTCCGTCGCCTGAGCCGAAAACGCTCCAAGTTGACAGGAGCTGCTAAAAAGAACGGCACTCTTTTCGGTAATCACGTCGATATATTCCGATTCGCTCAATTGCCAATTCTGCCTTTGAATTATCTGTCTCAACTCACCTTCACAGACCCGAACCGCCACATTAGCAATTACCTTGGCCACCGGCGGTCCCAGTTCGGCACACATCTCGAAAACTCGGCCTAATAAAAAATCGCCCAACAACACAGCCGCTTCGTTACCCCAAAGATTATTTATCGTGGGCCGACCACGCCTCTTTTGCCCTTCGTCTATAACATCATCGTGTAACAATGTAGCACAGTGAATCATCTCAACAATCGCTGCAATCTGGATGTGCTCGTCTGTGATTTTGCCACAGCAGCCACCGGCAAGCAAAACCAGACCGGGGCGAATCATCTTGCCGCTGCGGCCACGAACATGTTTGAGCAATCGGTTAACATCACCCGCTCCAGCAGGAGAAGTCAGCTGCTCATTGATTAGCTCTTTTACCCGGCTGAGCTGACTGTCGATAAGCCTGAAAGCAGGAATCCTGCTGTGTGGGACAGAAGTCGGTCTGTCGGTATGTGCCGGTAACTGCATAGCGTTGAGTCCAGCACCAATTAGGCGTGAACCTACGCTCACGCATAATTAGTGCTGGGCTACTTTCCCTTTCCGTGGGCATATTTGAAGAACTTTTTTCTCAGCAATTTTGTGATAGGCCCCGGCTTGCCGTCACCGATAACCCTGCCGTCAATCTCGACAATGCCAATGACCTCCGCAGCCGTGCCCGTGAGGAAAAATTCATCGCAAACATACAAATCAAATCTCGTCAGATTCTTCTCAACCACCTCAAAATTTTCTTCCTTGGCCAGCCTGATAACGACTCGCTGCGTTACTCCTTCCAGCGAACCTGCTTCAGCCGGGGGCGTATAAATCACACCATCCCTAACGATAAAAACATTATCACCAGTCGCTTCAGCCACATATCCCTCGTGGTTATACATAATCGCTTCCGGTACCTCATAGTCCAGCGCTTCAATCTTAGCCAAGATGTTATTCAAATAATTCAGGCTCTTGACCTGAGGCGGAATCGCCAAAGGATGATTACGAACAGTCGTCGCACTGATAACCTTCATTCCTTTTTCATAAAGCTCTTCCGGATAAAGCTGAATGTTATCAGCTATGATAACTAATCTGCTGTTCTCGCAGATGAAAGGATTCAGTCCTAAAGTTCCAACGCCACGTGTAACAAGCAATCGAATGTAGCCGTCGATAACTCCGTTGGCTTCAACCGTTTTTTCAACTGCACTAATAAGTTTGCTTCGGCTCATCGGGACCTCAAGACGAATCGCCTTGGCTGAGTCATAAAGCCGCCTGATGTGGACCTCTAATTCAAAGACCCTGCTGTTATAAACACGAATACCCTCAAAAACCCCGTCACCGTAAAGCAGACCATGGTCAAAGACAGATATTTTCGCATCTTTTTCGCCAACAAGTTTGTCATCAAGCCAAATCTTAAGTGCCATAAAAAAATCCTCATAACTCGTATAAATCCGAAGCGATGTAGTTAATTAGGAATTTTCCGCTTCGTGTTTTCCTGACATACTGCTTGCTGATATCCTACCAACTAATCTCTAATCAACTAATTCACTAATGCTCTATCTTCCCATCGGCCAATGTTACTATCCGCCCGGCTCTTTGGGCGATCCTCTCATCGTGGGTCACCATCACAATCGTCTGGCCGAGGCCGTTCAACTCTTCAAGGACGTCTAAAATACCATTTCCTGTCGTAGAGTCAAGATTTCCTGTCGGCTCATCAGCCAAAAGTAACCTCGGCTCATTCATCAAGGCCCGGCCGATAGCCACCCGCTGTCTCTCGCCGCCGGACAACTGATAAGGCTTATGTCTGGCCCGTTCAGACAATCCAAGCTGCTCAAGCAGCTCTCTGGCCCGCCTTTTCGCCCATCTACGGCATGCAAACCAGCCAACTACGCTCTTACCTGCCATCACCGGCAAAAAAACATTTTCCAGCACACTCAATTCGTCCAATAAGTGATAAAACTGAAATACAAATCCCACCATTTTGTTGCGGAATCTGTTCAGCTCGCCGCCACTATGCCGGCTCAAATCCCGGCCTTTGAACTTGACAACGCCCTTATTCGGCTTATCCAACGCACCCAATATATGCAGCAGGGTACTTTTGCCGCTGCCTGAGGCACCAATTATGGCCACAAATTCGCCCTTCTTGACAGCCAAATCGACACCTTTGAGCACTCTGACCTCGGTCGCACCCATTCGATAAGATTTATAAAGCCCTTCGGCCTTTAATATGAAATCATTTTTACTCATGTAATCACTAATCAATAATGCTGTCTTTCAAAATCCTGCTCATAATGACAAAGCATTCAACAATAGTCAATAATATTGTCATCCCCCCAAGCCGTTACCTGTGCCCGCCAAGCCTGTCCTTGACTCCGATCGAGGAGCGGGTAGCGGGGACAATAGTCAATTACAATTGGTTCACCTGCAAAATCTCTGCCGGCTTTTGCTTCGCCGCCTGCCGGCTCGGCAGTAACGCACCGACCAAACAGGCAACAATCGCCGAAACGACAATTACTCCTAAAACTCTTGGGTTCACCTGGTTTGGTACATCACCTATCGCATAAATCGTCCTGTCCCACAATTGGAACTTAAAATGCTCAAAAAGCCAATCTTCTATCTGGTTTATTTTCAGCAAAAACAACCACCCGCCTAATAAGCCTATACAAGAACCTAAAAGACCCACTAAAAAAGCAAATCCGGAAAATAATTCAATAATACCGGCGTTCGAGGCACCTATGCTCTTCAATATCCCTATGTCTTTACTCTTATGGCTGATAATCATATAAAACACAACAAAAACAATAAAGACCGTCGTAATCCCCACAAAAGCGAACATAACAGTCATCACCGTTTGTTCCTTCTCCATTGGTGCGATGGACGAACGTCTGTAATCCTTCCAGCTTTGCACAGCAACGGTATCCAATAAGTACGCTTGTGTTTCGCCGGCCTTTTCCTGTTTGAATTCCTGCCACAGCGAAGCGACTTTTTCACATCCTGCCTTCAGCTCGACATCCGGCTTAAACTTTATATGGATAGCACTGGCTCTCTTAACAGACCCACCCATACCGCAAAGTCGCTGGGCCCACTCGAACGGCAGATAAACTAATGAAAAATCAACGCGGGCCAAACCGCTGTGTGAAGTATCACTATAGTAGAAAGTTTTTGCATTAACCAGCCCGGCGCCGGCTTTAGACAAAGCTCCTCTTGCTGTAAGAGGAAAACAACTTATAGAAAAACCTACACGCACAGGACTGACCCCATAAGAATATCTGCTCTTGGCATCACGTTCCAAAGCCATGTCAATCCCCAACACACACCCTAAAAGATTTGGGTCATAAGACGGTTCAAATGCTTTGGATGCATCATCTTTATGATAATATAGCATTTTTCCAAAACCAGTTGTCCGGCTGTGTCTGACCGGCTCGATGCCCATAATCTCAAGACCTTTGCTTAGCTCTGAACCTCTGCGATTTATCAGTGCATAGCTTTTTATAACAGGCGAAGCGCCTTCGATAAAATCTTGCTTCTCCAGTATATTTACAAAATCTTCATAATACACAAAGCCAACTAATGATTCGGTCCCGACCACACAATCACCCACAAAATCGTGGTTCTTCTGCTTGAAATCGCTCACCAGACCCGCCATTACGGTCATCACTATCACAACAATAAACACGCAAAGTGCAACTGCAAGCACCGCAAAATATGTTATGCGCCGCTTTATCAAATACCTGATTGAAAGAATAATTTTATACATAGCTCAATCATAGAAATTATTGAATCTCGAAGTTCGGTATTCTAAATTCAATATTCATTATTCGATATTCATCATTCATATCGCAGTATCTCAATCGGCTTCGTCCAGGCCGCGACAATCGCCGGTATCAACGTTCCAATAGCTGCAGCTATAATTGCAAACAATACAATAGGTAAAGCCGATGCCCAATCAACCTCATTAGGTATCTTACTAAACATATAAACGCTGCTTTTCCACAGCTTCAATCCAAAGATTATCCTTATCCACTCCTCAATCGTATTGATGTTCTTTGTAAAAACGTATCCCAGAGCAGCTCCAATGCCTGAGCCAATCGTTCCAACACAAACACCGAACCCGACAAAAATCCAGGCCACCGAGCTGCCTGCCGCTCCGCAGCTTTTTATTATCGCAATATCCTTCCGCTTGAGCCTGACTATCATATAGAATATGCAGAATACCAGCAGAATAACTCCAAAACTCACAACACCAAATATCAATAACAAAATCCCCATTTGCTTTCGATACGCAGCAACATATCGGCTTTGCATCTGTTTAGCTGTGTTGATTTCCGTATGTATTATAAGGTACAGGTCCGCTCCTAAATGTTCTCCAACGAAACTACGCCATACCCCACGAATCACTGCCAGAGCAGCATCAGTTTCGGTATTATCTGCCAATTTAATTTGAATCCGGCTGGCAACCGGTAAGTCCTCCTCCGGGTACAAAGTTTTTTGCAGGTCTTCTATCGGCAGATACACACAACCTTTATCAAACTGATAGACGCCCGTTTCAACGACATCCGCAATGGTAAATTTCATCACTTTTCTTTTGAATTCTGCTCGACTGCCTTCCTCGTCTGCTTGTGATAAAGTCCCGGTTGTAAGAACAACCTCCTGACCGAACATCTTTTCAATCGCGTCAAAATCATACTTATCTGTCTTTTCGTCAGGCTCTGCCACCACCCCTATTCCCACAAAACCTCCTATTCTTTCGGGAAAATCGGGAACATCGAAAGACGGTTTGCCCAGCGAGTCTTTTTGTCTGAGCAAATACCGGTCAAAACCCATCACTTTTGCTCGTCGCACAGGCTCAATCCCCCAAATTTCCACAGCACGCACGTTGCCTTCGCCCAAATGTAAAAGACCATGAGCCGACAGTATCGCTGTTGCCGACTCTACCACCCCAGTTTGCTCTAAGCGCTCGATAAACAAATCGTATTTTGCAAACTTAGTCGGCGGGGCAAGAACCACATCTCCTATTGCTTCAACCGCCGCTCGCTGGAACGCATTGATAAAACCGGTGAACAAACTGGAAACGACTATCAACAAAGACACAGAAAGGGCAACCGCAGCAATACTCAAGAATACTATC
>JAIVYN010000036.1:0-19934 GCA_048635425.1 Candidatus Aegiribacteria sp.
GATGCAGGACCTTGAAAAAGCCAAACATATTCACGAACCTCCTCAGGGTGACACAATAACCGTCAATCTTGACTATAAGCAGATGGGCGTCGGCGGCGATGACAGCTGGGGTGCGCGAACGCACCCTGAATACACCTTGCCGGCCAAGTCCTATCACTACCGCTTACGCCTCATGCCCTATGCCTCAACGCTCGGTGACATTCTCAATTTAACACGGCGTGACTTTCCTGAGCTGCAGTAACCGCATTATTGTCGGCTAAGTTTATCATACAGATTGGCTCGTCAACGCGCGCACCAGGCCTGATTGGCTGGTGGGATTGGTGAAAGAAACTTCGGCAATGGAGAAAGTTGATAATCAATATCCCCTTGTCCTTTCCTCTTTTTTTTATAATCTTCATAATCAAGGGATTTTCCTTGACGGGAAATTAGCTGATTTGGTATAAATAATGATAGTGAAGCTTGTGCCTGCGCAGCCGGGCATCTGTGTCTTTGAGGTCATCCAGCGGGCGCAATTCTTGTAGTTTTCGATAGAGGAGGAGTTATTATGTGCGACACAGAGTTGTAATTGAGACTTTGTGCTTCACAGTTAAGATTTTACAACTCAATTAACAACCTATATTTAATTTTTGAAGGAGGACTATTATGTGTAGAAAATTGATGTATTTGGTTTCTTTTACTTTGTTGCTGGGCTTAGCTCTGAATAGCGCGGCACAAGATACTGACCCGAGTCTTGTCGGTTGGTGGAAGTTTGAGGAAGCAAGCGGAACATTATATGACCAGAGCGATAATCATAATGACAGCACATCTTCTCAGGGCGTGCTTTATCAACAAACCGGTCAAACAGGATACGCCTTAGGCTTTGATGGAATAGATGATAGTATCATCGTAGGAACTAATGGAAGACCAACTGATACATTTAGTTTCGGGGGATGGTTCAAAACATCAGCTACGCACGAAATTGATCCGGAATCAACCTCCGGCGTGGGTGGAGTAAATAATCAAAGATATGCATTCGACCCGCAACATGGAGGGGAAACAAATGGCGGAGCTGGACTATCTCTCGGAACAAATGGTATTTTAGTTTATGAGCATGGCAGTAACTATATGCCGGCAACTGCCGTGTACCAGGCTGATATAGGAGATGATTGGAATCACATCATGATAGTTTATAACAACAAACAGCCGACAATCTACCTTAATGGTAGTGCAGTTCGTACAGGCCTTACTTCTCCAAGAGAAGTGGTGAATGCGCCAATCCACTTTGGCGGAATGGCATATGGTTATTTTGAGGGCCTTATGGACGAGGTGCGTATCTACAACCGAGTGTTGTCGGCGGCCGAAGTAAAAAAACTGGCAGCTCGTCCAAATGCATATAGCCCCACCCCGACTGATGGCACCCTGTATATAGATACATGGGTGAGCCTGAGTTGGTCGCCGGGAGGTAATGCAGAATCGCACGATGTATACTTTAGCGAGAATTTTGACAATGTGAACGACGGCACTGAAAGTGCATTCCGGGGTAATCAGGCATCGGCGTTTTTTGTTGTTGGCTTTCCCGGATTTCCTTATCCGGATGGTCTTGTTCCGGGCACAACATATTACTGGCGGATTGATGAGGTCAATGACACCGAGCCGAATAGTCCGTGGAAAGGCGATGTCTGGAGCTTTTCGGTCCCACCCAAGACTGCCTATGCACCCGACCCGGCTGATGGTGCCGAACTTGTAGACCCGAATGCAGACCTTAGCTGGACGGCAGGTTTCGATTCGAAATTACACTATGTCTACTTCGGTGATAATTTTGACGATGTGAACAGTGCCGCTGGTGGTGCTCCAATGGGAACTGCGACCTATACTCCCGGCCCACTTAAATTGGGAAAGACTTACTACTGGCGTGTTGATGAGTTTGATATTATCGAGACGTATAAAGGCGACGTCTGGAGCTTTACAACTGAGGGTGCCGTTGGCAGCCCGAGCCCGGCTAATGGCGCTGTGGATGTAAAGCAGACACCGATTCTTACCTGGTCACCGGGAGTCTATGCTGCTTCGCATGAGGTCTATTTCGGCAACGACCAGGAGGCCGTACACAATGCCGATACCGGCTCGCCGGAGTATAAAGGCACAAGGGACCTTGGTTCTGAGAGCTATGACCCTGGAAAACTTGAGTGGAATACCACCTACTATTGGCGTATCGATGAACTCAATAACGCCAATCCCGACAGTCCGTGGACAGGTCCTGTCTGGAGCTTTACGACGGCCAACTTCCTTATCGTGGACGATTTTGAATCTTACAATGACCTTGACCCCGCTGACCCCGAGAGCAACAGGATATTTAACGCGTGGATAGACGGATACGGCGTCCCGACAAATGGCTCTCTCGTTGGTTATGATAATCCTCCCTTTGCCGAGCAAACTATCGTTCAAAGCGGCAATCAGTCGATGCCGTTATTCTACGACAATAGTGTTGGGTACTCTGAGGCAACTTTAACGCTGACTTACCCGCGTGACTGGACTGAGAATGGTGTCAACACATTGACGATTTGGTTCAGGGGCGATTCGGCTAACGCCGCTGAGACGTTGTATGTTGCTCTTAACGGCAATGCGATTGTCACGAATGATAATCCTAATGCAGCACAGATAGATAGGTGGACTGAATGGAATATCGACCTTCAGGCATTCGCAGACCAGGGCGTGAACCTTGCCAATGTTAATACGATTGCCCTTGGTCTTGGTAACAGGAATAATCCGGTTGCTGGTGGTTCAGGTACGATGTACATCGATGATATTCGGCTGTATCCTCCGTCGCCGGAACCGGAGCCATAAGCACAATAAGCTGTGTGAGTGGCAATTCTCATAGATGGGATTTCTGATGCCTGTTGAAAACAATCCCGAGAGGTCGGGATTTTGGTGTGTGGCTAAAACATGATTTGTAATTATTTTAGCTTTTAAGGAGGAATATTATGTCTAAGAAATTGATTTATTTGGTTTCTTTTGTTCTGATGCTGAGCCTCGTTTTGACAAACATAGCCAATGCTGCCGAGAAAACGCATCTTATTGGCTGGTGGAAGTTTGACGGCGACACGCTGGACTATTCCGGTTTAGGTAACGATGGCACCGCTGTTGGGGATCCGACTTTCGTAAGGGGTACGTTTGGCTCGTACGCTCTGGAGCTCGACGGTGACGATTATGTTACAATGGATGGCGTAGCAGACGACATAACGGACAACGATATTACGCTTAGCGCATGGGTGAAAACAACTGACAATAACGCAGACTGGTTTTCTTGTAATACCGGAACCGGTGGCAACGTGGTCAGGTTTTGTATTCAGGGTGGCAAGTCCGCCTTCGATACGGACAGCGAACATGCCCTGTCCACCACGCTGGTCAGTGACGGCCAGTGGCATTTGCTGACGTTTATCAGGAGCGGGTCCACCGGATATGTATACGTCGATGGAGTTCAGGAGAATTCGTACACGGCCGATTTCAATTTTAGCGCGGATGACCGCTGGTCAATAGGACAGGAATGGGATACTGATAGCCCAAGCGACTTTTTAACCGGCATTGTGGATGATGCCCGGATATACGACCGCATCCTCTCTGCAGCCCTGGTACAGGGCCTGCTTAACGGCATCGCTCCAGCATTCGTAAAGGCCGAGAATCCCAAGCCGGCCAATGGTGCCATACATCCGGATACGTGGGTGACCCTTCGCTGGTCGCCGGGAGATACTGCGGCCTCGCACGATGTGTACTTCGGCGATAATTTTGACGATGTGAACGACGGCACCGGCCAGGCACCGCGGGGCAATCATCCCTCGACGTTTTTCGTTGCCGGGTTTACTTATCCGGACGGTTTCGCTCCAGGCACAACTTACTACTGGCGGATTGATGAGGTTGAGGCTGATGGTACTATGATACACAAAGGTGATGTCTGGAGCTTTACGACTCCTTCTGCGAAGGCCCATAATCCAGACCCGGCTGATAGCGCCAACTTCGCGGACCCAAATGTGGAGCTTAGCTGGATGGCAGGCTTAAGTGCGAAACTGCACACTGTATACTTCGGCAACAATTTTAACGATGTGAACAATGCTGCCGGTGGACTCCTACAGGGAACTACAACCTATACTCCCGGCCCCCTCGAATTGGACAAGACTTACTACTGGCGGGTCGATGAGTTCGATGGCGTCGCAACCCATAAAGGTGATGTCTGGAGTTTCAAAACATTGCCCGTTATGCACATTACCGACCTTAACCTTGTCGGCTGGTGGAAGTTGGATGAGGGTATGGGCACCCTTGCGCTTGACTGGTCCGGGCACGGAAATCACGGTATACTCAAAGGTGACCCGGAGTGGATAGCTGACGGGTATGACAGCGGTGCGTTGAACTTAGGCAGCGGCAACTATGTAGCCATTCAAAACCTGCATTATAACAGTACCGGCTATGCGGAAGTCAGCGTCTGCGCCTGGATTCGCACTGTTAGCAGCGGTAACCAGATAATTGCTTCCTATGATCGTAACCAGTTCTGGCGGCTTGAGATTAACGGCAGTGGTGGCGGCCCCGGCCAGGTAGGCTGGGATGTTATGACCAGTTCCGGCCAAGTGGATTACGGCAGCAGCACTCGCGTCGATGACGGACTGTGGCACCATATCTGTGGTGTGTTCGACAATGGCAGGCTGACTATCTACATCGATGGTCTTCCGGAGGCATCGGCTTCCGGAGGCAACACTTTCGGAACTAACGCAACGCGCTACGGTTTTATTGGTGTAGGCTCGGAGGCAGGTGAGTTCGACGGCAACACAGTCCCAAACAATTTCGTTCAAGGCGATTTGGACAACGTCCGCATCTACGACAAGGCCCTGACACAGGAAGAAATCGCACTTGCTATGCGAGGCGATCCACTACTTGCCTGGGGTCCGAAACCATGTAATGGCTCAACACTGTACATCAGAAATGCAACACCCCTTAGCTGGTTGCCGGGAGATAAGGCATCTCAGCATGATGTGTATTTCGGTACTGATAGAGACGCTGTGAACAATGCCGACACATCTGATGCGACGGGCATATATCGAGGCCAACAGATTGGTATCATCTACACTCCACCCGAAGGCGTTGAATGGGATGGCGGGCCTTACTACTGGCGTGTCGATGAGCGTAATACCGACGCTACGGTCACCAGAGGTGAGATATGGAGCTTTAAAGTAGCCGACTATCTTCTCGTGGACGATTTTGAGGACTACAACGACTACGAACCTGAAAGGATATTTGATACGTGGATAGATGGATGGGGCGTGGCGATAAACGGCTCCACGATATGTTATGCTGAGCCAGACTTTAGTCAGGGAGAGCATTTCGTTGAGACTACGATTGTTCACGGCGGTGTTCAATCGATGCCGTATTTCTACGACACAAATTTCAAGTACTCTGAGACAAGTAGGATGTTGGTCTCGGCGCATGATTGGACCGAAGAAGGCGTTGGAGTATTATCGCTGTGGTTCAGGGGTAATTCGGATAATGCTGCTGCGCCGATGTATGTTGCTCTCAATGGCAGTGTGGCAGTCTCTCACGATAATGCTAATGCAGCACAGATAGATACCTGGACGGAATGGAATATAAACCTTAAAGCATTTGCAGCCCAAGGTTTGAACCTTGCCGATGTCGATACGATCACTATTGGTTTCGGTGATAAGAATAATCTGCAGGCCGGTGGTTCAGGTGTGGTCTATTTTGACGATATTCGCCTGTATCGGCCGGCACCAGGGCCAGAACCGGCACCGTAAGTATGGATTTAGGTGGCAATTAAAATTGCGTGGTTGATGTAGCAAATATGTATCAATTCGGGGCTTATACTGAGTGAGGAGATATCTAATGTTAAGAATGTCTAAGAGACTATTTTTTTTTGGCCTTGCCGGATTAATTGTTGGATCTATTTTGATTGCGCCATTAACTGCGAGGCCTTCTGAAACCAATGGTGTCAGCGAAGTGCGAATAGCCCGGCTGGCGAAAGGGATCAACATACCAAGTTGGCTTTGGCTCAATCGAAGTTCAGTTGATGAACTGGAAAAACGTTACCCGGATGCTGATTTCCAATTAATCAAGAAACTTGGCTTTACGAATGTTCGCGTGCCGATCGATATGGCAAATGTTTATGACAAGAGTCAGCCGGATTTTCTAAACAAAACAAATTTGCCATATTTGGACCGTGGAATAAGGAAAATCCTCTCTTATGAATTAGCCATTATCATCGATCTGCATAGTATTTCTCAAAAAGAAGGCGGTAGCAATTATTCTGGACCATTGGGGCAGGATGAAACCTTCACCGACACCTTCTGTCGTTTCTGGACCTCGTTTGCGCGGCATTTAAGTCAATTCGATCCCGATTGGGTGATATTGGAACCTATGAACGAGCCTGTGCTCAGCGGGAAGGAAGAGAATTGGCCTCCGGTCCAAAAGAAAGTGATCGCCGCGATACGCAAAGGCGCTCCAAAGCATTCGATTCTCGCAACAGGTGCGCGATGGTCGAACCTCGATACTCTGCTCGAACTTGAACCGTTAAAAGACCACAATATCATTTACAACTTCCACTTTTACGAACCGCATATATTCACTCATCAAGGCGCATCTTGGAGTTCCAATTGGGTGAAGCCATTGCGTGATATCCCCTATCCTTCCTCTCCTGAAGCAGTGAAAGACCTGATAGGGAAATATACTGACGAAAGAATTACGAATAACATAAAACGTTATGGCGAACAAAGGTGGAATGTCGAAAAGATTGAAGACAGGATGAAGCATGCATCTGGATGGGCGAAGAAACACAGCGTAAAAATTATCTGTAACGAGTGGGGAACCTATAAGCGTTACTGCCTGCCAAAATATAGAGCTGCCTGGCTGCGCGATGTCAGAGAATCTTGTGAAAAATTTGGCATCGGTTGGTGCATGTGGACATTTGATGGCAGTTTTGGCGTTGTAAATCGCAAAAACGAAAAAGTCGTGGTCGATAAAGATGTCGCCAAAGCATTGGGATTAAATGTCGAGTGATCTAATTCTACTCCTGAATTCGAACGTTATGAATCCGCGCTTTATCAGGGTAGAGTTACCAATCCTAAGATTATGTTTTTCAGCTTTGGACATTTTGTAGGCTTTCTTTTCCTATCATAGATCTTCTCACGTGCTCTTTAATTCGAGTCACCCACTCAAGGTTCACTACAATATATACGCACAACACAGAGGAGACTCACATCCTTTTTGAAATTTAATCTGAATCTGTGTACTATTCCAGCCAGCAACGGAATCGGCCATTGAAAACGTTACCAAATTTTGCTGTTTTTGTAAAGCCTTGGTGTTATGGAGCTTACAAAGCAAACAATTTCGGCGAATTGGCAGATAACGGGCTTTCCGGTTGTAGGCAAGTTGTAGGCGCCGACTCGCGAAAATGGGGCCATTTTAGGGTCATCCGTGGGCGGCTCGTGCGATTCCGGTCGGCAGGTGGGACTGGTCTAAGATATTTGAGGAGGTATCTTGAAGTGACTGTTATACTTTTGCATTCTGGCTGTTTAGCTTTTGCCTCATCAGCCGACCCATCTTGAACTTTACTACTCTTTTGCCTGGGACATTGATTCGTTCGAGAGTCTTTGGGTTTTGTGCCGTCCTTGGTGCGCGGTCACGAGGTTCAAAAACTCCAAAATTGCGAAACTCCAAACGGTTACCTTTGGCAAGTTCAGCGATAATCTCACCGAGGAGATTCTGAACTGTAGCTTTAACCAACGCACGCTTAGCCTGAGTGCTTTCAGCAATTCTATCGATAATTTCTCTTTTTGTGATCGTTGACATAGGCTACCTCCAGAATGATGTATCATAACAACGGTGAGACTCCAACGAGTACCTAACTATCCCGTTTCTTCGATACAATTGAACCAGCAAAATAATAAATAGGTGGATGCTGCATTTCACCAATAGTGAAATATCCGCGACCGTCAGCATCAAAACATATTCCTTCGCCCTGCGGCTCTTGCATCAACTCGAGCCTAAAATGCTTTGTCCTGAACGCTCGCCACAGTTCTTCACCTTTTGGTCGGACCCACCACGACCCGACATGGAACGACCGTTGTCACACCATTACCTTTTATTTGAAATTTTTTTTCATTGCTTGTGCTGTTTTTTCGGGTCTGCCTGGCTCAAAGGGCAGCAATTCGGCTGTAACATAGCCGTCATAGCCGATATCAACAAGAGCTTCTTTAACCGTTTGGAAATTTACGTCACCTTTCAACAAATCAACAAAGCCTTCAACAGTTCCTACAGAGCGATTAAAGTCTTTTACGTGCACACATTTTATCCGCTTGCCAAGAATCCGGATCCACTGTTCGGGATAGCCTGTAAGCAAAACGTTGCCAACATCAAAGTATGCCCCCACCATTTCGGAGTTGAAGCTATCGATAAAGTCCCGCATTTCCAATGGGCTTAACAAGAATTTGTTCCAAACGTTTTCAATACATATCACCACGCCGGTCTCTTCAGCGCTCGGTAGAATCTGTCCGACTGCTTCACAGGCCCGTTCAAAGCAAATATCGTAGGGAATAACTTCAGCTTCAGGTAAAAAGAAGACATCTACGGCACCTGGAACGAAAAGATATGCATCTGTGCCGAGCCATTTTGTTATTTGCAGAGCTTTTTGGGTGAACTCAATAATTCTCTTCCTGGTATTAGGGTCATTCGCGGTAGGCGAACAAATCCAGCTTTCGCCGGAGGCAAGGCTTGAGATTTCAATGCCAATTTTTTTACCCACCGCCGCGATATCTTCACACTGGCCCTGGGTGGTTCTGTGAGTTAAAACACCTTTACCGGCAATAGCGAGCTCAATAGCATCAAATCCAAGATCTTTTGCCTCTTGCATCGCTTCGGTTATTGGCTTTCTGGCTTCAAGTCCCCCTTCGAACATCCAGTAATTTGCACTTATTTTCATATACCAACCTGCTCAATAATCTATATCTGTCCCAAAACTATTCTGAAAAATTTGACAATATAACAGCCAAGCTCATCAAAAAACCAAAGTAATATCAGGATTTTTTACGTACAAAAGAGAAATATCTATGTGGTTGTGGAGCAAGCGAGTAAACTGATCATGATAGGATTTTCCATTTATCATTGTTTTCACTATGCTCCTCCAAACTCACTGTCCTATATTACCAAATTCGTGCGAGCAAAGCAACTTTTTCGTGCATTAACGAATGTTATGAGTCAACGCGGAGGGAATTTATAATTGACGTTGGTCACTGGTTGGTTGTAGTGATTCAGAAACCGTCTCAGCATACCCAGCTTTGCCCTAAAATGTATATTCGTTGACACCAAAAACTTGATACTATAAAGTATTGGGCAAAGAAAACGATTTGATCCCTACGATGCACATGGTGGTTTATGTCCTCAGCTTATACAGAAAGTATAAAAAGGTTAATTGAGGAGTTTGAGAAGCTCCCCGGTATTGGGCCCAAGACGGCTGAGAGGCTGGCTTTTTATGTACTAAAGGCCAAGCCAGCGGAAGCTATGGCGCTTGCCGATGCGATACGGGATGTGAAGAACAAGATTAAACACTGCCAAATCTGTTACAATCTCTCGGAACACCCAATTTGCCAAATTTGTTCCGATGAACGACGGGATAAAAGCTTGATATGCATTGTCGAGCAGTCAAAAGATATCGTAAATCTTGAGAAAACGGGAGCCTGCAGGTGGGTTTATCATGTCCTTGGCGGTCATATCGCACCACTTGAAGGGATCGAGCCGGGCGATTTGACTATTGAGCAGCTCCTTGAGAGAATACGCGAAGGTGATGTAAAAGAGGTGATAATGGCGACCAATCCTAATATGGCCGGCGACGGCACTGCACTTTATATAAGCTCGCTGCTTAGAGCCACCGACGTGAAGATTACCCGGCTGGCAAGGGGACTGCCCACCGGCAGTACTATCGAATATGCAAGCGGCAAAATGCTCACCGATGCTATAATCGGCAGACGGGAATTAGAGTAATTTTTCCCTCTGTTTTTAAAGTTTCTCAATTACTCCTCAAATATTGACGAAATTCCCCTGTGAGTTTATGATATAATAGGATAGCGTTATGCAAAATTGAGGTTAGGCATATATTATTTAAGAAAATCAGTTTATCCTTCGCAGTCCCGATTTTCTCGGGACGGAGAATGGGGTTTTTGATTTTCTTAAATAATCAAATAGCCGCTTGCTTCATAATAAGTTATTGTTTGAAAAGAAAAAATTAAGAGACAATTTTTTCTTTTCAAAGTATGCCTAACCTCGATTTTGCAGAAGACTTTATAATAGTAAAGACAGGAGTAATGAGTCGGAATAAAGAATTTCTTCGGGTGTATCTATGAAGCTGGAGATGAGAGGACAGATGCGGATGGAGCAGCGAATGAAGCTCGCTCCGCATATGATACAATCAATGGAGATTCTCCAGCTCCCAATCCTTGCCCTTCAGGAAAGAATAGAACAGGAGCTTAACAGCAATCCTGTTTTGGAAATGACCGAGCCTGTGAATCCCGAAGATGACGACACTGCTGAACAACAGCCTCAGGAAGACATAAACGAGAAAGACCTGGTCGTTAATACAGACAACAATAAAGTTGAAGATTTCGAGCGTCTTGAGAGTCTGGGCGACGGCTTCAAAGACTATATGGACGAGGCGGGTCCTTTCCGGAAGCGGGTTTATAGTGGCGAGCCGGACAAAAAACTTGAGGCGATAAAAAATACCGCCGCTCCTCCTCAATCGCTGCACGAACATTTGGCAGAGCAGTGGCGTATGGTGGATGCCGAGCCGGCCGTAAAAAAAGCAGGTGATATGATTATAGATTATATCGACGACAGGGGGTATCTGGCCGTAAGATTGGAACAGTTACACAACAAGGACAGGGGTGATTTTACAATCGACGATTTGAAGGAAGCGCTGGAGCTTGTGCAGAAATTAGAGCCTGCGGGTGTCGGCGCACGGGACCTGAGGGAGTGTCTGCTTATCCAGATGGCGCAAAGCAGCGAAGATATGAGCTTTGAATCTCGTCTGATTGCCGAGCATATGGATGCGCTGCTTGAAAATCGTCTGCCGGATATCGCGAAAAAAATGAATTGCGGGATCGATGCCATCAACCGGGCCATCGCACGTCTGAGTAAGCTTGACACCTCACCCGGCTTGCAGGTCGGGCGGGACAGGAACCATCCCATTACTCCCGATGTGATAGTGGAATCATCGGATAATTCGGACGAATATTCTGTGCGATTAGCTGATTATGATTTGCCGCGATTGAGGGTAAATGACTATTATGCAAAAATGGCAAAGGATGATGTGGTTAGTGAAAAAACAAGAAATTTCCTGCAGAATAATCTGCGCTCCGCCCAATGGATTATAGATGCGATTGAGCAGCGAAAGAATACGCTGCTGAGGGTAACGAAGGCGGTAGTCAAGTTCCAAAGGGATTTTTTTGAAAAGGGGCAGTTGTATCTTCGTCCTCTGCCGATGTCGAAAGTCGCAAAGGATGTTGGTGTTCATCTGGCCACTGTCTCCAGGGCCGTTGCCGGCAAATACATGCAGTGTCCCTGGGGGATATTGCCTCTGCGGAAATTCTTTAGCGGCGGCACCGAAGATATTAACGGCGCAGGTTTAAGCTGGGAAGCTATAAGGGCCAAGCTACAGCAGATTATCGACGCCGAGGACAAAAGCAAGCCCTTAAATGATGAGCAGATACGCAAGAAATTGGCAGAATTAGGCATTAAAAAATTAGCCAGGCGCACCGTTGCAAAGTACCGCAAGCTGCTAAACATTCCCGCCGCAAGGTACAGAAAAAAATATTGATTGTCCTGCCGACATCACCCAAGTCTAATCAGCAACAATAGTTTCACCTTTTATAGGTGAGTAATTAGTTTTCGATTTCTTATTGCCATTTTCTAATACAATCATCAAGCAAAAAGGCATATCAGAGGCATGATTTTAAATCCCAATCCCAAAGACACGTAACCTTCCGCCGAATTATGAAAAATCTTCAAAATTTTTCATAAAATAGGTGTTTTGGTTCGAACTATATATTACTATGTGAGTATATAATCACATACTAATTTTGTTTGGGAGTTAAAATGTTAAGCAAGAGAAAGCAATTATTATTCGAGAAGCAGGCGGAAATTGCAAAGGCGATTGCGCATCCATTGAGGATAGCGATTGTGAACTTTCTCCAAAACGGTGAGCAATGTGTCTGTGACATTGCGGAGCATATCGGCTCTGAAAGGTCGAATGTTTCACGGCATCTTTCGGTAATGGTAAACGCAGGCTTGTTAGAGTATCGCAAAGAAGGGCTAAAAGTCATTTATAAGCTCAAAACACCTTGTATCCTTGATTTCTTTGCGTGTGTGAGCCGTGTTCTGAAACAACAGGTCAAAGACAACAAACGGCTGCTTGCGGCGCTATAGTTGGACAGGTTCGTAAAAGCTCTCGTTAATTGGCTAAGACCTGGATACTGAAAGGTTTTAAGCAATCTATCAACATCAACGTAATTTTATTGTGAAAGAACGAACCCAAATTTGGAGGTAAAAAATGAACCGGAGAAAATTTATGACCAGAACGCTCGCTGCCGGAGCCGCCGTTTCGATTGCTTCAACACCTGCCAATGCCTCGAACGGCAAGCCCGTTAAGATATTAGGCATCTCCTGTAGCCCGCGAGAGGGCAAGACCACAGCCACGGCAATCAAGGCCTCCCTTGATGCGGCCAAAAAAGTTGGCCGCCGCATCGAGGTTGAGCTGATTGATTTGGGCGGCCTTGAAATCTCGGGCTGGTCCGGCGGCGCCAAATCAACCGAGGGCCGGCAAAGCACAGACGGCTTCGACCTTATCCTTCCTAAGCTCCGAGATCCAAATGTTGGGGGGTGGATTATCGGCTCGCCGAGCTATTTCCGCAGCATGAGCGCTCTATGTAAGGTTTTTCTGGAGCGTTGCGCTGTTTTGCGTAAACCCAAATTGCTTCTTGCCGATACGGCTGTCGGAGTTCTGTCTGTTGGAGCATTCCGCAACGGGGGCCAGGAACTGGTCATCGAACAGATTCAAAGCGTCCTGCTTTGCCATGAAATGATGATTGTCGGCGGCAAGCCGGGGGCGCACCAGGGAGCGACACTGTGGAACGCTTATAAGGATGACATCACAAAGGATGAATTTGGTATGGACACCGCCAGAAAACTTGGAATTCGCGTAGCGGAGGCGGCACTTCGCCTCGTTCCAAAGGAGGGTTAACTCAGCAAACCGAGCGACAATAAAAAGTTGCTTCAGGCCTTTTAGTTCGAGTGTTTTGCTATGAACCTGAAAACAGATTGGAAAAAGCCGACAATTATTATTGCTGTGTTTTTAGGATGCTATTACCTGCCCATTGGGACCGTTCGTTTTGATAATGCAATTGCCGAATCACTGCACTTAGTTAAGTGGTATGCCCGGGAGCACGTTTTGCTGTGTCTGGTGCCTGCTTTTTTTATCGCCGGTGCCATTTCGGTTTTTGTCAGCCAGGCCTCGGTAATGAAATACCTTGGTGCAAAGACAAATAAAGTCTTGGCTTATGCCGTTGCATCCGTCTCGGGGACCATTCTTGCGGTCTGTTCCTGTACGGTTTTGCCGTTGTTTGCGGGCATTTACAAAATGGGGGCGGGGTTGGGGCCTGCTGCTGCGTTTCTTTACTCGGGGCCGGCCATAAATGTTTTGGCGATAATCCTGACGGCCAGAGTTCTCGGACTTGAAATCGGTATAGCCCGCGCAGCCGGAGCAATTGTTTTCAGCGTTGTCATCGGCCTGTTGATGCACTTGATTTATCGCAAAGAAGAGCTGGAAAAAGCCAATAGTCAAATGACTATGCCGGAGCCGGATGTTAAGCGGCCCCTTTGGCAGAACGCTGTGTACTTCGTTACTATGGTAGGCATACTGGTTTTCGCAAACTGGGGCAAACCGACCGAGACAACAGGTGTATGGCACGCCATCTATTCGGCAAAATGGATTGTAACAGGAATTTTTGCAGTGATTCTGGTTTTCGTGCTGGCAACGTGGTTCAAGAAGTCTGAGCTTGGCCGGTGGTGTGTTGCTTCGTGGGATTTTGCGAAGCAGATTTTGCCGTTATTGTTTTTTGGCGTAATAATAGCCGGCCTTTTGCTTGGCCGGCCGGGTAACGAAGGCCTCATTCCCTCTACTTGGGTATCGCGTGCGGTTGGCGGCAATTCTCTGCGGGCGAACTTTTTTGCCTCAGTTGCCGGAGCATTTATGTATTTCGCTACTCTTACCGAAGTTCCAATCCTGCAGGGTCTGATGGGTGCAGGTATGGGAAAAGGGCCGGCACTGGCACTGCTTCTGGCGGGCCCGGCCTTGTCTTTGCCGAATATGCTCGTAATCCGCTCGGTTATGGGAACGCAGAAAACAATCGTGTTTGTAAGTTTAGTGGTGATTATGGCCACTATTTCGGGAATGTTCTTCGGTACGTTTTGGGGATAGAGGCTTGACTGAGGTTAGAAACAGTAAAATGCTGGATGCGAATATCAAAGAACTCATCGCGATAGGAGCTTCTGTTTCTGCTAATTGTCATCCTTGTATCAAATACCATATCGCAAAAGCCCGCGAAATGAAAATCGATGAAGCTGAAATTCAGCAGGCTGTTGAGGTTGGGCAAATGGTCCGGAAAGGCGCTGCCGGCCAGATGGATGAGCTTCTTGAAGAATTAACAAAATAGATTTTGAGGTGTTTCATTGTGAGTCAGCCGGATGAGAAAATCAGAGAAACGATCCGCGAGGGTTATAGTCAGATAGCACAGGGCGGTTCGGGCTGCTGTTGTGGTTCATCGACGCCGGAGAAGCTTGCCGCGGGGATAGGTTATTCGGGCGAGGAGCTTGAGCTTTTGCCCGAAGGGGCGAACATGGGGCTGTCCTGCGGCAATCCGACCGCTGTTGCGAATCTCAAGCCCGGTCAGGTCGTTTTGGACTTAGGCAGCGGCGGCGGGTTCGACGTCTTTATCGCAGCGAAAAAACTCGGCCCGGACGGCAGGGCCATCGGGGTCGATATGACTCCTGAAATGATAAGCAAGGCAAGGGCAGGCATTCCGAAATTTACGGAAAAGACGGGACTGTCCAACGTTGAGTTTCGTCTGGGCGAGATAGAGCATCTTCCCGCAGCGGATGGTAGTGTCGATGTTGTAATCTCGAACTGTGTGATTAATCTTTCGCCGGACAAACAGCAGGTCTGGCGGGAGATTGGCCGGGTGTTAAGGCCGGGCGGCAAGGCGTGTATTTCCGACCTTGCCTTGAAAAAGCCTTTGCCTGAAAAAGCCTTGAAGTCCGCCGCGGCGCTGGTTAGCTGTATAGCCGGTGCAGTGCTGATCGATGAGACGATAACGATGGCAAAACAGGCGAGCCTGGAGGATGTTGAGGTTACTGAAAAAACATACAACATCGATGTGATGGTCGATTGCAATGACCCGATTTACAAGCAGGTGACGGAATACCTGCCGGAAGGGACGAACATCAGCGATTATGTTGTGAGTGTTGACGTCACGGCATTTAAGAAATAGCCGATAAGCAGAGAGAAATCATATATGACAAATGACGATTCGATTCAGAAGCAGGGCAAGGGCCTGAATATCTTTGAAAAGTATCTGACGGTCTGGGTGGGGCTTTGTATTGTCGGCGGAATCGTTTTGGGCAAGCTGGCGCCGGCAGTTTCCACCTACCTCGATAGTCTGGCAATTTATGTCAACAAGGCCCCGGTAGTTTCCATTCCGATAGCGGTGTGCCTGTTTTTTATGATGTATCCGATTATGGTGAAAATCGATTTTGCCGAAGTGCTCAAGGCCGGAAAAAGTATTCGGCCTGTGGGGTTGACCCTCTTTGTTAATTGGGCAATCAAACCGTTTACTATGTATGCGATATCGGTGTTTTTTCTTGGCACGGTGTTCTATGGTTTAATCGGCCCGGATGCGGTTGACCAGGTAAAGATGCCTTTCGGTCTTGATTTAGCCGTTGGTGCTGCATACGGGGCCGGAGAAGTTATTGAGGTTGAAGGCATTAAGATGCTCCAGGTTCCCCTTTGGAGAAGCTACTTAGCTGGTTGTATCCTCCTTGGCATAGCTCCGTGCACGGCTATGGTTCTTGTTTGGGGCTATCTTGCTAAAGGAAATGACGGCCATACACTCATAATGGTTGCTATCAATTCGCTAACTATGCTCTTGTTATATGGCCTATTAGGCGGTTTTTTGCTCGGCGTGGGTAGGCTTCCCGTTCCCTGGCAGGCATTATTGTTGTCGATTGCCATATACGTTGCCTTGCCGTTGGTTGCAGGGTATTTGTCCAGGAAGTGGATTATTGCTGCCAAGGGCGAAGCCTGGTTCAAAGAAAAATTCCTGCATTTTCTTACGCCTGTTACGATAATCGCATTGCTTTTAACTTTGATTTTACTGTTTTCATTCAAGGGAGAAGTTATTCTTTCCAATCCATTGACGATTCTCTGGATTGCGATACCCTTGTTTATTCAGACCAATCTTATCTTCTGGCTTGGCTATGGGCTGGCAAGGATTTTGAAACTCGAATACCGCGATGCAGCACCATCTGCAATGATAGGGGCGTCCAATCACTTCGAGGTTGCAATAGCGACGTCAACAATGCTGTTCGGCCTGTCTTCGGGGGCGGCTTTAGCAACGGTTGTCGGTGTGCTTATTGAGGTCCCGGTAATGCTGATGCTCGTGCGAATATGCCTTCGGACGCAAAAATGGTTTGGGACTGTTCAGAGTGAAAACTGTTGATGTAAAAGAGTTTTGTTGGGAATGTTTTTCCAAAGGAGATAACGATGAAAAAAATACAGATTCTCGGCACAGGATGTCCCAAGTGTAAGAAGCTGGTTGAAAACGCAGAAGCCGCCGCTAAGGAGCTCGGAATCGAGTTTGAGATAGAAAAGGTTACGGACATCAATGAAATTATGAAATTCGGTGTGATGATGACACCAGCTCTGGTTGTGGATGGCGATGTGAAGGTAGTTGGCAAATTGCCGTCGCCGGATGAAATTAATCGGATGCTTGCTAAGTAAGCAAGAATTAAGAAAGGTAGTGAAATATGAATAAAGCAGGAAAAATAGTAATTTTTATCGTCTTGATTGTCGCAGTGGCTGTTGTGATTATTCTTAAGCAAGAAAAGTCTTCGTCTTCGGCAGCCATAGAGCAATCCAAAGCATTACCCCGGCTGGTTGATCTCGGTGCAGACAAGTGCATTCCGTGCAAAATGATGGCCCCTATCCTTGAAGAATTAAAGAGTGAATATGAAGGCACGCTAATAGTAGAGTTTATCGATGTCTGGAAAAACCCTGCTGAGGCCCCGAAGTACGGTATTAAGCTTATACCAACACAAATATTCTACGATGCTTCGGGCAAAGAGCTGTTCAGGCACGAAGGCTTCTTTTCCAGGGAGGACATCCTCTCGAAATGGAAAGAGTTTGGCGTTGACCTGTCGGTTGGTCAGCCGTCTTTTGAGAGACTCGTGCCGGCTCAGGCCGATGACAGGAGCAAAGACAAAATCTGCTATATGTGTGACGGTGACATCGAACCGAAGACGCTTGTGGCCGTTGAGACCGAAAAAGGGCCGGTTCGGCTGTGCAGCCCGCATTGCTATTTCATCATGTATTCGTGCCTGACCGAAGACAAAACCGACTTCGAGAAGAAGGTTACTGTTACCGACTGGGCATCCGCCCAACGGGCCGCCCTTATGGATGCAGTTTATCTATACGGTGTTAATGTGGAAAACGGCTGGCCCTGGATAAGAGCTTTTGCCGGACGTCAGGCGGCCGGCATTGAGCAGCAAAGCGGCGGTGGCAGTATCGTCGGATTTGGCGACCTTAAGCAAACTGAACTTTCACACCGCTGTGGATTTTGTGACCGGGCGTGCTATCCACAGGATGCGGCAGCAGTTATCGCCGGGGGGATACATACTTATGGATGCTGTTCGCATTGTGCGCTGGGGGTGGCGGCGCGGACGGGTCTGGATATTGAAGTACATGAGCGGGACCGGCTAACCGGTGAGCCGATTGTCGTTAAGACACTGGACGGCAAGATGGCCTCACTGGAACCTGCGACGGCCGTTGCCTGGTTTGGCCGGCGCCGGAAGCCCGATGGCACGTGGGGTTCTGCCGGCTGCTTTCACCAGGGCTTTTTTGTTACTTTAGAGAACCTCAAGAAATGGGTTGAGCAGAACCCTTACGAAACAGGTAAGCTCATCAGCATTAGTCAGGCCCTCGCAAACAAAATGAAACTATCGCCCGAGCAAATCCAGAAGGCCTGCAAGATTGGCGAATGTGTCCCGAAATAATATTTTCTGACTGAGCTGCTGTTTTCTGTGCGCTAAGTCAAATATGAGGAGTATTAAAATGAAGTGCTTCGTCATTATAACAGTTGTGTATCTTTCTTTGTTGCCCCTCCAAGGGGCCGAAAAGAGCAGTGCTATCGAACCATCTTTGTCACCAAAACCCCGGACAGTAAATGAACTGTATCCGGGCTTGACAACAGGAGCGATGAGCTGGGCCGCTGCTTCAACACTTCCGGAAGGAGTAGTGCTCAGGGCCGGAGAGCTGGTGATTGAAAACAATGAGCTTATCGAAGAAATCGGCAAGGCGCCGGAGCAAATTCGTCCAAAGCTCAAAAAAAATACATTTTTCGTTTTGGAGCAGGTCGCAACTTTCAAGTTACTCCTGGCAGAGGCAAGAACCGAGGCAGCCAAAAGCGGCAAGGACATCTCGGAAAAGAACGAACAGGCAATTATCCAGGACTATTTGAGTGCCTTAGCCAGGACGGTGAAAGTCGGCGAGGCGGAAATCCTCGATTTCTACAACGGCAATACGGAAATGTTCGGCGGTGCTTCTCTGGCTCAAATGAAGCCTCAAATCGAGCAATTCCTGCTCCAGCAGAAACAGCAAGAACTCATCAATGAGCACATCCGGACCATCGGCCGCAGAATGCAGATTGAAATTTCCGCCTCATGGCTCAAGGTTCAGGCAGCATTGGCGAGAGACAATCCCGTTGACAAAGCCCGCGCAAGTGGCAGAGCCTCCCTTGTAGATTTTGGCTCCACCGGATGCGTGCCGTGCGAGATGATGGCGCCGATACTTGAAACGCTGCGAGAAAAATACAAGGGTAAAGTTAATGTTCTTTTTATTCATGTAGGAGAAGAACCGATACTTGCGTCGCGTTACGGTGTGCAATCTATTCCTGCCCAGATATTCTTCGATAGAACCGGCAAAGAGGTGTTTCGCCACGTCGGTTTTTTCCCGCAGGAGCAGATCGAGGGAAAACTGTCGGAAATGCGGGTCAAATAGCGGATGGAAAAACTTTTTACAACGCTGACACACGCTGTTGAGGGGACGCCGGCAATAGCCCTGAGCGCTGCCTTCGTATGGGGAATCCTGAGCATACTGCTGAGTCCGTGCCACTTGGCAAGTATTCCTTTGATAGTAGGTTTCATAGACGAACAGGGTCGTATTTCGACCAAACGAGCCTTTATCATATCGACCCTTTTTGCAGTGGGCATTTTAATTACGATAGGTGTCATAGGGGCTGTTACCGCTGCCCTCGGCAGAATGATGGGAGATGTCGGCAAGTACGGCAACTACTTTGTTGCCCTGGTATTTTTTATTGTCGGCCTGCATCTTTTGGGTGTAATACCTATGCCCTGGAGCGGGCCGGGCAGGGTTGGTATGAAACGAAAGGGAATGCTCGCAGCGTTTATTGTCGGGCTGGTGTTCGGCATCGCTTTGGGGCCCTGCACTTTTGCATATATGGCGCCTATGCTGGGGATTACCTTCAAATTAGCTGCTGCGAATCTCTTCTATGGCGTGTTGATGCTTATAGTTTATGGCTTGGGACATTGTTCGGTCATCGTTCTGGCCGGCACCTGCACCGAGCTGG
>JAIVYN010000037.1:0-19826 GCA_048635425.1 Candidatus Aegiribacteria sp.
CAACAATCCTGCAAGATTTAAGATTTATAGGTAATAAAGCCTTACATGAATTAAAATTGCCTACAAAAGAAGAATTAAAAATCGCTATAGAAATTATCGAGATTACATTGAATACAATATATCATATTGAATCTAAAAGCAATGATCTAAAAAGAATAATAAGATAATAAAATATATATTTGAGCAGAAAGTAGGAAGAGCTCATGCCCGTAATGCTGGAATTAAAGCTGCAAAAGGAGACTGGATTGCATTTTTGGATTCTGACGACGAATGGCTGCCCGGAAAACTTGCGGTCCAGATTCGTGCTGTTGAGCGCCATCCCCAGCTTGTCGCACATATGGTCAATGTTAATCTTACCAACTACAATGATCCGTATCCAAATTCTTTTTTACATTGCAAATTTCCATTTGAAGAGGACGAGGGGATAATTGACGACCCGTTTATACCACACTTTACGTATAGAACTTTAGCAATGCCAACGGCGGTTATGTGCCTTAAAGAATGTGCCATTAAAGCCGGATTATTTGATGAGTCATTTGTATGTAATGTGGATTATGATTTTATGTGCCGTATTGCTCTTCAGGGCTCTTGGGGATATTCAACAAAAGTTCTGGCTGTACTTTATCGAAGACCAGAAGATATCAAGAATCTTTCTGCCGACAGATATTCTGATGCCATCAAGAGATGTTTCTCGCTAAGAAAAACACACTCGAAATTATTGGAAAACCAAAAGTTAACTAAACATGAAAGAAGGGTCACTGCTAAGCTGTTGTCGAGCAATTGTAGGGAATTAGGTCAGCACTTATTGCTAAAAGAAGACTATAAAAGAGCTCGTGAATCTTTCAAGTTGGCGTTTCATTCATATTTGTCTGTTAAGAGCATTTTGTGGTCTATAGTTTCAAAATTACCGGTTTCGTTTTCTAAATGCCTTGTCGAACATCGCATGAAACGATAGTACCTTATCGTGACCGATGTGATATCTGGCAACCATAATGAAAATAGCGTTCATAGTTGACACGTTTCCGACCATATCCCATACATTTATCATAAACCAAATCACGGGTTTGATCAACAAGGGACATTCGGTCGACATATATGCCCGGGAAAAAGGCGATAGCAGCGTGCTGCATGCTGATGTGGAAAAGTATAATCTTTTGAAAAGTACCCACTATTTAATACGAATGCCCAAGAATTTGTTTTTGAGGTTCATTAAGGGAGTAAGTTGCTTGGTGTTCAATCTTCACAAGGCTCCTTTGGTATTATTAAAATCCCTTAATGTTTTCAAGTATGCCAAACAAGTGCTCTCCCTGAGAATGCTGTATGCTGCACTGTCTTGGTTAGACAAACCTGAGTATGATATTGTCCACTGTCACTTTGGTATGATGGGTATTTGGGCAGCTCGGTTGAAAGAGCTTGGAATGATTCGATGTCCATTTGTAACTACTTTTCATGGAACAGATGCAAACGTTTTGCCGAAAATCTACGGTAATGATTTCTATAAGACTCTTTTTGAGAATGGTGATATTTTCACGGTCAGCTCACACTTTATGAGGGAGCAAATTCGCTCTCTCGGTGCACCTGAGGAAAGAGTTGTGAGGCTGCCTGTTGGGATTTATGTTGAAAGATTTAGTTTTCGAGAGAGAAAATTTGCGTTCGGAGAGAAACTGCATATCTTAACAGTTGCGCGTTTGGTCCCATTTAAGGGGATTGAGTACTCGATAAGAGCAGTAGCAGAAGTAGCGAAAAAGTATCATGATTTAAGGTATCTAATAATCGGGTCGGGACCATTGAAAGAGGAGCTGGAAAATCTTGCTGTAAGTCTTGGTGTTTCCAAGAATGTAGAGTTTTTAGGTTCGCTTTCCGCAGAGGAAATTATGAAGTATGTGGCCCAGGCTCATATTTTTCTTTTGGCTGGAATCGTTGCAGCAGATGGTTCGTGTGAAGCGCAAGGGCTTGTGCTTCTCGAAGCCCAAGCAGCAGGTATACCTGTAGTTTCAACTCAGGTTGGAGGAATTCCGGAAAGTGTCTTGGATGGAAAATCCGGGTTTTTGGTGCCGCAACAAGACGTAGATGCTCTTGCGGAAAAACTGTGCTATCTAATTGAGCATCCGGAACTTTGGGCCCAGATGGGCAGGGCCGGATGTGCACATGTTAAAGCCAATTATGACATTAACAAACTAAACGACCAGCTGGTCGAACTATATGAGCAAATATTGCCCAGCAGAAACTTACCCATTTCAAAAGTGAGGAGCAATATCCCTGCAGTTGAATAGAATATGTTCTATGAAGATGGAGCGTGGTTGGGAGAAGGATGCGTAATTCTAAAAGGAGTTACAGTTGGAGAACGCGCCGTGGTTGGTGCAAATGTGGTGGTTACCAAAGATGTTCCCCCGTTTACTGTTATAGGTGGCGTTCCTGCTCGATCAATACGTAACATTAACGGGTGTTCATTGCAAGAGAAGAGTATTGATGAATACGAAATCATTGGTATCAGTACTTATATCCGTTTATAACGCAGGCGAATACTTGCGACCTTCTGTGCAGAGCATACTGTCTCAGACCTACTCTGACCTCGAGATACTGATTATAGATGATGGCAGCACGGACGGCTGCATGGACACGATCGCCAACCTCGAGGACTCTCGCATTCGTATCATAAGTCAGAAGAACAGTGGAAAGGCGGTGGCTCTTAACCGCGCGTTAGAGGAATTGTCCGGCGAATTTTACGCAATTCAGGATGCTGACGATATCAGTTACCCACATCGCATTGAGCGTCAGGTCCAGTGTATGCTCAAAAATCCCGAGCTTGCAGCGGTATTCACAGGCCATGATTTCATCATTGACGGCCGTTCTCTCGCCCCTCGATTTGCCGCCAAGAGTATCGAGCAATCCCAACGTGACATAGAGAAGTTTAGAATGCCGGCTCATGATCCTACGGTGATGTTTAGAATTTCCAAAGTGCAAAATATGCGGTATGAACCAAGCTTGAGAGTCGGGCAGGGTTGGGATTATATTCTGCGAGTTGGTGAGCATCATCCTATGTTGGTTCTAAACGAGTGTCTCTATTCATATCGTATACACTTTGACTCGAATACTCGACAAAATCGAGACCTAAGACAAAAAAAAATAAAAGATGTTTTAAGCAGGGCCCATCAACGACGCGGACTAAACATTGATGAATATTTTCCTTCGAAGTCGGTTTCTTCAGAGGTGCTACACAGGGAACAGGAAACCGGTGTCGTCCCGCATTTTATGGAAAGTGTGCTCGACTTACGCCGTGCTCACAGAAACACCGAAGCCCTGAAAACCGCCTTTGCTTGTCTGCGATTGCACCCGTGTGACCCCTATTACTACAAACCACTGGCTTACTTTCTTGCGCCACTGGCGCTCATTAAGTATTATCGCTCCATAAAAACCAAGACCAGATGATTAGCCAAGTAACAGTCATAATTACTGTTTTTCTCGGGATTCTGACTTTCGTTGTTCCCAAGAAATATTTTCTGCTGCCATTTATTTTGGCTGCTTGTTTTGTCCCGGCAGATCAGAGAGTGATCATCTTTGATTTAGATTTTACGCCCCTGCGGATGCTCGTTCTGGTAGGGTTTTTCCGAACTATTTTGTTGGGAGAGCGGTTGACATTCAAATGGAACCTTTTTGATAAGTTAGTACTGGTATGGGCGATTTGTGGAGCGTTTATATACATAATACAGTGGGCAGATATGCGGGCATTGATTTACAAGTGTGGGGTGCTGTTTGATGTCATAGGTTTGTACTGGCTGTTTCGAATAAATATAAGTTCCTGGGGTGACATAAAGTACGCAACGAAAGTTTTCGCTGTTTGCTCTCTGGTATTGGCAGTTTTAATAGGATTGGAGTGGGCGACAGGGCGAAATCCTTTTGTAGTTCTTGGCAGGGTAGAGACTGTAGTACGTGAAGGGCGATATCGATGTCAGGCATCATTCCCGCATGCCATCATGTTGGGGCTGTTTTGGGCCACATTGGTTCCGTTGTTTATAGGTTTTGCACGACAGGACAAGCAAAAATTGATGCTTTGGTCGGCGGTGGGGGCGAGTGTTTTTATTACTGCGGCTACAGCATCGAGCACGCCAATTTTAACATTGCTGTTCGTTCTAATTATACTATGTGTGTACAAGTGGCGAGAATATACGGCTTGTGCCGGGTGGGGTCTTTTTGCCTCGCTGATTGCCCTTCATATTGTTATGCAAGCGCCGGTTTGGCACTTGATCTCCAGGATAGGCGTTGTAGGAGGTTCGACAGGCTGGCACCGTTTTTATCTTATTGACCAGGCAATTAACCACTTTGGCGAGTGGATGTTTTTAGGCTGTCGCAGCACGGCACACTGGGGCCGGGGGCTGAGTGATGTTACTAACCACTATATTAGGGAAGGAGTAAGTGGGGGATTTGTAACTCTTGCTTTGCTTTTAGTAATGTTATATATGGCCTTGCGAACACTCTTACGTTTGTCTCTCCCAAGCCGGAAACATAAACAGCAGTTCTTAGCCTGGTGTCTCTTCGTAGCAATTTTAGGGCATTGCGTGGCTTTTTTCGGTGTATCCTACTTCGGCCAAATAACGATGTTGTTGTATATGACACTGGCGATGGTTAGCTTTCTTAGCGAAGAAAGGCAGTGGCGCGCAAACGGTCGTCATCTCAAAATTACTTGAGGGCAAAGATAAGACACAAACATGTTTGATGTTTCTATTATTATTGTAAGTTGGAATGCAAAGCAGCATCTTCTCAACTGCCTGAACTCTTTAGAAAATACTGCAAAGGGGTATTCACAAGAGATTTTCATAGTGGATAATGCGTCTTCTGACGGCAGTCCAGATGCTGTAGCAAGACAATTTCCGCAAGTTAAGTTGGTTAAGAATAAAGAGAATCTGGGTTTTGCTCGGGCCAATAATATCGGGATACATCAAAGCTCTGGCCGTTATATTTGTCTTGTTAACTCCGATGTGGTTGTTTTGAACGGCTGTATTGAGAATTTGATTAGCTTCATGGATAACCACCCCACTGCAGGTATGGTTGGGCCCCGGATTTTAAATCAAGACCGGACACTTCAGCCTTCGTGTCGGCACTTCCCCACAATCTGGAATAACTTGTGTCAAGCGTTAGGGCTTAACAAATTATTTCCAAAATCACGTTTCTTTTCAGAGACTTTTATGAATTATTGGGCCCACGACATTGTGCAAAAGGTCGATGTACTCAGTGGTTGCTTCTGGATGGTTCGGCGGGAAGCTCTGAACAAGGTGGGGTTGTTGGACGAAGACTTTTTCATTTACGGTGAAGACCTTGACTGGTGCAGGCGATTTCACCATGCAGGATGGGATATTATATTTTATCCAAACGCTGAGACCATCCATACTGGCGCCGCCAGTTCTAATAACGATCCAATCAGGTTTTATATTGAAATGCAAAAAGCTGACTTGCACTATTGGCAAAAGCACCACGGTAGTATTGGCCGAACCGTTTACGCGGCAATCATTTTTCTCCGTCACTTACTGCGGCTGGTTCCCATAGGATTACTTTATATTTTTCGTCCCAGCCATCGGGAGACAATTTCGTTCAAATTGAAACGAAGTTTGGCCTGTATCCGATTTATACTTGCTCCCTAAATTTTCGCACGTTAGGCTTAAATATGAACGGTCTTAGTTCTTAGAACAGTAAAGGATTTTTTTATGAATTGCGAATACATTTTAATTTCTCCTGTCCATAATGAGGAAGCGTACATCGAAAGAACAATAAAGTGCGTTATCGCGCAGAGTGTCCCTCCGAAAAAGTGGGTGATAGTCAACGATAGCTCGACTGACAAAACGGAGGAAATCATAAAACAATATGAATCGCAGTGCGATTTCATAAGTTATCTTTATCTTCAACACAACGATGCCGAAAGCTACTATGACCGTAAAATCAGTGCTTTTTCATCAGGTTATGAGAAGAGTAAAGATATAAAATATGGGTTCTTAGGATGTTTGGATGCGGATATCTCACTCGAACCAACATATTATGAAAGCATTTTGGAAAAGTTCAATCATAATCCGAAATTGGGTGTCGCTTCAGGAGTATATCTTGATGAGGTCAATGGTCGACTTAGAAGAATCTTTATTGCGAGAATAAGCACACCCGGGGCAATTCAATTGTTTCGCCGCCAATGTTATGAAGAAATCGGCGGATACATCCCTTTGAAATACGGCGGAGTCGACGCTCTGAGCGAAATCATGGCTCGTATGGCTGGTTGGGAAACAAAATCTTTTCCAGAATACAAGGCGATTCACCACCGCCCTGTGGGAAAAGGATTGAGAAATGGTGTTCTGCATGGAAAGTTATACCAAGGGTTCGTAGAATACCAGTTAGGTACACATCCACTTTTTATGGTGGCAAAATCAATTCTCCGCGCTTTTTGGGAGAGACCTCTTTTCTTCGCTAGCGCTTCAAGAATGACAGGATATCTCTACGCACATCTAAAAAAAGAGGAAAGGCGGATTCCAGACAAGGTCATGAATTTTTATCGCAATGAACAAATGAGAAGACTAAGAGCTTGTTTTCGTTGTCAGAAAAGAAAGGGAGTACTTTCTTCCTAACTTATGTCGTAAAGATTTTGTTGTGAAATCAGCGACAAATGAGGACACCAACCAAATATCTATGGTGCTATCTAAAAACATCAAAATGAAAATTTGCCTGACTGCATCGGCGGGAGGGCATTTAGCAGAACTGCTAAAACTTGCGGATAGTTGGCAACAATACGAAGTTTTTTACGTTTCTACTGCAAATATGGTTGCTAAGAAGCTTAACCAGTACGGTCAGACCTATGTTGTGGGCGAATGCAACCGTGAACATTTTTTGCGGGTTATTCTTGTTTTGATCCGGTGCATACGAGTAATTCTACACGAAAGGCCTAATGTTATAATAAGCACTGGTGCAGCGGTGGGATGCATTATGTGTTTTCTCGGCAAATTATTAGGCGCGAAAGTCGTTTGGATCGACACTATTGCCAATGTGGAGTGGATATCGCTGTCGGGTAGAATGGTTCGGCACATAGCTGACTTATTCCTTGTGCAGTGGCCCGAAATTGCCGAGCAATATAGTAATGTGGAATACGTAGGTGCGGTGATATGATTTTTCTGACCGTTGGGACACAGTTTCCATTCGACCGTTTCGTCCGGGCTGTGGACAATATCTTTGACCAGGGTTTGATTGACGAGGGAATATTTGCCCAGATAGGAGAAACTTCGTACAAACCACGCAACTTTGAATCTGTGGCCTCTTTGGAGAAAAGGGACTTTGATGAGCGCGTTAAGAAAGCATCAAGCGTGATAAGCCATGCTGGGATTGGTACGATAACGGTGGCATTGAAGAACCATAAACCGTTACTGGTTATGCCACGTATGAAGCGATATAAGGAGCATGTCAACGACCACCAAGTAGCAACTGCTAAGAAGTTTCAGGAGCTTGGGCACATATTGGCAGCGTATGATGTCAAAGATTTGCCGGATGGCATTCGTAAATTGAAAAGCTTCATCCCCCGGAAGAGAAAAGCCAGCCCTGGTGCAATCGCTGATAGGATTCGTCGTTTTCTGAACAGTTTACAGTACTAACACCGGGTAAACCGAATGGGTAGAAAACAGCTAATCAAAGCTATTATACTTGCCGGTAGCCATGACTTTGGTCGTTGCTCATTGGCATCGCGTTTGCCCACTGCCTTGTGGCCGGTAATGGGAAGATCCGCCTTAGAACATCTGCTGACTTCTTTAGCCAATCAAGGTATAAAGCAGGCAACAATCTGTTCCAACTTTGCCGGTTCACTGCTGGAAGAATCAATCCACACCGAGAATCGTTTGGAGTTGAATTTTCTGGACGAATCCCTGCCGGTCGGCACTGCAGGTTGCATTCGCGATGCCGCCGGTGATGAAACAGATGCCTTAGGTTCCCGCAAGGCGGAGACCCTTCTGGTGTTTCCTGCCAGCATAATACGTCCCCCCAAAATTGATGTGTTGATAAATGCACACCGCGATGGTCAGTCCGATTTGACTGTGATGTTGAATCCTGACTGCGGGAACGGTAAGTCGTTGGGCGAACCAGCAGGGATTTATGTTTGCCGAACCGGCATTCTGAAACATATCCCGAAAGCAGGTTACTTCGATATCAAGGAAGGCTTAATTCCTGAAATGCTTCGTGCCGGCAAGACTGTTCACGTGGCAACGTTGCCAAATCACGCTGGCAATTTCCGGGATAGGCAAGAATACCTATACGCCATCGCCAATTACCTTGAAGACGCTCCAAAACTGGATGCGGACCTAAAACCCTGCAGGGATGCCGATTCGCAAACAATGTGGATAGCTGCTAATGCCAAAGTTGAGCCAGGTGCGCGAATTTACGGGCCGGCCGTTATTATGGATGGCGCCTGCATCTCAAATGACGCGGTCATTCTTGGGCCGACTATACTCGGAAACAATGTCACTATCGGCAAAGATAGTGTTGTAGTAAACAGCGTGCTATGGGATGGCGCACAAGTAGGGCCAAATTGCCAAATCCAACAATGCATACTCGACTACAATGCGGCTTTGCGAGCTAATACTGTTGCGGAAGAAAAATCCATATTATTCACACCGAAAGGAATGCTGGAACGTTTGGCCGGCCAAACTTTAGAAGTTGTGCAACATAACGCGAGTAGATTACAGCATGCATTGCAGTTGCCACTTCGTAAAATCAATGAAAAAATGCCAAATTGTGTGCGGTCGCACAAAACGAAAATTGTACCATGGCTTGCAGGAGGTCTCGTTCTAATTGCATTTCTTTGGTCTTACTGGCCTGGCTTTGCCGACCTTTGGAATTTCTGGCAAAGAAGTGATGAATACTCTTCCGGTCTTTTAGTGCCTTTCCTGGCTGTTTATATTCTGTGGTCAAGGCGTAAGACAATCACTCAGTGCAGAATAGGACCTTCCATTTGGGGTTTGTTTGCCTTCGTGGCGGCGCAGGGCATCAGGCTGTTTGGGCTGTTCTTTATGTACAGCTCAGCAGAAAGATTATCTATCGTTCTAAGTGTTGCTGCGCTGGTACTGCTTCTGTTTGGCTGGCAGCTTCTCCGAGGGGTATCTACGGTATTATTGTTCCTATGTTTAATGCTCCCCTGGCCTAATCGTGTCCAGTCGGCTGTGACGCTGCCTCTACAACATTGGGCTACTTCGTCAGCCGTATTTTGTCTGGAAATGGTGGGCTACGAGGTCGTACGAGAAGGCAATGTTATCAATATCGGCGATGCAAGTGTTGCGGTTGCTGAGGCGTGCAATGGTTTGAGAATGGTCACCGCCTTTTTTGTGATTGGCGGATTGGTTGTTCTGCTGATTAGACGAACATGGTGGGAGAAACTGATAGTCCTCGTTTCAAGCCTGCCCATTGCTTTACTGTGTAACACCGTGCGATTAGCAATCACAGCGGTATTTTTCACAGTACTTCAAGGCGATTACTGGGAAACAATATTCCACGACTTTGGTGGATATGCGATGATGCCATTGGCCCTTGCGGCGGTAATTGGTGAGCTTTGGCTTTTGACAAAACTTACGATGCTTCCAAGCAAAGAAGAAGCAATAATAATTAAACGACAAAATAGATGAGGAGTAATAGAAATGAACGATTTAGAGAAATATCATGATCAGGTGATTGGACAAGAGCTTATTAGTTTTGAAACTCCACCTGAACCTGAGGGCCAGAGCATGTCCAATTTAATTGTCGGCATACTTCACCACTGGCCTTTGGTGCTTGTGACGTTTGTGGTGATTTGTGCTATTGGTGTTCCAGCAGTATGGTTTCTGATAGAACCTCAATACCTTGCCACTGCGTCAATTCGGGTGGCACCAATCATTCCTAATGTCCTTTTCAGCGACATGGAATCTGAACGTGTAATGCCAATGTACGAGAACTTCAAGACTGACCAGGCAAGGCATATTACAGCAGATCAAACAGTGCTTCAATGGGTGGCAGACGACCTGTCAGACAAAGGGCTTAAGTTCTTTGAGAAGAGAGGTCCTTTGTCTGAAAAAGCAGTCGGTTTAGTGAAAACTCTCCGTCAAGCAGTAGGTGAGAAAATTTTTAATACGGTATTTCCCGAAAAACCAGCCGACCCAATTGAGGTTCTCCGGCGGGCAATAACTAAGAAAATTATTACTGCTATTCCGGTCGGGCGCAGCGAACTGATAAGCATTAATATGGTAGACAGCGATCCCAAAGAAGCGGAACAAATAGCAACCTCTTTTCGCAGGGCTTATATGGCTGTAGAAGGTTCCAGATCATCCCAGGGGGAAGGTCAAAAGCTGCAGCTTTTAGAAAACCAGCGCGGAATATATGAAAATAAATTACAGATGCAAAGTGAAGACCTCCGGCGATTGGCGGAAGAGTATGGCAGCGTAGAGTTAACTCAACGCCAGGATATTATGATCCAACGAGTTGCCGTTCTACAAGAGCTCGCAACAAAATTAGACGCTGACAAGGTCCTTTTAGAGATAAAAATAGAGCTCCTCGAAAAAACTAAGGACAGGAAAACTCTACAGAAAGCCTTGCTGGAAAGGCGGCACACATTCGTTCAGAACGACATTTTGATTCAAATGTTGACCGAGCGCATAGCTCAATTAGAGGAGGAGCTTATTTCCGCCGGGCAGGTTCTGTCAGACAACAATCCAAAACTTAAACAGAGAGCCGAGCTTTTAGAAGTTTTCAAGGCTAAACTGGAAGAACATCGTGAGAAGGTTGAAAAAACTTTCAATGAAAGTGTTGCTGAAGAGCTAAGCGAAAATAGAGAGGCTGAACTTGCCGATGCAAAACTTGAGTTGCAGGGATTAATTGCCCAGAGAGATATATTACAGGCTAAAATAGACAAGGAAGACATCAATACAATAGAGCTCGGTCGTAAACAATTAGCCATTATAGAGCAACAAGAGCAGTTGGCTCTTACCAAGGAGGTGTTAGTTACTATCCGGCGGCGTATTCAACAGATGGAGATGGAAAGAAAACGGCCGGCTCGGATATCTGTTCCTTATGAAACCATAGTTGTTCCTGTGCCAAGCAAGCGCATTAAATACACAATTGCCCTTATGTTTGGTGGAATGGCTTGTGGAATGCTGTTGGCTTTTCTAAAGGACAAAGCAGACCTGCGCTTGCACACACCCAATGATGTAACTAAACGCATCGGTATTCGAATAATCGGGACCACCACGAGCTCGCACACCGTCAAACCTGCTCTTCTTCCGGGACAGATAGCCGAAGACTTCCAGACCATTCGCACTAATTTAGGGTTACTGGATGGTGAAGGGATACCTAATAAACTGGTTGTTACAAGCCCGGAGACACAGGAGGGCAAAACTACCTTTGCCATTAATCTGGCAACAAGTTTGTCAAGGTCTGGGAAAAAGGTTTTGCTTATAGACGGCGACTTGAGAAAACCGGATATTGCTCGCTTGCTGAATCTCCCCAAAGCCTCGAAGGGATTGCAGGATGTACTTTTAGGGAAAGAATTTGACCAGGTTGTTTATTCTATAGCTTCAACCGGCCTGGATGTGCTGGCGTCGGATTCTCACGGCGGTATGGATGCTTACGAACTAATAGCTTCGCCGATAGCACGCCGGCGAATAAACGAACTAAGCGAAAAATACGATCACGTGATTATTGATACTCCTCCGGTACTGGTCTTTCCCGATGCGCTTATATGGGCTAAGTTTGGAGGTGCGGTTATTTTGACCAGCTTCGCGGGTAAAACTACTACACCAGAGCTTAGAAAAGCAAAAGAACGACTAACGCAAATAGATGCCAGGGTGCTGGGCACAGTACTAAGTAATGTCCAAGTTGAACAGAGTTACTCCCATCGTGAATACGGTTATTACGCACAAAGTGCCCAATCAAGGAAAGATATTAAGCGAGCCAGGAAAAAACTGCTGGATCTTGTCCAAGACATAGAAGTCAATGCCAACGATTCCAGGGCTTCGGAGTAAAATCTATCGGCTGAAGATTATTCGCGGGAGCCAAATTCTTAATCCATCAATGAATCTGATTATCATACATAAAGACGGTCCGCCGGTCACGGACGCAGACGGCAACGGTGATAATCTACTTCGTTTTGCACTGGCCAGCAAGCCTATTGCCGGCGTCATTCTCGATGGCTTGAGCAGATGCTTACCCCCGCTTTCGCGGGGGCAGGCTTACCCCTGCAACAGCAGGGGTTGGGGCCACAGCAGAAAGATTGTTTACGCTATTCCGGAAGAATGGAGTATTGAGTCCGCCTTTAAGAAGCGGATGTATCCATCTCGAAAACCGAAGTTAAAGAAAATATCTTATGCGGAAAATGTTCCAATCCGCCCACAGTTCCTGCGGAAAGCCAAACGAAGCTCATGGTTTGTCGTTTCCAACGGGCGGTTTGCTACGCAAATTGATAGCTGGCTTCTTCAATCCGCCATAGGCGGACTGGCTAAAATCCAGGCAGACGTGGTGGCGGTTAATGTCGCACCTGTGCTGCTGGGTAAACGAGAAAAAATGCGATTGACAGCGCAGGGCAAAATAGCAGGATTCCGTCGATTGTACTGTGATTCGGCCGAGCTCGCCCCCGTTTCTACCGATTGGCCTCATCATCTTTTTGTTAGAACCAACGTTCTCGAGAGGCTTCTTGCCGGTTGCGCTTTGCCTCAATCCTTTGCCACACTTTTAGAAAGGGCCTCCTCGAATGCAGTGAGGCTGCGAGCAATTAAGGTAGGCGGAGTCGTGTTGGATTTAGAAACACAAGATGGTTTGCTAAACTTTTGCAGGGCCGGCATTTCGAAAATTCGACCCCTGCCGGCAACAGGCAGGGACGGGGCAAATACTATATCACGGGATTCAAGATTAGTCGGAAAAGTTCTGTTAGGAAAAAACGTTTATATTGGCCCGAAAGCAATCGTGGTGGGCCCAGCCGTCATTGGTGATAACGTTAAAATTGAACAAGGAGCGGTAATAAACTCATCAATCATTGGCCCGGAAGTCTTAGTATCGCAGAATCAATTTGTGCAGAACCGCATTGTAAAAGGACCACGAACGAAAAGGAAAAAGTTGACTCGCTGCACTAACGTTAGTTCAAAGCAAATTTGCCGCTCGCGACTATTCGACCTGGGCCGCAAACAACGCATCGAAGACAGCTACCGCAGTTGGCCGAGGTTCTCTTACGCAGGAAGCTTTAAGCGAATTGTTGACTGTTTCGCCGCAGTAATAGTGCTTGTTCTATTCGCTCCCATAATGCCCTTCATCGTCCTGGCAGTAAAATTAACTTCCCCAGGCCCGATATTTTTTAAGGATAAACGACAGGGACTCTATGGAAAAACATTCAACTGTCTAAAATTCAGAACAATGCACCTCGGTGCAGATAAGATACAAGATAAATTGCGATTCGTCAGTCAAGTCGATGGTCCACAATTCAAGATGGCTGATGACCCGCGAATCAGCGCCGTGGGAAGATTCCTGCGAGAGACATATCTCGACGAGATACCTCAATTCATTAATGTTCTTCTTGGACAGATGAGTGTTGTCGGTCCAAGGCCTTCTCCTGAATCGGAGAATATGTTGTGTCCATTTTGGCGTGACGCCCGACTATCGGTTCGGCCTGGAATCACAGGGCTCTGGCAGATTTACAGAACCCGTCAGCTAATGAAAGACTTCCAGGAATGGATCTATTATGACACCAAATATGTCAGAAATCTGTCGCTAAGCATGGACCTATGGATATGTTGGAAAACAACCAAAAAGCTGGTTGATAACTTCATTAGTCAATTTTAAGTCAGAAGTCAGAAGATAGAAATCAGAAGCCGGAAATCAGATGTCAGAGTTCAGACTTCAGACCTCAGACTTTTGATATTTGTCGTCCGTTTAATTAGAAAGGGTAAGTAAATGCCTCAAAGATATTTTAACTGGAAATTGGCAATTGTTCTGGTAATCGGCCTTGTTATTTTGGGCTCCATCGCCTTTGGATTGCGCCAATGGCAGAAAGCTAACAGGGCCGAACAGGGACTCGTCCTCGGCAATAAAGCATACGATGAACAAAGGTGGGAAGACGCGGCAAGGGATTTAGGCAGGTATCTCAGTGTTGAGCGGAATGATGTTCCCACATTGCTTAAATACGCTGATGCACAGCTTAAAATCAGGCCTGCTAAACGCAGCAATGTTCAACAAGCCGTAGAAGCTTATCGAGCCGTTTTGAGGGCAGACAAAAACAATTACGAAGCCGCTATGCAGCTTACCGAGATATATTTAATGATGCGTATGGCCGGCGAGGCCGAGTTAATTGCCGGCAGACAGCTCGAAACAAATGATGACCCTAAACTTCGCAGGATGTTGGCCCTGGCCCTGGCCAGACAACGAAAGTTCGATGAAGCAGCAGCGCAATTGAAGGCCGTCATACAAGAGCATCCTGACCAGATATTAGCCTATGATACATTGGGTCAGCTTATAGAGCAGCGTCCGGAAGATTTTCCGGACTCTCCCGCGAGCTGGTTTGATGGAGCGGTAAACAATAATCCGTCCTCGGCCCTGGCATATATAGTCCGTGCCGGTTTTTATAGGAGAAATAAAGACAACGCTAAAACTTTAGATGAACTGGAAAAAAACAACGCCGATGCGTTAGCTGATCTGGAACAGGCTGAAAAACAGGATTTGTCTGACCCTGAGGTGCAGCTGCGCCTTGCCGAGGAATTTATCAACGCCGATATCCTGGATAAGGCAGAGGAACATCTGGCGGCTGTTCAAAAGGCCACGCCGACAGATGCTACTCTGCGAAGTAGCTCGCTACGAAGCACGAGCCAGGGTCTCTGGCGAATATGGGCTCTGCTCGCACTGAAATCAAATTCGCAGGAAAAGATGTTAGAGATTGCCGAGACCGGCTTAAAAGAGCTTTCTTCTCAGCCCTGGGATTTTATGCCAATAGCTACAGAGCTATTTATCCGTGGGGGCCAGCTCGACCGCGCTGCTGATTGTATCTCCGAAATGAACCTAAAGGATGTCTCGCATGTGGCGGTTGCATTCCTGGAAGGTCTTGTAGCTGCCGAGAGAGGACAACTATTTGAGGCCGTTAAATATTGGCAGGAGTCAATTGGATTGGGTAATACATCTTCACAAGTTCGATTGGCATTGGCGTCAGCTCTGTCTCGCTTAGGCAACACACAATTGGCGCTGGGGCATTTACGCACGCTCGTTTCCGAAAGGCCCAATTATTTCACTGGACGTCTGGCCCTGGCTGAAATGTTGGCCCAGACCGGAAACTGGACCGAGGCGGCAGAGCACGCCGCAACTGCGATGCGACTTTCACCGGAAAATCTTAGGCCTGTCTTACTGTATTTACAAGCTCGAATGCAGCTATTGGCAGTAAGCTCAGCAGGTAGGAATGAACAAATGTGGCAGGATATAGAAACACAATTGTCCGCATTGGAAAAGGCCAATAAAGGTGCTCTCGATATAAAACTTATGCAGCTCCAGCTCGCACGGCAAATGGGTAATTTCACTGAGGCTGAGGCGTTGGTGACTCAACTGAAGAAAGACCATCCTTCCCAAGTTAGGATTGTTATGGCTGAAGTTGAGCTGCTTTCTGCTCAGGGTAAGATAGATGAAGCAATATTGTTGTTAGGTGAGATGATAGAGGAATTTCCCGACTCCGTTGAGCTGGTAAGATACCTTGCGATTTTATTGGCTCAACAAGGCAATCAAGAAAAATGCGAAGCAATTGTTAAAGAGGCAATGATGCGTATTGAGCAACCCTTCGCCCAGCGCCAATTAGGCCTGCTGCTTGCCCAATTTTATACTCAGTGGAATCAGAAAGGCAATGCTTACCTACTGCTTGATGCACTTGCACAAAAACTTCCGAATGACATTCCTGTAAAACGCCGGCTTTTACTGTGCGAGCAGGTTATCAAGGATTCTGAGAAAGCCCAGCAACTCGTCAATGACATCAAGTTACTTGAGGGCGAGGACGGCTGGCAATGGCAATATGAACAAGCAAGAGTCTGGTTCGCAGCAGACAATTTCAAAGCTCGTTATCCCCAAATTGTTACGCTTCTGCAGGAAAATCTGCTGGCAAATCCGAGTGACCAGGCCAGCCGAATGCTCCTGGCGGCAGCCTATGAACGCGCCGGTGAGTTACAACTGGCAATTTCGACATATCGTGAAGGCCTGAGCCACTCGCCGGATGACATTAACATAATAATTCCTACTGTCGCTGCACTCTACAAAGCGAGGGAATATGACGAAGCCGAGCAGCTTCTGAACCGTGCTTCGGCGGCAAAGCTCTATCACCCGCAGCTTCAGCAATTTCAATTTCAAAGCCACCTCAGGCACCGCCAGTTTAGTTTAGCCTCAGACATTCTGCAGGACCTTCTCAGCAATGACCCCAATAACCAAACTGCCTGTTTGTCTCTTGCATTACTCAATATGCAGCAGGATAAATTTGACGAGGCTGAAGAATTATTAGCTAAACTAAAAATCCAAGACCCTAATTCACTGACGATAGCTGCTGCACAAGTCCAGCTCAATATTCGTCAGAACAAAACGACAGAGGCGTTGAGACTTTGTGATGAAATAGTAAATAACCTCAACAACGCATCAGCTTATATATTTAGCGCTCGAACACACGCATCCCTCAAGCAAACTGATAAGGCAATAGAAGACCTTGAGCACGCTGCTGCCATCGAACCCAACAACATTGAGGTTTGGATAGCCCGGAGCGTGTTTTACAATTCCATAGGCCGGCCGGATAAGGCGTTCGCTGATATTCAACAGGCGCTATCTTTGGACCCGAGCAATATCCGAATCCAAAAACAGGCTATCTCGCTGTTTTTAGCATCAGGCGACACTGAAAAAGTTCTTCAGGGAAAAACCATCCTTGATGAAGCTCTCCAATCGAATCCTGATGATATTGACTTTCAGCTGTTCAAAGTAGGTTCACTGCTTACCGAAGGAACAGCTCCGGCAATCGAAAATGCCAAACAGATTCTTCTAAAGATGACCGAAGACCAACCCGAAATCAGTAGGCCTTGGGTGCTTTTGGGAGAAATCTTGCTCAGGAAGGGACAGGCCGGAAGAGCTATGGATGCCGCTTTGCGAGGCCTTGCACATAAACCCAACGATAGGACGTTACTCCTGCTGAAAGCTCGTGCCGAGGCAATCAGGTCACCAATCCTGGCAATTCCAACTCTCAAAGTGCTACGTGAGGTGGACCCGAACAATACTGATACCACATTGTATCTGGCCAACGTATATATTACAGTAGGCGAGCCTGAGAAAGCTGTAAATCTTCTCAAATCACAATTAGTCTCTCGCATCGGCACTGCTGAGGAGAGAAGAATAAAAATCGCCCTTGCGATGGCATTACACAAAAATGGCGACAAGACGGATGCTCAAAAGGAATTTGACTCTCTGTTTCGGTCTGAACCAAATGACCTTAGCCTGCTATTTGCGCAACTACAGTTACTCAAAGATGACCAATTATGGGACCAGCTAAGCCGGAAGGTTGCTGAGTGGTACCAAAAGCACCCAAAAGATAGTCGTACACTCATCGATATTGCCAAGAACCTGGTGACAAGTGGTGGTAGTGAGGCCGGGGAAACAGCCGAAGATATATTTGGGATGGTACTGAAGAACGATCCTGATTCTACCGAGGCCATGACTGACCTTGCTATACTATTATACACCATTGGCCGTCCTGACGAGGCGGTTTTGCTCTATCAAAGGGTGCTTGAGTTTGAGCCTGACAATCTAATCGTCGTCAACAATCTGGCCTGGATGATGTGCGAAGAGCAGGACAAGTTCCAGCAAGCGCTCGAGCTTGCCCAGAGGGGACTGAAGATAGCACCTGACTATAAGGACCTTATCGACACCCGCGGTGTCGCATATTACCGACTGGGCGAATTCGACAAAGCCGTCGAGGATTTCACTACGTGTATCAAACTCTACCCAGACGGAACACCGGCAGCTATCTCCTCACGTTTTCATTTAGCAAGGGCTTTTGCCAAACTCAGACAAAAGGATAAGGCTGTTGAACATCTGAACCAGGCCTTGGACCTGTACCAGGCTTTGGACCCAGCCAACCGAATAGGTGCTTTATCAGATACTGACCTGGACGAGGCACAGCGTCTGCTCAAACAATTACAGGAACAGGAGGACAGTTAATCATGCTCGAATTGCCAAATCCATCAATCGAGAATGTAGCCGGTGGTGATTCCCGCGACAAAGACCACCAAATAATATTGCTTAACGAAAAACAGTGGTCATATGTGCAGAAGCGATATGGTTTAACACCTCGTGAGTGCCAAATAGCGGAGTTGATCTGTCAGGGTCTGCAAAATGGTAGCATAGCAAAATATTTGCGGATAAGACCGGGTACGGTAAAAACTCACACAAGAAATATTTATCGAAAGGCCCGCGTTAAAAGCAAAATTGCGATGCTCTTGAGATTTATCACTGATGCAAGAGAACTTTCTATAACATATGATTAGACGTGTCCCATTTGTAGGGTGGAATAAGCAAAGCTCACCGGGATAATTACCACCTTTTTCATCCCAATCACAGTTGGAATTTATCGAAAAAGAAAATCACGTATCGTCCGAAAAAACAGGCGAAATAATTATAGCCGTTCTTCTCTAAAATTAATGCGATTGCAATAAATAGTAATGAGTAAAATTTATTTTGATTATAGTTTGCTTTCAGATGTACCGATATATAGACCGATATATAGACCGATATATATGCGGGAAATCCGATAGAACAAGGAAAAAAGGAGAATGACAATGAAGTACACACTGGTTATATCAGTGGCGTTTTTGTCACTAATTACGATTAGTCTAACAGGTTGCTATTCCTCTAATCCGGCAGACATAGAAGCATTTCTAAGGCCGGATAAGGTCGATGTTACAGCCGAAAATTATGTTTTACAGCCGCCGGATGAGATTGAGGTACATTGCTCGAGGGTGCCGGAGATTGACGGGGAACGGCAGCGGATTCGTCCGGACGGCAAGATAAGCTTTGAAACTTTGGGCGAAATGGAAGTGGCGGGTAGAACTACTGAACAAATTGCAAATATCTTGCGGGGGAAGGTATTGGAGCTTTACAAATTAGAAGGTGAAAAGCCGATCGATATTCGGATTGTTGCGTACCAAAGCAAAGTGTTTTACGTATTGGGGCAAGTCCGTTCGCCCGGGCCGAAAATCTATACCGGTCGTGATACGGCATTAACCGCTATTGCTCATGCGGGACTCAACCCTATGGCTTGGAAAGAACGCATCCAGGTAATAAGGCCGTCGAAAGATAGAAATGTAAAGCCGAAAATCTTTGAAGTGAACTTTGACCGCATGGCTGCTCATGGCGATACGAGTAAAGACGTTCTATTGCAGGAAGGCGATATAATTTTTGTGCCGCCGACTGTGTTGGCTGCTGTGGCTTTGAAGATAGAAGAGGTAATCCGGCCGATTGCACGAGCCTTTTCCGGGGCCTTTTATGTTCAGCAGCCTTGGGGAACCACCCGTGCGTATGGCGGCGGCGGGTCTTATTAAGTCGGTTTTCCATCTACGAAGTTGTATAGTAGAAGTTGATAGAGTATTCAATTCATGGTTGTGAGGGGATATATCATGTCCGGGCATAAGACATTGAAGTCGTTTCATCTTGCCGGCACAGTCTGGTTCATCGTTTGCGTTGGTTATGTTTTAGTTTTAGCATTACGCCAGGCAGGTGTTAATTGGTGGGTTGTATTTTCGCTGTCCGGGCACGGTGTCTTAATAGTTCTGTTGCTGATTAGCCTATATTTGTTTGCGATTTAC
>JAIVYN010000038.1:0-19516 GCA_048635425.1 Candidatus Aegiribacteria sp.
TATCGGGCGTGGATAGAATACCAGCAGAAACTGCAGAAGTTTTACAAAGCTTCTTCAGTTCGAAAAAACGGTTTGCGAAGATTCAACCCGGCTGGTTATCCAAATGGATGGCTGGCCGGGTTTTTTTTGTGGTAATAATTGTCGCAAAAGAGCAGCAGGACAAAGGAGTAATACTGCAACAAAAGTTGCATAAAAGACATAAAGGTTCTTTGAAAAAGTAGTAGCTCAGTGCATAACGCTGCGCTATCCATTGATGTATGAGAGGGTCCCTCGCAAGATGCCAGACCAAGCCTCATATATCGGGCGTGGATAGAATACCAGCAGAAACTGCAGAAGTTTTACAAAGCTTCTTCAGTTCGAAAAAACGGTTTGCGAAGATTCAACCCGGCTGGTTATCCAAATGGATGGCTGGCCGGGTTTTTTTAATGGGAAAAATTAAAACAGGTTGAAAGTTAAGGAGAAATAAGATGAGTGTTGCCTTATCGTCAGGTGTGACAGGTTTGGAGTCCTACCAGAAAATGCTTGATATAGCCGGTGATAATTTGGCTAATGTTGGTACCACCGCATTTAAGTCCAGCCGAATAACCTTTTCGCAACTGCTTAGTGAGACAATCAAAACGGCGTCTCAACCAACAAGCACGGTTGGCGGAACCAATCCCCAGCAGATAGGCCATGGCGTTGGGATAGCAAGTATAACACCAATGATGACACAGGGTAACATCTCAAATACAGGCAATCCCCTGGATTTGGCAATAGAAGGCGACGGCTATTTTGTATTGAATGATGGTGCGAAAGACTTATACACTCGTTCGGGTGCATTCGCGATCGATGCAAACTCGCGTTTGGTCGACCCTGCCACCGGCTACATAACTCAACGTATTGGTACAACTGGTGAAAGTGATGGTTTCCAGATAGCAGGTGACAGTAATGTTCGCATTCCCACTGACGTATCGATGCCGGCAAGGGCCACTTCAGAAGTTAGAGTAGCCGGCAACTTAAGCACCACTGCGCAATTCGCTGATACGCAAACAAACAAACTGACTTCCAATATTGCTTTTGCAGTCGGCGGATCCCCCGCTAGCGTAACTACCAAGATTTCAGAACTTGACCAATATAGCGGCTCAACGTGGGCTGATGGCACGCTTACGTTTTCCGGTTATAAGTCCGATGGTACCGCTTTAGGCAGCAGCCCAACCACAGACCTGACCATGGCTGTTACGTCGACCACTACATTAGGTGATGTACTAACGTGGCTGAACACAAATGAGGGCACAGCGGCAGTTTCGGAAGTGCAAACGCTGACGCCTGATGCCGTGGCAACCGCGGGTACCTTTACTTTGACCTACAATGGCGAGACAACCGCTGCAATTGCCTACGATGCTCCTACAACGGGTGTTGGCAGTATTCAGGAGGCATTAGAGGCCTTGTCAGGGGTTAGTGCGGGTGATATAACGGTAGGTGGCACCACGTTGGCTGCGGCAGGTACTACAACATTCACATTGGCTGATACTTTAGGTGACGTTGGTACGATTAGTTTTGATTTTAGCGGCCTGACGGGCCCAACACAGGCTGGATCTACAATTGCGGAAACGACAAAAGGCTTTAAGGTGCAGGGAGTTCTTGGAGACGATGCAACGGCGGCTTTGGTCAATGGTAAGATACGCATAACCGATACAGCAAGCGGCTACAGCCAATCGGATTTCAAAATGGCCTGGTCAGACAGTTACCTGACTATGCCTGCGTATTTCGATGTAACTACAGTCGGCGGTGAGGAAGTCAAGAACGTCAATATCACAGTTTTTGACACTCAGGGTGGTAAACACGTTCTTTCAGGTGCGTTTGTCCGGACAGCTACGGCCAATACCTGGGATATGATACTGACTTCAATAAGCGGTAATATAACTGATATAACATTTGATAATCGCCGGATAAATGGTGTGGAATTCTATGCCAGTGACGGTTCCTTCAAAGGCCTAAATGCTGCGACAGGTGACACTGCACAGTTTACAGTAACCTTCGCCCATGATCCTGGAAATCCACAGATAATCAATGTATCGATGGGTACAGTAGGGCAGTTTAACGGGTTGACACAATTTGACGCAAACTCAACTGCGGTGGCAAGGGAACAGGATGGCTATGCAGCAGGGAGTTTTTCAAACCTCTCGGTCAGTAACGATGGCCTCGTGATTGGCTCCTTCACCAACGGTATCAAAAAGGATATTGCTACCTTACAGTTGGCATTATTTCAAAACCCAACAGCTCTGGAATCTATGGGGGACGGATACTTTTCACCCTCAGCTAACTCTGGCGGAGCAATAGCCACGCAGGCCCTGAGCGGCGGTGCAGGGTCTCTTCGTGGTGGGGCATTGGAAGGCTCCAATGTCAATGCAGCAAAAGAGTTCATTAGTCTGATTCAAGCTCAAAACTTTTACCAGGCCAACGCAAGGACCATCAGGATCGCCAATGAGATGCTTAGAGAATTGACTAACCTTATCAGGTAGCGACCTTGATACTTTAAGATGTTAAATCGACTCCTTAAATCGACTCCTTAAATCGATGTTTCATTTTTGACGTAACCCTGCCGGGATATGACTTTCCGGCAGGGTTAAGCTTTCTGATTTTCAGTCACGTTTTCAAGTAGGTGAGCTTAAGCTCCTGGTTTAATTTACAAATATTTGCGAGCAATATGTTCAGTCTCGCCTGGAGTTGAGTAAGGTCCTCCTTAGCTTGTCTGCGGCGGGCGATTTCCTGCTGAAGCTGTTCACGGTTTTCTTTTAGTGCCTTCTCCGCCTGCTTCTGCTTGGTGACCTTATTTTGCAGTTTTTTGTTCGCTGCTGTCAGCTCGGCGATTTGCTGTCTGAGGTGTACTTCGGTCTGCTTGTGTTCGTTTACTGCCTGTTCGGCATCGGCTTTGATTTTGGCCATTTCTTCTGTGTGAATATTTTCCTTTTCTTCAGCATCCGCCATAATTTTTTCTATGGTTTCATTATAGCTTTTTTCCTTTGCCTCAATCTCTGATCTAACCTTAGTGACAGTTTCTTCAGCCTCGGTCTTAATATTATCTATTTGGCCAGCAGTCTTGTCGGCCCGAGCTTTTTCCCTGGCTATTGTATCCTCGGCTTCTGATTTGAGTTTGGCAAGCTGTTGTTGATACTCAGTTTCGATATTAGCAATTGCCTTTTCAGCATTGGCTTTTGCTTTTGTCTTTTGTTCGGTTAGCATCTGCTCGAGTTTTATGTCGGCTGCTTTTAACTCATTGGCCTGTTGCTTAATGTGCTGCTCAAGCAGTTCATTGTCTATTTTCAGTTTGTCTTCTGCCTGGGCCTGTTCGGTTATTTGATGTTTGAGCTGCTCGTTTGCCGAGGTCAATTCGTCAATCTCCTGTTTGAGTGATTTCTCTGCCTCTCGGTGTTCGGATATTTGACTTTGAAGCTGTTCGTTTGTTGCTAATGCTGTTATCAGCTCATCAGCCTGTTGTTTAAGTCGCTGCTGGATTTGCCGACGTTCGGTGATTTCGTCCTGGAGCTGTTCTTTGACGGCGGTTAATTCGGTATTTTGCTGGTTTAGGCGTTGCTCAAGTTGGTCGCGTTGTTCTTTGAGCTCATTCTCCGTGTTCTCGTGTTCAGTTATTTGATGCTGGAGTTGTTGGTTTGCCGCTGTCAGTTCTATTGTTTGGTCGCTGAGATGACGCTGAGCCTGGGCGGGTTGGATTGTATTTGTAGCAAAAACGACAAGTCCGATGGTTTTACCTTCTTTGTCCCTGGCCGTGGTCATTTTGGTCTGAGAGCAGAACACTGTTCCACACTTTCGCATATGTTCTACCGGGCCGGCAAGTTGGCCCCTGCGTTTGGTTTCTTCAATAAAATCAGCCACGAGGGTTTTCATTTGCTCTTCGGTGTGAAATTCACTAATGTGCCTGCCAATCAGCTCCTCAGTGGCGTCGTAGCCATGCATCGCGACCCAGGCAGGATTAAAGAAGCGAATGGTTCCAGCCAGGTCGATCACGACAATCCCATCAGCAACCTGTTCAGGGATTACTGTTATCTGCTGCAGTATCTGCTCGATTTGCTTATCAGCAGCAATTATATCATCCATTGGGCCAATCCAGAAAAGACTAACGCCACGTCACCACTTATACCTGCTGAAGATTTATTAGTTAGTATGCGTTTTCATCACAATACTCGCATATTGCCCCCATCCCTGATAGGCAATGAAAATATTATAGCAATTTATAGACCAAAGGTCAAGATTTTAATTGTCGACAAGCGATAGGGCTACGCCTCGGGATGCGATACTGCTGTTTTTTTATGCAGGGACGAGAGAGGGCTGGTTTGTCTTTGTGGGTTGAGTTCTTGTGCGTTCGGGAGCCTGTGGAGATGCGGATTGTACCTGATGCCCCTCGTCTGAGACAGGGATGTTCAGAGTGCTCTTTGATTTTAGTATTGCTTTGAAGATATTAGCCTCTGTTACCAGGCCCAGCACTTTGCCCTGCTGATCTGCAACAGGCAAAGCCCGCACGCGAAACCGACACATATTTCTCATTATAGCTCCAAGCGGCATCTGCGGGCTTATGACATGCACGGGTTTGCTCATTATCCATTTGATTCTTATTTGAAGAGTAGCATCATCCAGAGGCCTGCGCCATTTGGCAAATACGGGTCGCAGGTAGGGACTGATTGTGCCTGTTAGGTCGGACCTTGATACAATACCTTCCAGTACTCCGTTCCGGCCTACCATCACATAGCCTGCATCATGTTGCTGCATTTTTGCAAAAGTCTGCTGGACGCTATCATCAGGACTTCCCCAAACAAGCTCTTTATGCATAATATTTTTTGTGCATAATTCTGAAGTTTTACGGGAGTGCTCGCCCGGAAGAACTGCCGGCGATTGTGCCATTGGTTCCCGCAAGGCGGGGGCCCTTTGGAAGGTTTCAAAAATCGGCTGCTCTTTACTTTCATCCATCATCGCCGCTTCTTCTTCAGCTTCGATTTCGGCTATCGTATCAGTGTATGCCCTTGCCTTTTCTACGACTTCAACCTTGACCTTGGCTATCACCTCTTTGGCTTCAGCCATAACCTTTGCTATTGCCTCTTCGGCTTCAGCCTTAACTCTGGCTATTGCCCCAACTTGGGCCTTAACCTTGGCTATCGCCTCTTCGGCTTCAGCCTTGACTCCAGCCGTCGTATCGGTGTACGCCCTTGCTTTTTCTTCAACTTCAGCTTCTGACTTTACCTTTTGCTCCACTATCGTTTCTTCGTCTTCAGCTTCTGACTTTATCTTTTGCTCCACTATCGTTTCTTCGGCTTCAGCTTCTGACTTTATCTTTTGCTCCGTTATCATTTCTTCAACTTCAGCTTCTGACTTTACCTTTTGCTCCGCTATCATTTCTTCAACTTCAGCTTCTGACTTTACCTTTTGCTCCGCTATCATTTCTTCAACTTCAGCTTCTGACTTTACCTTTTGCTCCGCTATCATTTCTTCGGCTTCAGCTTCTGACTTTACCTTTTGCTCCGCTATCATTTCTTCAACTTCAGCTTCTGACTTTATCTTTTGCTCCGCTATCATTTCTTCGGCTTCAGCTTCTGACTTTATCTTTTGCTCCGCTATCATTTCTTCAACTTCAGCTTCTGACTTTACCTTTTGCTCCGCTATCATTTCTTCAACTTCAGCTTCTGACTTTACCTTTTGCTCCACTATCGTTTCTTCGGCTTCAGCTTCTGACTTTACCTTTTGCTCCACTATCGTTTCTTCGGCTTCAGCTTCTGACTTTACCTTTTGCTCGGCTATCATTTCTTCGGCTTCGGCCTTGACTTTGCCTAACGTATCGGTGTACGCCATCGCTTTTTCTTCAACTTCAGCTTCTGACTTTGCCTTTTGCTCGGCTATCGCCTCTTCGGCTTCGGCCTTGACTATGCCTACCGTATCGGTGTACACCCTCGCCTCTTTTTCAACTTTAGCTTCTGACTTTGCTTTTTGTTTGGCGACTGCCTCTGAGAAAAGTGCCTCAACCGTAGCTGAAGGTTTGCCTTTGCCTACCGTATTGGTGTACGCCCTTGCTCTCCCTTCAGCTTCAGCCTTGATTCTGTCTATCGTATCGATGTACGTCCTTGTCTTTTTTTCGGCTTCAACTCGGATCCGGGCTATCACCTCGGCGGCTTCAGCTTCTGATTTTGCCTTTTGTTCAGCTATCGCTTCTTCGGCTTCAGCCTTGACCCTGGCTATCGTATCAGTATACGCCTTTGCCTTTTCTTCAGCTTCAGCTTTAACCCGGGCTATCGCCTCGGCAGCTTCAGCTTCTGACTTTGCTTTTTGTTTGGCGACTGCCTCTGAGAAAAGTGCCTCAACCGCAGCCGAAGGTTTGCCTTTGCCTGCCGTACCGGTGGACGCCCTTGATTTTTCTTCAGCTTCAGCCTTGATTCTGGCTATCGTATCAGTGTAATCCAGAGCCTTTTCCTCGGCTTGGGCTTTGACTCTCGCTATTGCCTCGGTAGCTTCAGCCTTGATTCTGCTTATCGTATCGGTGTATGCCCTTGCCTTTTCTTCGGCTTCAGCCTTGACCTTGGCTATTGCACCCGTGAAAAGTATCTCAACCGCAGTTGAAAGTTGATTACGGCTGTTTACACTTATCTTATCCTGTCTTTCTCTGGATAGAGAGTTCTTTTCTTTCATCCTGAATATCCAAATACACCTTCAGCATCCAAAGTTATTTATACCCGCTGAGCTGTTTATGTATTACGAGGACTCGGATACAATCCTTCAAAACAAAAAACCCCTGCTTCACTTAGTTGCATACAAGTAAAGCCAGGGGCTGAATTATCTTTCTATTTTCAACCATCTCCACTGGCTACTACTTGCTACATTTATGCGAGGCTTTCACATAACCACAAGCAGCTCAGTGACTTTATATTTGGTTTAAGCTGTTTACCACAAGTATTTCGGACAGAATCGCCACCTTTCTTCAGAAAAAGAACAAAAAACCATTTGGGACATCGGCAAAAGGCTTTGGTATTACAAAAAATCTGGTTGCAGGTGCGCAATTAAGAAAGTTCCTTTGCCAAAATACCCATATTCAGCCCATTCCGTAATACATCCTAAATCATTGATAGTGGCGCAAAATAGCTTTTTTCAAGAAGATTCCCCTTTTCTACCGATAATACATACGGTATATAGGTAAGAAATGGCTGTTGAAAACCTCTTGCGAACAATAGAGTATGTCTGGTTTATGGGGAAAAAAGATTTTTTTGGAGTGGGGTAATACTACTTGACTCGTGCCGCGGGACTATGTAGAATTTATGGTTAAGATGAAAGCTTGACATAGGAGTTAAGCTTTTTGCAGAAAATAAAAAATTGTATTATTTTTTTTAGAAAAAATTGACGAAACAACTGGATGCTCATATAATAACAGCATAAAAAGGTCTTTTGAAAATTAGTAGCTCAGGGAGTAGAGCTGTGCTATCCATTGATGTATGAGATGTTCCTATTTTGCAGCTTATTGCAAAGGGGAGCGAGAGCCTCATGTATCGGACGTGGATGCAATACCAGCAATGGACTGCAGGAAATTTGTTAGAGTTTCCCGGAGTTCAATAAAAGGGGCTAAGAAAATTCAACCCGGCTGGTTATCCCAATGGATAGCAAGCTGGGTTTTTTTATGTTGATAATTTACAGCAGCATCAGGAGATAAACTGAAAATGGGATTATTTGGATTGGCATTTTTGGGCGTAGTTCTCGGTGCGGCGGGAACCGAGTTTCTCCACGTAAAGAGACCTGACATTATTGAGAAAGTCGAAGACGCCGCGAGGCGTTTTGTGGATTCAGTGTGCCCATCAAAATCTGATGATGAAAAAACACAGGAGAAGTAAAGAACAAGCTCGTTTTGACGGAAAGAGAAAAGGAAGGAAATGTTATGGTTAAGAGCCTGGGAATCCTGATAGGCGGAATATTTGTCGGTGCTGTTGGTGCAGAAATCGTTCGCAAAAAGTACCCGAAGGCTGTGAAAAGCGTGTATGCAAAAACTTGCGAGATAACATCAGGTGTAAAAGAAGCCTTCAAAAAGGGATACGCCAATGCCATGCAGTCCCAACAGGCCGCGGAGCCGAGCGTCTGACACTCGCTTTTATCGAGGTATCCTGACATTATTGAATACTGTGCAGCACAGTTGGAACCGAAAGAGAGGGGAAGACACAGAATATGAATAAAACCTGAATGAAAGAGATTGAAATATGGCTACTCCACAGAATGACGAACCTGAACCTTCGAGAATCATTAGGTCTATATCCAAACTTGCTGGTGCTTTGGTTGGAACTGCGGTGGTTACCGGTAAGCGAATCATTGACTCGGTAAGGCCACCGAGCGAGGGTCCGTCGGACAGGCCTGGGGAAAAAACCGTGCATGCTCCGGCCAAAAGAAAGAAGAAAGCGGTTCGCAAGACAGAGATAAAAATACCCAAGACAAAAAAGAAAAAGAAAAAAGAGGTAAAACGAAAAGGAACAGGCTCATCCGGTGAGAGTGGGGCATCCAAAAAGACACCCACACAATCTCCGGCTAAAAAAAAGAAAGACGCAACACCCAAGAAAAAGACGACACGCCGCGAAAAAAAGAAGACTGCAAACAGTAAAGGATCGAGCAATTCCCAGGATGGTCTGATATCTGAAATAGATGCAGGAACGAACGTGCCGATTGGCAAACAAGAACCTTAACTATAGCTACCAATTGCTGACCATAAGGAACAGTTTATGGGACTCTGAAAAACGTGGTTAATAGAGATATCGAGCCGCAAATTCTTAAGGCGGTTCAAAAGGGGTGCAAGACAATGGAGTACGACGATAAAGAGTTTTCAGGAATAGTTTCTGTTCTATCCAGGCAAGCAGGTACTGTTGCTGGAACATCAGTAGTCATCAGCAAGAAAATTGCCGGCTGCGGTGTTAAGACTGCAACAGCGGCGAAGGATTTGCTTAAGCGGCCTTTAAAAATTCTTACGCCAGCAAGAGATAAAAAGAGCAGGACCACATCTGAAGCATCCACCCTCGAATCAAGAGACGAGCAGGAAGAAGGGCGTAAAAACGCGGCCAAGGCTCTAATCAATGCGCTGGAATGGGATCTTATCACGGCCGAGCGTGAGTTGGAAAAGGCCCAGAGTAATGCTGAGAAGACACAGTCTGAACTCTCTTCGCAGCTTGGTGAGCTAAAAGCAGAGAAGGAATCGTTGCTCTCTGATCTGGAGCAGGCGAAAAGTGAAGCCAGCGAGGCAACTATTCGGGAAGATGAGGTGAAGACACGGGTAACTGCATTGGAGTCCGACCTTGTTGCAACCCAGGTTCATTTAGAGAAGTCTCGCAAAGAAGAGGAGGACGCAAAGTCTCAGCCACCATCCGACCTCAGCGATGTTCAACCGGAAGAAAAGGCTTCCGTTTCTGATTGGGGCGAAGAGAAGGTCGAGGTAGTATCGACCGAGGAAAAGGTCGAATCGGCGATGGAACCGATTGTTGCTCAATCAGCTGGGGAGCTAAATGCAAAAATGGAAGAACAACCGTCTCAGCCTGTATCTAAGGTTGAGGTACCAAGTCTTCCTACTGTAACGGAGGAGCAAGTTCAAACGGCTGTCTTCTCCAACGCAACTGATAAGGTAATCTTCACAAGAGCTCTTTCCGACATCGCCAGCCAGGACGTCGAAGTGCGAACAAATGCAGTCAAAATGATAGGGGGTATCCGACATAAGTTATCAATCAAGGCTCTTGTTACTCAACTGGCGTGCGAAACATCCCCTCAGGTTCGGCAAGAGTGCGTTAAGGCCTTTACGAGGCAAGAAGTGAATGAAGGGCAAGGGCTGCGAGCTGTTAAACGCGCTTTGACCGACCAGGCAGCTTCAGTTCGCCTGGCTGCCGTATGGGGCTTATACCGTTTAGCCGGAGCAGAAAGCGCTTCTGATCTGGTACGTATGCTTTCTGATGAGGATGAAGAGATCCAACGAAGGTCTGCCACCTGTATTGGCTGGCTGCGTCAAGAAGAACTGGCTGTAGAGTTATTACCGCTCTTATCTAACGGAAGTGCTTGCGTCCGGCGGGCAGCAATCGAAGCAATGGGCAATCTCCGTTCACGACGAGTGATCTCAGCTCTAATCGAACACTTGAACGACCCTGAGAAATCAATCAGGAAGGTTATTCTTGAAACCCTAAAAAGAATCACCGGTAAGAAAATGAGTGGGCCGGTACCAAGGGATGAGAAAGCACTTCAATGTTGCATTGCGCGATGGCGCGAATGGTGGAAGGGGGAGCTCTTGGGATGATAAGACTGTCTCAAAAAAATGGGATACGAGAAGTGTCTATGTTAACAGAAATTTTCGATAGAAGTTGCGGGAGTGGTGTTATAGTTTCTACCAATCCCGTGGAGATTAGATTGAGGGTTGCAGAGGCCACGCGTACAACATTGAGTTATGGTTCTTGTTGGAAAACGGCGCTTATTGAAACTCTCGCTAACGAGTAATAAATTAAGGAGGTCATCTAATGCCAAAAAGCCGGAAACAAAAGACAAAAGTAAAGAAACAAACCAAGCGGAGCACAAAGAACACTTACGAGCGAATACCTGTCGTATCCCTTTTGGAATCACCCGCAGAGGAAGATTTTGCGGATGTTTCCGAGGAGCGGACCAGCATTCTTGCCATTGTCAAGGATCTCGAAGGACAGGTCGATACGGCATATCAGCTGAAAGAGATTCTGGAAGCTGAGCTTGATGCAGCTCAGAAAAAGCTTTCCGAAGAGTCGACAGCTCGTGCTCAGTTAGAGACCCAAGTCGAGTCGCTTAGGGCACAGGCTGTTCTGGTAAACCAGTTACGCGAAGACATCTCTTTTGCTGAAGAGGAGCGGGATAAATCTGCCAGCTTACTGACGGAGATCCAGCCACAGCTTGAGGTAGTAACTAAGGAGCGTGACTCGCTTGCCGAGGAAGCAGACTTTGCCAAGTCCCTCACTAAGGAATTTGAGGGTGAGAAAGTAGCCCTTGAGGCCCAAGTGATGAATCTCAAGGACAAGATTGCGGACATGGATAATCTACGCAGCGAGCTCGACGAAACAATAGAAACCCGTAAAAACTTGGATGAACAGATCCGGGCTCTCTCCAGTCGTCTGGAAGGTGCCGAAAAATCGAACAAGGCCTTTGAGGAGGATCTGACTGCGGCACAAAAGCAAGTGGAAAGCCTTCAAGAGAAGCTTATGGTTGCTAACAGCCGAGTGGTCGAAATCCGTGCTCAGCTTGAGGAGCAACAAGCAACGAACAGGGATCTCATGGAGGCCAATACACGGCTTGAAAACGAGCTAAAAACGTCGAAAGTCAGTTATGATGCTGCCAAAAATGAACTCAAAGCCTTCAAGGTAGCAATGCACGACATACATAGTGAGGCAAGTCGCACCAGTGGACGTGTCCGCCAGAGGTACTTCAAACTAAAGGATAAGGAATAGCTCCTTGTGGTTGAACATCTAAGCGTTAATTCCAAGATGTAATCGGTTCTTGCTCGTATTTTTGAAGACAAGTTGGAGGGTAGTGCCTGAAGGGTGTGAGAACACGCCTATTATTTCATATTAAACTCATCCACCATTTGCTCAAAAAACTCCTTTATAAAAAACAGGAGAGTTTTCGGCAAGCCTCAGACCATAACCAGATTGTCTTTATAAATCCTCACACACTTTGAGGCTTAATCCAAGCATCTAAACCAGCCTGCATTAACATCAGAATGTTGACCGATAACATACAGCCTTCTTGGTAGTAAACACATATGAAATTGTATCTTTCCTTGAAAATATGTTGGCGAGAGCATCGTCTTATTAAGTGGAGTAAGAATATTGCCGAATAGATAATAGCTGTAGCAGCGTCAGAAACAAGGGAAAAAACTGAAGTTGTTTTAAGTCAATAACTTAAGGAGCTTATTTGATGCCAAAAAACCAGAAACAAAAGACAAGCATAAGAAAAAGAACAACCACAAAGAAAAAGAAAAGGACATATGGGATTGATGTAGTAGACGATGCTTCTGAAGAGAAAGTCAGTATCATCTCCACTGTCAAGGGTCTTGAAGGACAAGTTGAGACAGTATTCAAGCTAAACGAAATTTTGGAAGCTCAACTTGATGAGGCTCAAAAGAAGTTGTCCGAAGAGTTGGGTGTTCGTGTTCAGTCAGAGGTACAGGTGGCAAGGCGCCTGGAAGCTTCAGAGGCATCGAAGGTGGCCCTGGAAAAGGAACTGGCTGAAACCATTCAAGAGGCGCAAGCTCTGCGAGAGGAAGTGGAAGAGCTTGGAGCGAAAGTGGAAAAGCTTCGAGATGAACTTACCGGTGCCGAGAGTCGAACAGCCGATCTACGTATTCAGCTCGAAGATCAGCAGGCCAATAATCGAAGACTGATGGAGACGACCACACGCCTTGATAACGAAATTAAGATGGTGAATATTAACTATGATGCGAACAAGAAGGAGCTCGATGCATTCAAGAATGCCGTGCGCGACATACGTAGTGAGGCGACTCGCACCAGTGGGCGCGTCCAGCAGAAGTTTCTTCAACCCAAAAAAAAGGACTAATTCCTCACGGAAGCAATTGGAAAGCCTTCAAGAGAAGCTTATGGTTGCTAACAGCCGAGTGGTCGAAAACATTTTACACAAACCCGTTTTGCAGAAATGTACAACTCTGTTTTAAGTTTTCTGCAAAAGACTTAATTTATTAAAGTTTTTGCCCGGCATTCGCCAATAATGAAATAAATAAAAAAACCCAGCCAGCTATCCATCGGGATAACCAGCTGGGTTAAACCATCATACCTTGGTTCGTTGAACCAGAGAATTTCTGAAAAACTCCTGCAGTCCATTGCTGGTACTTATCCACGCCTGATATATGAGGCTGCTCATATATCGATGGATAGCGCAGCATCGTCCATTGAGCTAATTTTTCATTCTTGCTTTGAACTATTTAACCAAAAGCTTGCGAGCCTTCGACAAAAAAAACATTTTTATGAACAAATTTTTTATGAATCTTACAAGAGATGCTTTTTGACCTTACTGCCCCCTTGTTAAGCTGTTTTTGGGAGGAACCAACAACATTTTCAACATTTTACACAAATCGCCCTGAGTAACAATAAGTTTACAAATTCTATGGGTACCTTCAAAATATAGCGTTATTTTGTTCTGTACAAGTCTCCTCTTGTCGTTTACCGAAAGATTATCACCGCAAAAAAAACAGCCGGTTATCTACTTAGACAACCAACTGAGTTAAATCTTTTCAAAAGGAGGTGCTAAACGCCAGGGGCTTCGAGAACCCCGCCAATTTCTACCTACATTTTACCAACAAAAGGTATAGGAGATATAGCATACATCGGCAGATTGAGCAGCCTTATACTGTGTTCCGAGCTGCTACTTTTGTCAAATACTTTTTATACCATCTATACGCATCTTCAAGGGCGGCTATTAACGCTCTTCTTGTGACGTTAAAAAACCTCCTGTCTAATTGAGTTATGGCTTTTTCAATTCCTTCATCGACTGTGCTCCCCACAAGTACGTTATGTAGTATTTTTCCTCCTAAGGAAGGTACTAAAGTGCAGGAGACATCAACGATTGTAGAATCGACAGGGTCTATTTCAAGCTCTATTGTTATACACCCAAAAACATGTTTGGCAGTAACTTCTTCGGGTAATCTCGCAGAGCCGGCAACTATTATTGTCTCCGGCCTTAAGTTATATTTCATGTCCTTTGTGTATAGGTCTTCATTCATTCTTGATATTCCCCTTTTTCATCCCAAAGCTCATCTCTATCTTCTCGGGCTAACACAAAAAATATTCAGTTGTTAGTAAATATGTTAATACCCTTAAGCTCCCAAAACAGAAGCACAAGAGTGGAAAAAAAGCCTTTCTCGAAAAACCCATACAAGTAAATTTATCCGCCTATCTGCTTTTCTAAAAGCACCTAACATAGGGGTCGTTATTGGCCCACCTCCTTGTGGCTTAAAAACTATAAACTATACTCTTTTCGTCAAAGATTCAACTGTGGAAACTACGGGATTTTGGCATGATTTTGCCCGATTCAGGGCCTGTATGTCCGTGGAAACTACGTGGTTTTGGGTTTATGAAGCACAACCGACCATTCGTAAGCGGTTTTCCCAATTACACGATGGCTGAGTGTCACCTATTCATCTGCCGCCAGGTCGGGCATCCTTACCACAGCGACCAGTCTAACCAGATGCATCAAGTCGTTGGCACCAAGCTTGTGCATAATGTGAGTTCGGTGATCCTCAATAGTCCGAGCTGAACGGTGCAATAAGCCGGCTATTTCCTTGGTACTCTTGCCGTCCAACATTAAGCGCAGAACTCTCATCTCTGTCTTGGTCAGCACCTTGCCCACGAGCGGATGATTCTGAGTATTTCGCTTTAGCACGGAATCAACAGCAGACAGAAAAGACTGCCTGTCCAGAGGTTTTTCGATAAAGTCCGATGCACCTGCCTTGAGGGCCTTGACCGCCATTTTTATATCCCCATAACCGGTTATAACCAGAACAGGCAATGATGGAATAATATGTTTCACCTTGGTTAATAGCTCTATGCCATCCATTTCGGGCATTTTCACATCAGTAATAAGTAAATCGCACGTTTGGGAATGCAATTGTTTAAGGCACTCGGCTGCAAGGTCAAAGCAACTGACTTTCAAGCCGGCTTGTTCAAGAGTTCTACCGACCACCTTACGCACCTTTGGCTCATCATCAACTAAAAAAACATATTTAGTGGTATTTGTCATCATCACTCAGTTTCTCCTCATCTTTGTTGATCGGCAAGGTGACGAAAAAAGTTGAACCTTTGCCGAGTTTGCTTTCGACGCGAACTTTGCCGCCGGCTCGGTTTACGATACGCTCCACAACACAAAGCCCTAAACCCGTTCTTTCACCTGCAGGTTTGGTAGTGAAGAACGGCTCAAAAATCCTATCAAGATTTTCCGGTGCAATGCCGCCGCAGTTATCGGATAATTGCAATTCGATGTGCTCATCTTTTACAACGCTGCTGATAATAACCTGCCGACTCTTTTTGCCGTCGGCCGCCTGTATTGCGTTCTCAATCAGCGAGAAAAATAATTGTTCTAATTCTCTCACACACGAATATATAGTTGGCAGTTTGTCCATCCCTTCGACCTGCAGGGTCACTTTGGCACGCCAAGCACTTTCATCCAACAAATTCGCAATTCTCTCAGCAACTGCCTTCAAATCTACTTTGCTGACAGTTCTTTTTATTGAAATCCTCGCGAAATTGCGAAATCTATTGACCATTGATGTCATACTCGAAACTTCACTTAGACCTTCCTTGAGGTCTTTTACAACAGTATCCGGACACGATGTTTTCTCCAGCTCTGTCAGTGAATTTTCAATTGACAAACTAATAACCGTTAGAGGCTGGGTCAACTCATGAGCCAGGGTGGCGCTTAAGGTCCCCACCGAGGAAAGTTGTTCAGCTTGAGCCATTTTCTCGCGGTATATATTGAGCTCCTCTTCTCTTCGCTTGAGTTCGGTGATATCCCAGAAGATGCCCAACACTCCAGTGATGTTACCTTGTTCGTCTTTGACAGGCGTTTTGACTGTATGGACAATTCTTTCCTCGCCGTCCTCGATATATTTCTCCTCGATAGCTTTCGTTTCCCCCAATTCGATAATTCTTTTATCGTCTGCTCTGTATTTGTCGGCCAGTGCCTTAGGAAAGAAATCGTAATCTGTTTTTCCAGTAAATTCCTCGGATCTAATCTTTAGATCCTTGGCGAAATTGTCATTACAGGACACATAAACTGAGTTCTTATCTTTAAGGAATATCTTTTGAGGAAGATTTTCGACAAGGGTTCTATATTTACTCTCACTGTCCCGCAGCGCTTCCTCCGCCTTCTTGCGCTCGGTGATGTCCACGTAGGCCACCTGGATAGCGTGCTTTCCCTGGAACTCAATCCGGCTGGCGTGGATCTCCAGCCAGCATATCGATCCATCCTTGCGTATCCCGCGAAACTCATAACGCTCCGGCAACTCTTCACCATTCAGCCGAACCCTATGCTGGCTCCATACAAGCTCACGATCATCCGGATGAACAAATGCCTGTACTTGTTCAGGAGGCGAGGTTAACATCTCCTCCACCGTAAAGCCGGTGATATCAGCCATGGCCTGGTTAGCAAAGACAACGCGACCATTCTGGAAGATTGCCAGCCCCTGCAGCGAATGGTCCACAAGAGAGCGGTACGCCTCCTCGGCCTTTTTGCGCTCTGTGATATCGCGGGTCACACTCAGATAACCTACTAATTTCCCGCCCTCTTTGATTGTTGTAGTATTTGCCTCTAATAAGACAGTATGTCCGTCCTTATGATTGACCCACACCTCAGTTACATTACGGCCGTCTCGGATGTCCAAAAGCCTGCCTTTTTTAACCGACTTTTTGAAGAGTTTAACGATCGTTGCGGCATTTTTTTTTGCCAAGATGCCCGATGTCAAAATGTTCTTGCCAACCAGCTCATCAGGCTTGTATCCCAGTATGTCCTCAATCTTCTTGTTTACTTCGAGTATCTTTCCAGTTTTGGTCACTGACGCGATTATATCGTTGGCATTGTCAAAGATAGTTCTGAACTTTTCTTCGCTTTCCGCCAGCGCTTGCTCCGCCTCCTTGCGCTCCGTGATATCTTCAATGATACATATGCCCTCCACGTATTTGCCTTGCTTGTTTTTTATACCCGCAGCATTTATTTCAACGTCGATTACCTTGTTATCCTTCCTGACCATCTTGTATTCTTTGTGGCGAGCAAGACCTACAGTAAGCACCTCATTAAGACAGGTCTTTGCCTTTTCCATATAATCCGGATGGATGATTTTCGCTATGGATTGCCCTACAACCTCATCTCTCTCATAGCCGAGAACATCTTTAATTCTTGCGTTGCAACCTGCAATAACTCCATTAGCGCCGATCGATGTGATAAGACTGGCTGCTGTATTGAAAATCGAACGGTATTTTTCCTCACTCTCCCGCAGGGTCTCCTCCGCCCGCTTGCGTTCAGTGATGTCTTGAACTATACCTTCATAATACAACGTTTTTCCGGACTCATCTCGAACGACCCATGCATTTTCAGTAATAAACAGGGTTGTCCCGTCCCGTTTTCGCCAGGCAGACTCCAGCCCAACGACCTTTCCTTCTCTTTCGATAAGGTCTTTGAATATCGAGCGCGGATACTGCGGTGCGAATTCCTCTTTTTCCAGATTCTGTTGAGAAAGCTCCTCAAAAGATGAATATCCCAGCATTCGCACAAGCGCAGGATTTGCCATAGTAATGCGGCCATCAGGAGTGGTTCTATATACCCCCACAAAAGTATTTTCACTAAGCTCTTTGAATTGCTTCTCCGAGTACTTCAGTTCCTCTTCCACTTGCTTGAGTTTTGAGGCACAGCGGCGCAAAGCGTCCAACTCTTGTAATAGTTCTGCCTTGGTTTTCTGCTCATCCCGTGTCATATTCTTTGCTCAACCTGTCAACCCTGATTGGCACTCACTCCAAAGAGATTTTGAAACAACAACCTAAATACTTGGAGTTGCTTACCTTAGACGGCTTGCCTTAGTCAGTATGTAACCCCAGCTTATACCACAGTTAGCTGGAGTATTCAAGATATTTTTTGTGCAATTATTAGTTTTATCAATAGTAGCTCCTTTTAATAGGAGCTTATAGCTCAGACGAGAAAGGGTCGAAAAACCTTCCAAGAATTCTGGATTCAGCATTAATAGAATCTGAACTGTTTTGGCAGCGGTGAGTTGAGCGCCTAATGTTACATAACTTTCTTCAGAAAAATACGTGATTTCCAGGCCTCGTTCAAAAATGCTGGTTTTTAGGTAACAGTTTCGACAGGCTGAATCTCTCGAATCCGAGCAACTCCAGCCAAGGAAAATGGATCTGAACACATGATAAGGGCTTCAATACCGAGGAAGCGTTTATGAGGCTGTCATGCATTGATGGTTAACGCGGTGTTATTCACGGTGGGCCATTACTCTCTTTGTCTCCAAAGACTTTTTATACCATCTATATGCATCTTCGAGGGCAGCTATTACCGCTCTTTTTGTTACGCTAAAAAACCTTCTGTTTAATTGTATTACAGCATCTTCAATTGCCTCGTCAAATTTACTTCCTAAAAGAGCGTTGTGTAGTATTTTCTCCCCTAAAAAAGGCAGCAAGGTGCAAGAAACATCAACGATTGTATCATCAACAGGGTCTATTTCAAGTTCAATAGTCACGTAACCAAAGACATGTTTCGCAGTAATATTTTCCGGCAATCTTGCAGAACCGGCAATTACAACTGTCTCCGGCCTTAAGTTGTATTCCACGTCCTTTGTGTATTGGTCTTCATTCATTTTTTACATTCTCCATTTCCTCTTAAACTGAACATAAAAAATATAACCTATAAATACCATATCATCAACAAAAATATTGTACACAATTTCCACAATATCCACAATTTTTTTTAAGTATGTTTTTGTTCGCAGCCCCAAAGCCTCGCGGGTACGCTAAATCGTAAAACTTTCTCTCCCGCCAAAAAACTTGGCGTATTGATAATAAATCAAATCCCGAATATTTTTAACATCTCTATCTGGCATTTTTCCAGAGTTCTTCGAGTGTCATACTAATAAGCATACTAATTTTCCGCCTAACGCCTTTTCGTAAATCATGTCGTTCTCTAATGTTGTTAGTGCTTGTTTTTAACGGACTTACGATTTGGCTTTTTATTCTTCCCAAGCTTGACGTCGAGGGTTCGAATCCCTTCGCCCGCTTTGTTTTGAGAAACTCCCTGGGCTTAACATCGCTCAGGCTCACCTTCTCGTTTGCAAGGGGGGCGTTATCCACCTGAGTTTTACGGCCTGCCTGTATTTTTACGATTTCATTAGCTGTAGCATCAACCTGGTCCTTGCCGGCGTGAAGTGCAACATCGACTGTGAAAAGACGGCTTTGATGCGGTGCAAGTTTGGGGACACGGCCGAAACGGCGCTCGACCGCTCTGTTGCGGGGAAAGCCGGTACCAGGTTCCAGGCCTGTTACATACCCGTCCTCGTAAGCCACAGGGTTTTTCCAGAGCGTGAAGAAAGGTAACTGCTCGATGGAAAAGGCCATTGATACGGCTTTGTCGGCTGCGGCGTTACGAAGCATTACCTTCGTCCGGTCGTTCTTGTCAGCCCAGAGATGTAGACAAAAAACTTGTTCTGGAAATCCCGGAATGGGGGCACGGTATAGGTTGTAAGAGGAGACATCTAAGGCAGGATATTCGTTAATCGGCGTTACCTGACGCGCCGGAGCTACGAACTTTGCGCCTTTTTCCATCAGAGGTGTGCCGTAATTTGCATGGTAAAGAATGCCGAATTCCTGTTCGACGGCGCTGCGGTTGGTTACCTTGTCCGAGATTCGGAGAGAATTGGAACCCGGCACAGTTGAGACTTCTGCCAGAAGCTCGAGCTTTGGTCCGTGCAGAAGGGCCTCGTCAACCCTGCCTCGTACCGTGATACGGTAGG
>JAIVYN010000039.1:0-19467 GCA_048635425.1 Candidatus Aegiribacteria sp.
GATCAATCCGGCCAGCTAAGTATTGCCAATCCACCGCCGACTGCCGAATCAGTTCCGCTTTTCACCAAGGGATTGAAGCGATTCAATATTTTCCTGCTTACAGAAACCGTATTAGTAACAATTGCTGCAATCTTGGCAATTCGGCTCTTGGCTACAAGCTCCATCTTCAAAGCAGCGTGGTTTGTGAGTCCTGGTATTTTAATAGCTGCTGCCCTTATCCCAACAGCAATTAGAAGAGCTGAATTTCCTAAGATTGGTCTCAACATCAGGCAAATCGGCCCTACAGTTCTGGTTGTTTGCCGGACCTGTGTTGTGGTTTTTCCAGCTTTGTTTGCTGGCTTGTGGCTGCTGAAATCATTCGGATTAGGATTACCTTTACAGCCTGTGCAGCCGAAGGAACAGGGCTGGATTAGCTGGTTATTTTATCAGTTTATGTACGTGGCCGTAGCTGAAGAAGTGTTTTTCAGAGGTTATGTGCAAAACAATATTCTGAGACTAACAAACCCAGACAAAAGCAGTCAATGCCGCCTATGGAAGTGGCTAAGTATAGTGCTGTCGGCTGCTTGTTTTGCAGTTGCTCATATCATAATTCAGGGCAGGATAATATTGGCCCTGACATTTCTGCCCGGTCTGGTTCTTGGCTGGCTCTTTATCCGGACAAAGTCGCTGTTAGCACCGATTTTATTCCACGGCCTGGCTAATACCTGCTACTGCTTGATGGCACTTGTGTTTACATAATCGCATGATTCGGGCAACAATTTCTGTAATGCACCACCGGCTGCGTTATAATTATAATCGGCCACATAGTTATTTAGGGAATCTGAATGCTGAAACTTAACAATTATTTCAACATCAAGTGGCTGGTCCTTGCAGTTACTTTCACTGCGATTGTTCTGATACTTACCCATATTCCGAAGGAGGTAATGCCTTCTCAATTACAGGAAAACAGTCCTGACAAACTCCATCATGTCGTGGCATACGGAGCAATTACATTTCTATTCATTCTCTCGCTTAAGAATTCGCCCTCCATGCTCTCGGCTTTGCTTGTTTTCTTTGCTCTTTTAGCTATTGGCATTGTTGATGAGGTTACGCAGCCTTTTGTGAATCGAGAGGCAAGCCTTACTGACTTGGCTGCCAATGTTATCGGCATTGTAACGGTCCTGTTGTTTTCGGTGGTGAGTAAATGCCGATTTCGAAACACTAACACCGAATAACAAAGCAAGACAAACCATACCTGATATTCACACGCTGGGATTTTATTCCTTGAAAAGTTTATAACGTTTTGAACGCTTAGCTGGCTGGTACTTGCGAACCACAAGACCTAAGGTGACAAGCTTAGTCACTGATGGCCACGCTTTTGCTAAGTATTTATCTGACAAAGACATAAAGCTTACTCCGACAATCGTAAATTGCCTTCAAGTAAAGGCTATGGGTCATTTTTGGGTCAGTTCCGCGTGAAAATGTATAGAGCAGGAGCCCTCAACGAATGCAACAAATAAGTCGGTGTGAGGGACTATTTATATGTCTTTTTCTGCATTCTGGATGGCGTTGCCCCATTTTTGTTTTGCCAGCAACTCAACCAGTGTCCCTACTAAAAATTATATCCGTGGTTGAATAAGGTGGTTTTTTAAATAACTATAATACTCCCGGAAATTCGGGCCAGTATATAAGGTGGGAGCTATAGTATAATGAAATCTGTAATGAAGGCAATTACATAATCACAAACAAAAGTCAGCGACATAAGGAAATGACACGGAAAATCACCCTGAAATCAAGAACTGCAGCAGGTGAAATAGAATTTGCAGCAGATTTCAACGAAGAACAACTGGCGGTAGGTTAGTGTGAGGCTACGAAATCACGGGCAGGCAATTTAGCTCTGAGCCGGCTTGATATTATGTATTTCAACCACTGAATCGAGCAAGTCTGTGTTTGTCAGATTCTTTTTGATGTAAAGGCTTTTGATTCTTGCCAAGACCTCTGATGATTCTACCTTCCAGAAGAAATCAACGAGCTGTCTCAATGTCAGACTCTCCAGCCTTATTTCAACGATTGTCTCATAGTATTTCGGCTCAAGCTGCGATACATGCTGCTTCATTGTCGCAACCTTTTTCACCAGGCCACATTCTCGGATTAGTGATTCTAAGAAAGGCAGCAGCTCAAAGTCTTTTTCTTGTGAAGCCACTTTCGTATGTAAATTGCTAAGACTGTCGCGCAGAAAAATATATTCATTGTTTCTGGCCCGAAGTTTTTGAAGTTCATCTTGTTTTTCCGCTATGACACGAGTGAGTGTTTCTGTCCTCTCGATAGCGGGCTTGACCGCAAACGCAAATAGCAGCCAGGCTGATATAAGAACCACTACTGCGACAACGAGTGATTTTTCTCTATGTGTTAGGCGTATCATTTTTGCTCCGGTATTACAGAGGACACTACGATAGTAAAGTGCACAGCGCCGCTTTTGGGTTCTTTTTGCACATACTGTACGTCAACAAGTGCAAATGCAGGAATTTCCTGTAAAAGGCGCTGCCACTCGTATACTGATTCAAATGAATCGCAGGTTCCGTTTAATCGAACAGATTCAGTGGTTATCAACAGGTCGTCAATTTTCACATTTCCCTGCGAAGGCGTGCTCACGGTTATACTGCGCAGAACATCAAGCGGCCTTGAGTCGGTTGGAGCCAAAGGAGCGAAAAGCTGGTAATCCTTTCGCAAAGATTGCAGCTCTTGCTCTAATTGCTTAAGTGGGCTTACAATATTTGTTTCTTCCGGTAAAGCGGCTTGAAAAACTTGTGTGATTTCGTTCTTAATATGCGCGTACTTTCTTTCCAAATATGACAATCGCACAAATAGCCCAAGCAATGAGACAACGGCAATTGCAGCCATGAGTATCGCACAAGTTATGAACTCCTTTTTCCGGTCTAACGTTGGTTTTACATTAGCAGTATCGGCCTGGCGAAAGTTAATACCTGCTGTTCTCTCAGGTACCAACACCCTCAAAGCAAGACCCTTCGCAAGACTTATTTCAGTATCGCCATCGCCCTGAGCGGAACATTCTACCTTTGCATAAGAATCCACAATGGTTGTTTGGCAAGGCAGGTTTTCTTCGATGGTCGCTTCAAGGTCATTTGAAACATTGCCTTTGCTTACTAAGTAAATTTTGGTGTCTTCCTGAATTGCCTCACCAAATACCTTCTGCCACGTAATTTCTACTTCCCGTGACAACACCTCTGCAATCTGCTTTTGAGCTGAATCAACATTGTTGTCGGAGCAGGAGACAATCGGAATATTTCTAACGAGTAGAATACTGTTGTTTTCGAGCAACGCTAAAGTAAGGTAAGATTCATCTATATATGCAATGATGGCTTGGCCGGTCATAATTTCGGGATGATTGACCGCAATGGCAGAATGAACCGCAAAAATAGCTGCCTCTACCAGATTAGGATGCATCTTCGCCTCGGCTAAGATGTTCATTCTTTCGTGCAGTGATGCTCTCTTAACTGCTGCCACAAGAACAGAATATTTATCACCTGACGGCTGACGGTACGAGCATACCTGAGCGACAATTTCCTCCGGTTCTATTGGGAAATTGTGCTCTAATACAGACTGGCTTTGTCCGCCAGAGGCGGACTCCTTTTCGCTTTTGGGGTCCCGCTTACTGAGTCCGCAGATTTGTTCCAGGCCGGTAACATCAGTTTCAAGATTTCGATAAAAAACGGCATCATTCGGCATCGAAATAGCCACATCCGCCCGCCGGTCAAAACCATATTTGCTCGTAAGTGACCTGAGTATCTCCGGCGGTGAGTCTGAGTCTCGTCGTGTTTGTATGCTAAAGACTTTTTCAATATTGAAGTGCTCACCTGTGCGCGAAATCTGCACCGCACGCAAGCAGGAAGAACCAATATCTATGCCAATACACCGCTTAACCATTATCTTTTCTCTGGCTTCTTTTTAGACAATTACTGAAACTATCCGTCTTTTAGAGCTCTTTGTATAAAACCACCTCAACGTTTTTAGTTTCCATATTTCTTTCAAAGATTGCAACTGTTGTACGACTAAGGCGGTCAACATTTCCCTGTGATATGACATGATAGTATTGCTCTGTGGACCCAACGGTAGCTGTCTTTTTAATGGTGTTATAGATACTATCTGTCATGCCGGGAACATCCCGCAGCTCCTCGATACTGTCGAAGGGCTTAAATTCTCGCCGGTCGATAATCATTTCGGCCAAAACAGCATCCATCTTTTCCGACAAACACTCAATTACCTGTCTCGAAGCAGAATTAATGTTAATTTTCCCATCGCCGTAGACCGTCACGTAATCACATATACGTTCGAAAACCTCCTGTGTTATTCCTCTAACCAGTAGAAGCTCTTCAGTCATATCAAGCAGGGAATTTTTACACCTGTAAGGGACTTGCAGCTTATTGTAGTAGCTTGACTCTGCTCCCATATTTTCGTGCTGTATAAAAGGCAAGTTCGTAACTTCATCATCGCTGTCCGTCCAGTCAATAATTGAGGACACCAGGCTGTAGCCGATATGAGAATGGCCGGTTTGCTCACGGTTCAGCAAATCAATAAGCCGAAGTAGCTGTTCCGTTCTGGTTCGGTCGATTCTGCCGTCTTTATCCTTGAGCAGGTTTACATTTAATCTGCTGCTTTCTTCGGTGACAGTTATCGAGCACTCTCCGTCACCAACAGCAAAGGTCTTTTCTCCTGAAATCAGTTCAAGTAAGGTCTTGTTTGTATGAATATCGTTGGTATCCCTGATAATTGCAATTGCAATATTGAGCCCTGCTCTTGCACAATTGAGCGCCTGCTCAGATTTTCGGACTCCGTCAACCACATTCAGGTTGGCGCGAGATTTGTAGTTAAAACCAAGCAGCAGGACGCTTAACATCATAACCATACACAGGACAACAACAACTACAAATCCACTTCGTTGCGGGTTCCCAAAAGCACCATTTTGTGTTTGGGGGCCCTCTGTTTTTGTTCGTTTCGGTTCCATTATCTGTTAATCGACATTAATGTGCCGGATCGAGTTTGTTTACCCTGATTTTTCCGGCAACATATATATGCGATAGTACCATACTGATATTGCCGATGGTTTTCATCTTCCCAGGTAATATTGATTTTTACTGCGAACGGCAGCTCCCGCTTGTCCTTAAAATCCCACTTGTTCTGCCATTGCTGTCCATCAAAGAATGCCAATTTGAGAGACTCGATGTCTTCTGCAATCTGCTGCCATTTTTTTTTCTGCGCCGCCCTTTTTGTTGTTGAGGCGAATCTTCTCTGGCTTGAAAAAAGTAGGCCTCTGCTTTTATCAAGTTTATAAGTGACTTCGAATAGCCCGTTTGAGGGGACAAGCCCCACCGAAAACCCATTTGTAGTTACCAGATGCAGGATTTCCCCGCTGGGTTCATCCGAATTACCGTTGAAATAGTTGATTACACTTGCAGGGTCTGCTTTTCCTTGTTGAGGAATTGGTGCTGGGTATGTGTTCTTGTCAGCTTTACTGGCATACGAACAACGTATTTGTCGAGTCATCTGCCCAAGCACTTTCCGTCCCTGTTGAGACAGGGTTATCCTGGATTTGTATGCTTGAGCCGATTTTGATGTCGCAAAATAGCTGCCATATACCATGGAGACGATAGTAACGATTATCGTCATAGCCAAGAGAATCTCGACCAGCGTAAAACCATCTTTGTCAGAGCTGCTGCTCATTTCAACTCCCTGTCCGCAACGTAGGTTGACATTTGCAGGTGTTTGCTGCCAAGACCTTGTTTCCAGTTGACAACGACGGATATTTTTCGCAATCCGGCAATACCCGCCTTCTCCAATTGGGACAGCTTTAGGTCTGTAACCTCAGTTTTCCAGTCTAAGCACAAAGCATTTTTTCCCACAGTTCCGCAATTACTTCCTTCTTTTGGGTAGCCGGCGGCCAGCGTCTCTGCGATTTTCTCGTTCGCCAAAAAAACCGCCTGAGAGGTTATCTCCGCTTTGTCAACCATACTAATGCTTATAATATGCAGCCTGAGTAACGCCAGTAGAGAAATTGAGACGATCGCAAGAGCCACAATAACCTCTACGAAGGTGAATGCTCTTGCCTGTGTCTGCTCCATTGCTTTGCGTCTATTTCCATTGGCCATATTATTCTTACTCACAAGACTTTTGCAAAACTTCAGTTACTCGTCAAGATTCCAGCTTTCAATATCGGTATTGTCTTCCGTCCCGCCGTCTTCACCATCTTTACCATAAGATTTCAGGTCATAGTCTCTGCTATGCACTCCCGGATAGATGTAGATGTATTTGTTGCCCCAGGGATCGAAGGGCACCTTATCAAGATAGGCGTCATTGTTATAACCTTTTATACCCGGGTCTGAGACCAGAGCTTCAAGACCTTCAGATGTAGTGGGAAAACGCCCTGTGTCGGTCTTGAATAAGGCCAATGCCGATTCGATACTGCGTATCTCAACTTTGGCCTTCATCCTACGGGCCTGTTCGGGCCTATTTAATATCCTCGGCATAATCATAGTTGCCAAAAGCCCCAAAATCACGACCACAATCATAAGCTCAATCAGGGTAAAGCCCGATTTACTTAATTGTCGTACTTTTCGTCTCATATTATCCGTACTCCATTATAAAGCCTGATTTATCTCGAATATCGGCAGCAAAATCGCGAGCACGATAAAACCCACAACGGCCCCCATAAAGAGAAGTATCAAAGGCTCAAGCAGCGAGGTTAGCGTTTTCGTTGTCAGCTCCACCTCGCCGTCATACATATCGGCAATGTTTATAAGGCCGCCTTCTATGTCCCCGCTAATTTGACCTGTAGCAATGATGTGAAAAACAATAGGGGGAAATAATCCGGTTCTTCTTATTGCGTTCGCGATATTATCTCCCTTGCTGACCAAATCCTTTACCGAATCCAGGGCGCCTGCAATAAAGCTATTTTGAATTACCTGTTTTGCAATTTCCAGGGCGCTGAGTATCGGGATACCGCTAACCAGAAGTATCCCCAATGTCCTGGTCAAACGGGCTATTTCCAATTTGAGAAAAAGTTGACCAAATAGAGGCAGCTTTAATTTAGTGCGGTCCGCAAACAGTCTGCCGTTTTTAGTTGTATAGCCGGCTGCGATTCCAAAAAAAGCTGCACAAACCACGATGGCAATTAACACCAAATATGTCTTTATAAAAGCGCTCGTTGAGATAAGCAGCCTCGTAGGCCAGGGAAGGGCCCTGTTCATTTCAACAAATATCGTTGTTATGCTGGGCACCACGACGGACATAAGAAATACGACCACTCCCACCGCGACGACAATCATCATTAACGGATAAGCAACAGCGGATTTGACCTTAGCTGCAAGATGTACGCGTTTTTCCAATATTTCCGCTAAGCGTAAGAGGACCTCTTCCAGGGTCCCGCTCGTTTCCCCTGCGGCCACCATATTGACAAACAGGCTTGAAAAAACATTGGGATGTTTGCTGAGTGCATCAGCCAATGTGTTTCCCGAATTAACATCGTTAGCAACTTGTTCAATAATCTCTGCAAGAGGATTGTTCTGGGCCCGAATCCCTCGTCCGCCAGAGGCGGATTCGACTAATGCTGATAGAGCTGGTACAAGGGGCATACCGGCACGCAGCAGCGTTGCCAGTTGACGTGCGACCCTGCAGACATCCCTGGTACGGATTCTTCTGAAAATGTCCCTTTCGTACGTCTTTTGCCGTGTATCAGCGCGCTCATCACTGCCGGCTGCTTGATGCGTCGGGGCAGATTTGTTGTCACTTAATAAATTGTATTCAACTACCGACACGTTCAGTCACTCCTGTTTTTGTTTGCACATAATCCTGTGTGACCCTGCAAACCTCTTCGAGAGTAGTTTCACCGGCCAAGGCCTTGCGCAATCCATCCTCTCGCAAGGTGCTCATACCTTTTTCAATGGCAGCTTCTTTTATAATATGCGAACCGCACCGTTTACTTATCAGCTCCTTGACGTCGTCATCAATAACTAACAGCTCGAAGATTCCTGTCCTTCCCAGGTATCCCGTATCAAGACAATTCTCGCAGCCAAGTCCTTTGTAGAGCTGCCCCCTGATTGTGGAGGTTTTTTCATTTTCCGGCCATAATGAAATCACCTGCTCGTTCGGGGTGTACGGTCTTTTACACTCCGGACAGGTAACTCGCAGCAGCCGCTGTGCCATGACTGCAACGACCGATGATGAAATCATGAAAGGTTCAATGCCCATATCAATAAGCCGGGTTACGGCTGAGGCCGAATCATTTGTATGCAGAGTGCTCAAAACCAGATGACCTGTAAGGGAGGCCTGGATTGCAATCTCAGCCGTTTCGACATCCCGAATTTCTCCTATCATAATTACATCGGGGTCCTGTCTGAGAATGTGGCGCAGACAGTTGGCAAATGTAAGATTTATCTTCGGCTTTATCTGCATCTGCCCAACACCGGGCAGTTGATACTCAATCGGGTCTTCAACGGTAAGGATGTTTCTTTCTTCACAGTTAAGCTCGCTCATGGCTGCATAGAGTGTGGTTGTCTTGCCGCTGCCCGTAGGTCCCGTGAGCAAAATTATACCGTGTGCTAATCTAATCAGATTTCTGAAGTGATTGAGCACCTCCGGGCAAAAGCCTATCTCATTCAAACCCAGCTCACCGCTGCCCTTGTCCAGCAGCCTCAGTACCACCCGTTCGCCACCCGATGTCGGGATCACCGAAACTCGAATATCCATCAGGTTCTGGCCTATCTTAATCCGGCTCTGGCCATCCTGCGGCAGCCTTCGCTCGGCGATATTAAGATTTGCCATAATTTTTAATCGTGACACGAGGGCCGCAATCTGGTCTTTCGGCAAGGTGAATATATCATGCAGCACACCGTCAACTCGAAAGCGTATCCGGGCTTCATCTTCGTATGGTTCAATGTGAATATCGCTGGCCCGGCTGTGCACCGCCTGGAAGAAGATTTTGTTGACTAATTTTATAACCGGTGCTTTGTTGGCAATATTGAGCAGGTCTTCGGCCTGGGTCCCGCCGCAAGCTCTATCAGCATCGTTATGATTATCCGATGGGTCCTGCACATTGGGATTTTCATTATCACTGCTGATACTTGAGCTCTGATAGTAGCAGCGACTTATGGCTTGTTCTATTTCAGAGGCGGGACAGATGACCCGGCTGCACAGTCGGCCTAAGACGGTCATAATAGCATCATATGCCTCTACATTGAGCGGATCTGACAAGGCAATTGCAACCTCGCCATTTTCCAACGTGATGGGAATGGCACATTGCTTCTTAAGAAACTCAAGCGGCAGCTTCCTTACGAGCTGCGGACTTAACTGCTCCGGCAATATAGTCTTCAAATACAAATGCTTTTTTGTTATTTGTGCGTCCAATTCTGTACCCACTTGTTGGCCTCCTCCCGGCCAATAATTAATCGCCCGATTGTTAATGCTCGGTATTCTTTTTCTCGAGCTCTTCCAGTGCCGGTGCCATCTCTTGTTTCTTTTTCTCGGTTATCTGCTCCAAATCTTCCTGACTGCTCAAGATATAAGGCGTTATGAATATAAGCAGATTCGTTTTTTGCAATTGGTCTTTCTGGTATCTAAACAAACCACCAACCAAAGGAAGATCGCCCACCAGGGGAATTTTCTTCTCGATAGTAGTTTTGTCATCTCGAATAAGACCGCCGATTACGACTGTTGAACCGCTATTCATAGAAACAATAGTCTCCGCCTGTCTTTTGGCTGTTGTGGGCGTATCTGTAGAAGGAGCGGTAACATCCTCAATAAGTTTTGTAAATTCGCTGTTGATTTCAAGTCTGACGAAGCCATCCTGACTGATGTGGGGAGTTATCTCCAGGCTAATTCCAACGTCCTTGTATTCGAACGTTTTTATCACTGTGGGAGTAATCGGATCTGTAGACTCTGTAATTCGCGATTGCATCGTGAACGCCCTGTTTTCACCCACGATTATCTTCGCTGTATTGTGGTTGGAGGTTGTAATATGTGGCGTCGAAAGGATATTGACGTCGCTCTGTTTCTGCAAGGCGTGCAAAATTGCTCCGATTCTCGCGTCTGTTCCGGCTCCTTTCCACATACCGACGGCCAGACCCTCGAGATCTCCACTGGCAAAATCTACTCGCGGGCCGAAATTTGTTGCCCCAAAAAATCGAGCGCTATTTACCACGGCCTCATCGAGTGTGGCCCAGTCGATACCTATTTCCTTTAGGCTGTCTTCACTTACCTCCATAATGAGCATCTCAACTAAAACCTGCTCGCGCACTATATCCAGCTTTTCTATAATCTCGGCAATAACCTCAAAGTCCTGCGCTGAAGCGGTAATGATCAATGCGTTTGTACCTTCATCGGCAGTAACCTGAACGTTCTGGGCGCCTTCGATTGCACCGGCAATTCGCATGTTTGCAAGGGCCCCGGTAAGGGATTGAGCAGTATCCACCGCCTGTGCGTTTCTGAGGTAAACCACATGAACATTGTTTGTCCCCCGAGGCCGTTGAGTATCAAGCTGCTTTGCCAATCTCTCGATCGTATCAGTGTCCTGAGCATTTGCGACAACAATAAGAGAATTTGTTCTTACGTCGGACAGAATTTTTATACCCGTCTCAATCGTCGGCGTGGTGCGACTACGCCCGGGCTGTGAAGAAACGACCTTACTTTTGTCCATTATGCGGGTTATTTGCTCGCCGAGTACCTCTGCAGAAGCATAACTCAATCCGATTAGGGTAACCTGCTCTTGCGAACCCGGCACATCAAGGTTATGAATGATTTTGGCTATATGATGTATATTTGAAGATGTATCCGTAACCATAATCGAATTTGTTCGGGGGTAGGTTGCCATGTGTAAGCCCGTAGATAAAAGAGGCCTAATAATCTGACTCACTTCTGAAACATCAGCGTACCTCAACGGAATAATCTGGGTGACAAGAGAATCATTCTTAGGAATTTCCGAAGGATTGCTTCCAATGCGGACCTGTAAGTTTCGTTTTACAGCTTCTGCTTTTGGGACTATTTTTACAAGGTCTCCGGTACCAGCCGGTACGGCTGCGTACCCCTTAACATCTAAAATAGACTCCAAAACCTCGTAGATTTCACCAAGACGTATCTTCGTAGGCGACATCAACGTGACAGTGCCGCGTATACTATCATCTACGACAAAATTAATACCGGTTATATCGCCAATAGTCTTGAGCATTGCTCGAATATCAACCTGGTCAAAGTTTACATATATAAGCTCGTCAGCCTTACCTGGCTCATCAAGTACAGGCAGATTTACAGGTGTCTCGGAATATGACTGCTCGGCAATTGGGATTGTACTATCGTTTGGGGTTGAGATTCCGCCAAGAGAATGAATCCGCGTTTTCGCGGGCGCAGGAATTGTTCCCTCCTGGGATGCAATAACCTTTCTGGAAAGGCTTACTGGAGGTGTAGAATCTTGTTTGGCGTTGTCGAAGCTGGTATCGAAACTGGAGGCTGGAAATCCGAGCTTCGAGTTTCCAGGGCGAGAATCGATACGAGAATCGACAACCTTAAACGAAATTTGCTTCCCTTCGGCGCCAGGGCTTTCAGTTGACTGCGTCCCATTATCTTGCCCGGCTGCAACAGTTACGACTTCTGATTCAGGCTGACAGCCAACAAAACCCAAGCAAAATATGCACATAAGGTAAAAGAAACCATCCAGCAGGATGTGCAGCTTTCGCTTATTTGTCTTTGAACTCTTTAAATCCATTTGTCTTACCTACTCACTGATAGCTTCTGTGTTTTCGCCGAAAGGCGTCCCTTACGGGACTGCCATCTACCTTAACGAGAATGATAACGTCTTAGTTTCGTTGTCTCGCAATAGCTCGATATTCGCAGCCGCCTGTGACCTTGCCTTCTTGAAAATCTGGTAAGCCTTCTGCTTGCTGGTCAATCGGTGTCCGTTAACTGTGCGAATGATGTCGCCGTTTTTTAAGCCAAGTTCTTCTGCTCCCCTTATGTTCTCTAAGCCTGTTATTTTAAGTCCTTCTACTTGACCGTCGATCGTATAAGGTTCGATAACCGCCTTCGTCAACATTATCTCTATGTCATACCTGAGCTTAGCTCCGGCAGAAGTATGAAACTGAGCTGGTGGATTAGTCTCAACTGCTTGGGCGGCATTATTTGATAAAGCCGCCTGAGCGTTGTCAGCGTCATGCTGTTTGTCCACAGGATGCCTTGCGGCAGATTCTCTGGTGCCCAGATCTAATATTTTTCTCTGGCCCTGATGAAGCAATACTACCACATCCTTCTCGATACTCTCGATATGGGCGGTTGCAACGGTATCGCCGGTCTTGTATAGACTGAATTCATTGGTCTTAAGATCTTTTATAATTGCCCGGGAAATCTCGGGGCTGCCGGCCACAGTACCAAGCAATGCTATGCCGAGTTCTTCCTCGGCTGATAACGCCGGGCCAACACCATTATCGCCCAGCAAGGATTTGTTTGTCCTCGATGATGAACCAAATATATCTTGCTCGACAATAGCTGAATAGTCTTCAACCGGGGTGTCCAGAGAACTTGTCGGTTCTCCTATGGAGTCCTTGTGGACAACTGCGGTTATATTTTCGGTACCAACTGCCGAGTCTGGCACAAAAATTTCACCCGTGTGTTGCGGCATCAGCACTGCTGTGATTACTACATAACCCAGAATCAAGACCAGCGCGAACTTAATAATAAGCAAGGCCTTGTGTTTATACATTATGTCACCTTTCTCTATCTAAACAGACCTACTTCCCACAAGAATCTATCGGCTTGCTGCCCCCTTGCATTTAGGAAGAACCCTTTCATAATTCTTTCTAAATGCCCCACTCCTCTTACATTCTCTATTTTCACAGATATCTGAAGTGACTGTCAAGGGGAAAAAATAAAAATTTACATCAGAAGATATGCTCAAAAAGCTGCTCTCAACAGCGGAACAAGCATATTTATAGGACTATGAAGCTGGTGCTATGGCACATGAATCATCACCTGAATCGTGCGCTTACGTAAACATAGCTGCCATAAGGAGATAGCAAGCATTAGCCAGTCCATGGTACAAAATAGGCGCTAATAGCGACCTGGTCCGGATAAAAAAACAGCCACAAATCAGACCCGACAGAAATGTAAGGACCGATATTATTTGCCCCAAAAATATGATATGAGCATTTGCAATAACTTTATTCCAATCATACCGAGCTTTTGTCCTTTTGATGGTATCCGCATCGGCTTTTGAAATTGCTCCCTCGAATAGGATGACAAGTTTGTCTCTGGCTGATTTGGTGAGAAGCGCTGAAAAGGGGGCCATGGGGAGCATATCTTAGAGGTGTAAAGAGCGCCCAAAAGGGGACCACCGCATTTGGCCGATGTTTTGTATCTGGAGATGGTGCCGTTACGCCTGACCCCTTTATCCTCAGAATGTGACCCGCTCGATCAGCATCCTCACCGGCCGAAGGGCACGCTTGGTGGTGGCCAAAATCCCGTCAACTAAGGTTGAACGTTGGTTGAAAGTAAATGGTGCGCCACTTCGATTAGTTACGTTGCCGCCGGACTCGCTCACAAGAAGTACGCCGGCAGCAATGTCCCACTCATTCTTCGGACCAAGACTGAAAGTGGCATCAGCGGTGCCGGCAGCGACCAGGGCCAGCTTGTACGCGATGGATCCGCACGGCCGTATCTTCGCAAAAGGCTCAAACGGTTCAAACTCTCCTCGTCGTATCTCCGAACAGTCAAAGATATTATGACAGGGAAAGTGGTTTGTTTGGAGGAGCGAAACGACCTGGCCAAGGTAATGGAGGTTATGCAGAGGGGGAAATTCAGACACGTGCCAATTGTGGACAAGCAAAAGAGCCTGGTGGGGATAATCTCCGACCGGGACGTTCTGCGTCATCTTCCGTTTCGTGAGGATCCATGCGAGCCGCAGGATGAGGTATTTCGCACCGGGCTGTTTTATGTTGACCCAAAAGAACCTATCATACGACAACCCATCAGCCGTATTATGAAGAGAGACATAACCTATGTCCCGCCCGACTGCAGATTCCATGATGCCGTGAAAATGCTGTACGGGATGAAGATAAGTTGCCTCCCGGTGATCAATGATGGAAAAAAGCTTCTTGGAATAGTGACTGTGACAGACGTAATACGCGGATTGCTTGCCGCTTATGCGCTGTTCGAAATAAATCCGCTAAAACATTTTACTTGTAGAATCTCCGTAAGGCAAGCAACATTCAATCAATTCCAAATTCTTAATTATGAATCCTTACCCCAAACCTCATACTTTTTAATATGCTCATAGTCCTTTTGACTAATCAAAAGGACTAGATGCTTTTTCTATCCAATTATACGGCCCGAACAAAGAAAAATAACATTCTCAAATCCACTTCTAAAACCCGTCTTTAAATCCGCAAACACATTTTACCGACATAATCCGTCTCAATTTCTCCCCTGATGCACTACAAATCCGCCAACTCTCTTTACAATCTAACTCCAGCCAACGCGAGCACCATTCACCCAATTCCAACTTCTCAATTCTTAATCCCTCTCCCAAACCTCATACTTTTTAATATGCTCATAGTCCTTTTGACTAATCAAAAGGACTAGATGCTTTTTCACTCCACTTATCCAGCACGACCAAAGAAAAATAACATTCTCCAATCCACTTCCAAAATCCGCCGGTAAATCCGCCAACACATTTTACTTGTAGAATCTCCGTAAGGCAAGCAACATTCAATCAATTCCAAATTCTTAATTATGAATCCCTACCCCAAACCTCACACTTTAAAATATGCTCATAGTCCTTTTGACTAATCAAAAGGACTAGATACTTTTTCTCAACACTTATCCGGCTCTGCCAAAGAAAAATAACATTCTACAATCCACTTCCAAAATCCACCGTTAAATCCACCAAAAAAAAGGCAAAAATCCGTGTCAGTCCGTGTCCAATATGTCCGTGTCAGTCAGTGCCAACCTGTGCAATACGCAATCCCGCCCTCGAGCGAAGCGAAGGGACGACATACGCAATACGAATCAAGCCCGCAATCTTGTCCCCGCATGTTTCTGGCGGGGATCCTACTTTATTCCCGTCTGCCCCCGGGGTGAGCTCCTGCGCACCCAAAAGCCGCCACAATTTTGCTTTTTCATTTTTCAGTCGGTGGGAAAAGCCTAAGAATTGAAGCAGGTTTTTCAGCTCTTTTCCTTTAATCCGTGCTAATCCGCGGTTACTTACTATTGAAATATCAGTGTGAATCCGTAATACAATTTTTCAACTCTTTGTTTTTTGTGCGTGTTTTTTGTTATGACTTATTGTAATATCATTATTTACAAGAAGTTATGAAACATTTTTACAGAAAGAACTTTTTGGTTGCGGCCGATGGGCGAAGCCCGAGGCCGCGCCAAGTCAATCCGTCTCTAAAAAAACAGTGTCAATCCTGTCTAAAAAAATCTCTGCGTTCTCTGTGGATAAAAAAAGTGCTTTTTTATTCATTTTTTTGTTGACATTGTTTGTTAATATATTAAAATATCCGTATGTTTGCCAGAAGGCAGACATAAACCGCCAGTAGGCGATAGATATAGCGGAGAACCGCACGTTTTCGTATCAGCAGATACACGCCAAAAAAGCATTATCTTTTAAGACAGACAAGGTTTTGAACATTTAAATTTTTTTAATTTGGATTTGTTTCGAATTTAGAGCTTCGAATCTCGGATTTCAAACTAACAGATAACTCCTTATGCAACAGTATCTTATCATCAATCATCTGTATTCTGTCCTCTGTCATCTGTCCTCGGCACCTCTACATCTGTCGAGAGCCCTCTACAAATCAGCTACTTTTTATGCAAAACAAACCCAATTTCCTGGATGCTCAAATGAACGTAAGTTCTATTTTAACAACGATTTATGAAAATAAACACAATTGGACACTTGGTCAAAACAAACCCAATTCAAACCCAATCAAACCCAATTTCCAAAAAGCCCAAATGAACGTAAACTCACTTATAACAAAGGATTACAGAAAAAAAGATGATTTCGTAGTCCGAAAAAACAAACCCAATTCAAACCCAATTTCCGAAAAGCCAAAAATGAACGTAAATGTCTTTATCAAAAAGGATTATGAAAATGAAACCGCCCTCAGGCCCAAAAAAACAAACCCAAACAAAGCCAATTTCAAACGTCATATATCTTTATTCTGTAGTCTTGAGTCTATAGTCTGCTGTCTGCAGTCTGTCTTCTGTTCACGGATGAAGAGAAAAATGGAACGTTTCTCGCAATTCGTCCGACCTTTATTACAGAACTATGCGAAAGAGTCGTGAGCAAATATATGATGAGCTGCTTGTCATAAAATGCCGGCAGGCAGACAAAGACGCTTTTGACGAGCTTGTAAGCAGATGGCAAAAACGCCTCTGGCATTATGCCTTCAAGGTAACCGGCTCTGAATCGGCCGCCTGGGACATTGTTCAGGAAATCTGGTTCGGCATAATAAAAGGCATTAGAAAACTCGAGGATGTATCTGTTTTTCCCCGATGGGTCTTTAGAATCGCCAATAACAAATGCACCGATTGGCTGCGTAAACAGCGGCTGCAAAATCGGCTTAATAACGAGCTTACGAAGAGGACCAAAAATGAATCTAACAAAAAACAAAACGGTGATGAAGCAACCGAATCTCTGCGGGCAGCCATTGAAAAAATTCCACCCGACCGCCGGGCACTGCTTACATTGCGATACCATGAGGGCTTCGATATAGGCCAAATAGCTGAAATTCTTAGTGTTCCTGAGGGAACGGTAAAATCACGGCTTCATCGCACACTGGACCAGTTAAGGCAAACAGTAGAGCGTTATCAAAATGGATAAGTTAGAAAAACAGTTAAAACAAGTTTTAGGCAAAAACGGCCTGTTTGATGCTGATAAGAGCAAAACATTGAGAAAGGAGATGAAACAAATGATCTTTCAGAAATTCGAAGGTGATATGTCCAGGGTCAAAGTTGTCTTTTGGATATTCCTTGTTATAAGCGCCGCCATGATGGTCGGTGGAATGCTCTTCATTAACCACGAAAAAGGCACCAGGGGCATGATCTTTGCAGCGGTCATTACCTTGATTGGCTACAACTCGACCATCCTTATGAAGCTGTGGTACTGGGTAGTAAGCACTAAACTCAACATCCTGAAAGAAATAAAGCAATTGCAGCTTCAAATCGCCGAACTGGCCGGCAAAGAGCAACCTTCCGAAAATTAGCCCGGATTAGTTCTTTTTGACATATTCGAAAGTGCCTAATATAAGGCTATGATTTCAGAACAGGATAAAGTAATACCAAATTAAATAGATTAGTTTATCGCGAAAGGATACGACTTTATGGCCAAAGCGGCAATCTCAATTGCCAATAATCAATAGTCAATAATCAATTGTTAGCCGGTTAGCAGCTCGAATTCTTCGCTGCTTAGAGATTGTCTCAATTTCTGCAGGGCAATCAGCTCAATTTGGCGGACTCTTTCCTTGCTCAAGCCGAGTTCTTCGCCGATTTGCTTTAAGGTTTTTGTTTCCTTTTTTATTGGCGAGCCGACCAGACCAAAACGATTCAAAATTATATGCCGTTCGCGTTCGGTGAGATTATCTTCTATAACCTGAGACAGGCTTTGGTGAGCTCGTTCCATTGCCGCGAAATCGGCTGCATCTTCGGCTCTCAAATCGCGATGGATACTTGCCAGCGAAGCCGTTGTGGCTTTGTCGAGCCGGCCGGTCTGAGCAGGAATCTTACGGGCGAAATCCTTGGCTATTATCCAGGATGCGAAAGTAGCAAACCGAAAGCCCCTGGTATAATCGAATTTCTCAACCGCCTGCATCAGCGAGATATTACCCTCGCCGACCAAATCGAGCAAACTTGCCCCGCCGCCGGTATGTTTGCGTGCAATGCTGACCACAAGCCGCAAGTTGGCTTCAATTATTCTTCTTTTTATCTCTTCGGCCTGGGCTAAATAGTTTTCTATCTGACTTAGTCTTACGCCCGAGACACGAGCCGGCTTTATGCCGGTGCGGATTCGGCAGGCCAGGAATTTGAGGTAATTATATCTGCGGAACAATTCGACTTCATTTTCTCTATTGAGCACGGGAGAATTTTTCAAGGTCTGCAAATACTCCGGCAGGGAACCGCGGGCCAATTCGAGCGGCTCTCCGTAAGGAGTCTCAAGGACAACATCCTTGCGGGCGAGCGGCTCCGCATTGCTGATTGCCTCTGCCCCGCTACGGCCTTGGCCTTGCTGCTTCGGCGATTCATCCTTCGCAGTAGCTCTGCTACGGAGAACGGAAGCGCTTCGCAGAGACGAGTCGCCGAGACGAGCCAAAATCTTCTCTTCGGCATCTTCTTCAAGAAATTCATCGCTGGGGATGAATTCAATCTTTCTGGCCAGAAGCGCCTTTGCCCTTCGCCGATTTATAATCCGATATATCGAACTTCTATTCCTGTTGAATCGCTTCATCAGGTCTTTGACATCACAGCCTTGTTTGAACAGCCTGTACATCTCGGCGGCCTGGGCCGGTTCAATTACACCGGTGGACTGTGTAGAAATAGGTTTGTCGGGATTGGACTTATCGTAATTTAGCAGTGTGTATCTGATGGTTTCGTGGCACTTGCCGGTTTCAGCGCTTATCCTGTTTATAATCTGGTGGCGAGAGAGGTCCGTATCGGCGGTAAGTTTTTCAGCCTGCTTTATAATCTGCTGCTTTTGCTCATCAGTCAGTCGCGAAAAGCTTTTTGCCTTAGCGGCAATGTCCGGATTTGCTTTGAGGAATTTATCGACCGTTGACTGCAAAAAGCCGAAACGTCTCCTGCCGTCATCAAAAATAAAAATTCTCGCAACCAGACCTTGTTTTCGCCAGCGGTATATGGTTTTTGTTGAAATCCCTAATGTTTCAGCAAGCTCTTCGATAGTGTAAATTTTTTGGTTTTGCTCGGCGACGGGACGCGCGAGCCGGCCGCTCAGCTTGGAGATGAAAATCCGCAGGTCATCCAACAGCTCATTACCTTTTATCAGCTCCTCTGCTACAGGGCCTTTAGGGTGAAAACCGGTGATACGAAAAAATACAAACTCGAAAGGATATTCCTTGTCCGGCTCGACAACCGCATAAAGCTCCTCCGTAGCGTCAAGCTGTTTGTGACGCTTGTTTTCGGGCGTAAATCGAAGCTGCAGCAGCAATTGAGCTAAACTTTGACTCTTTATCTTTCGCATAACCAAGTGTCCATTTTACCAGAATCAGGCGCAAAAAAACAGCCGTATAAAACCAATCATAGAAATTTAGTGCGCTCGATATGCACCCGCATTGAAAACGTTACCAATTTTTGTGTTTTTTATAAAGCACTGATGTTGGAGGACTTACGACATTGGATTTTCGTCGAATTTGGAGATGACGGGTTGTTGAGTTGTATATTGGTTGTATGCTTCAACTGCCAAAAATAGCCCCATTTCGG
>JAIVYN010000040.1:0-19432 GCA_048635425.1 Candidatus Aegiribacteria sp.
AGTGGCTCGGAGATTGGTATTGCACTGGAGGCAGCAGAGAAATTAGCGGCTGAAGGGATAACCGCACGAATAGTTAGTATGCCTTGCTGGGAGCTGTTCGAAGAGCAGAGTAAAGAATATCGAGATTCTGTTATTCCGCCCCTTGTTAAGGCAAGGGTAGGTATTGAAGCCGGAGTTGAGTTAGGATGGAGTAAGTGGCTGGGTGACAACGGTATTTTCATTGGGATGTCGTCCTTTGGCGCATCTGCGCCTGCTAAGATTTGCTTCGAGAAGTTTGGCATTACAGTGGAAAATGTCATAAAGGCAGCGAAGAAAACAATTGAGAAAAAGTGAGCTAAAGTGCCTAAAGTGACAGCTTTGCTGTCATTCTGAACGCAGCGCAGCGAAGTGAAGAATCTCTTTTTCGTTGACCAGATCCTTCGGCTTCGCCTCAGGATGACACTTACGTGTCATTTTAGTTCACTTTAGGCACTTTCTAATTTCCTACGCCTATGGAACTTGGGCGGGATAAAACGGTAGCAGAGATAATCTCCCGACTGAAATCGGCCCCCGCGTTTTCTTGCGAAAGCAAGAGCGGGGGTGAGGGGGTGGTTAAAGTCGAGGGGACGTGGGGGTCTTTTGCGCGCCTTTTAGCGGCTTACATATCAGAGAAAACCTCTCGGCCTATTCTTTATATATGTCCGCATATTGACGATGCCGACAAGGCCGCTGATGATTTGAATACCTTCGGGGGTGAAAGAATTGATACATTCGGCGCCTGGGAAGGCGAAGAGGATTTGGCGGACGCTACTGATGAGATAAGGGCTGAGAGATTAAAAACCGTCTCTCGTGTCTCGTGCCTTGTGCCTCGTTCGGGGAAAGGTGAATTTATTATCCCTGCGCCGATACAGGCGCTTTGCCAGCCTATCCCTAAGCCCGAAGCAATAGAAGCAAGCTGCCTTCGGTTGGAAACAGACAGAGAAAAGTCGCCGGAAGTGGTCGTTGAGTGGCTGGTTGAAAATGGATTCGAGCGGGTGGAAAGGATTGATTTACCGGGCCAGTTTGCGCGTCGGGGGGGCATTGTTGATATTTATGCTCCGCTGGTACTCAATACCCAAGACTCCAGACCAAAGACGCAAGACCAGGCTCTGGCGCCGGAGGCAGAGGCAGTCAGGATTGAATTCTTCGGTGATACTATCGAGAGTATTCGCGAAATTAATCTGGATACACAGCGTTCGAGCCAACAGATAGAAAGTATCAGGATAGTGTCAGCGGTGTGCGGGACCGCGGTAGAGCAGAGGGAGCTTTTTATAAATATCCTGCCGAAAGATACGATAATAATTTTTGAAGAGCCTGGTGAGATTGAAGAAGTTGCACAGGTGTTTTTAGGCAGGGCTGAGAACACGAGCCGGCTTTATGACTGGGGTGATATTTATAAGGCGGCAGATAATTTTACACAACTGAGAATCTGCCGGTTCGCCACGGGGCAGCCGGGCGATTTCCTCAAAGTGGATATTAAAAGTGTGCAGCGGTTTCAGCACAAGGCAACCTCGGTGTGGGCGGGACACAAGGCGGCACTTGAAGAATTAGTACAGGAGGCTAAACAGGACAAGGAAGTGCTGCTTTACTGCGAGAGCTCGGCTGAACTCAAGCGGGTGGGTGAGATTATCACAGACATTAACAAAGAAATTCCGCCAAGATTCAAACTGCTGTCAGGATTTATTCATCAGGGCTTTGTCATAAATTCGTTAAAACGAATAGTGATAAGCCATCACGAGTTGTTCGGGCAGTACGCGCTGAGGAGAAGGCGCAGGCCTGCACGCCCAACGTCACCGGTGGATACGCTCAGCGATTTGCAGGAAGGAGACTATGTCGTTCATGCTTCCTACGGCATCGGCAAGTTTTCAGGAGTGAAAACGATACGGGAAAAAGACGGCACGAATGAATACCTTACAATTCAATATGCGGACGGCGTTAAAATCCAGGTTTCGGTCCGTAATATTGCGCTGGTGCAGAAATATATCGGGACAAGTCCGAAACGGCCGAAGCTGAGCAAGGTCGGCTCAAAGAGATGGCAAAAGCAAAAAGAAAAAGTTGCGCGTTCCGTTCGAGACCTGGCCGTCGAATTGCTCGATGTTCAGGCGAAACGTCAGGCGACAGACGGGATTGCATTCGGGGAAGATTCGAGCTGGCAGGTGGAATTTGAAGAGTCGTTTGCTTACCAGGAGACGCCGGACCAGACCACAGCCGTAGGGCAAATCAAAGCGGACATGCAGCAGGCCGTGGCGATGGACAGGCTGTTGTGCGGGGACGTGGGCTATGGCAAAACAGAGCTTGCGATGCGTGCGGCGTTTAAGGTGGTCGAGAACGGAAAGCAGATTGCTATCTTAACGCCGACAACGGTTTTGTGTGTTCAGCACGGCAGAACCTTTACTGAGCGGTTTGCAGATTTTCCGGTTTGCATCGAGGTCTTAAATCGATTTAAGACGCCAAAGCAGGCAAAGGACATAATCGCACGGACAAAGGCGGGCAGAGTTGATGTGCTGATAGGAACACATCGGCTTTTCAGTGGCGACGTAGGGTTCAAGGATTTGGGGCTTTTGATAATCGACGAGGAGCAGCGGTTCGGAGTCGAACACAAAGAAAGACTCAAAAAGCTGCGTGTCAACGTTGATGTTCTTACGATGACTGCTACGCCGATTCCGCGAACACTGCATATGTCGCTTCTGGGGCTGCGGGATATAAGCTCGCTGGCTACGCCGCCATTGGACAGGCGAAGTATAGTAACAACTGTCACCGCGTATAACAAAGAGCTTATCAGAAAGGCAATCTACCGGGAATTGAATCGCCAGGGGCAGGTGTTCTTTCTGCATAACAGGGTCAAAACGATTGAGAAAAAGGCGTGGGAAATTCAGAAACTTATCGGCGATGCAAAGGTCAGCATCGCACACGGGCAGATGGCCAAGAGCGAGCTTGAGACGGCAATGATAGAGTTTGTAATCGGCGAGACGGATGTGCTCGTGTGCACGACGATTATCGAGTCGGGTCTGGATATTCCAAATGCGAATACGATTTTTATAAACGATGCGGACAGGTTCGGCCTGGCAGAGCTGCATCAGCTTCGGGGCAGGGTGGGCAGGTATAAACATAGGGCGTATGCTTATATGCTGCTGCCGATGTCGCGTCCGATTACGCCTTTGGCGGCCAGGCGATTAAAGGCTATTGAAGAATATTCGCATTTAGGGGCCGGCTTTAGAATAGCGCTGCGGGACCTGGAGATTCGCGGGGCAGGTAATATCTTAGGGGCTGAGCAGTCCGGCCATATCCAGGTGGTGGGATACCAGATGTATTGCGAGCTGTTGGCCGAGGCCGTTAGAAAATTAAAGGATGAGCCGGTCGAGCCGATACCGACCGCGGTTGTCGATCTGGGATTTGCAACATTTATACCGAAAAATTATATACCTATTAACAGGCACCGGATGGATGCCTATCGTAAGATTGCTGTTGCAAGGGGCGACGATGACCTGGAGCAAATAAGGGGCGAATTAACGGATGTCTATGGGCCTATGCCGGATGAAGTAAATCTGCTGCTGGATTTGGCTGAGCTTCGAATAAAAGCAAGTAAGTGCGATATAAAAAGTATTGTTGCCTCGGGACAGGATTTAATATTTACATTTGCGAAAGACTCAAAAACACCGCCCGATTCCTTCTTTTCAAAGGTATCAGGAAAAGCCTGTCCTGAGCCAGGTCGAAGGGTTAGAATCTCTGACTCGAGGACGGTATATTTGCGTTTATCGACGAACTATTTTGAGTCGAGAACGCTGATAAGTTTTTTGCGGAAAATCTTTACGGGCATCTGGGTCTGATTTTCAAAGCCACCTTCCTTTAGGCCACCCAACAGCGGACCTTCGAGCTGATTCCTCATAGTCGAATTTTCGTACGCCCGCTTCAGATCAATTGCCTGTGAATCTGGTTATGTAGATGATTTCCTCACCGGAGAAAGATTGGCCCGATTTGAGTTTGCCAACAACTCTAACTTTGACTTCGCCATAGCCAGGCACCGCATCCATCAATTGGGCAGTATCGAACCAAGCACGAACCTCTGCTCTGTCAGCCGTACCTAAAATAAGTTGACTGCTTGCTTCGGTGTTGCCTGGGTTGAGGATAAGTGGTTCGTCTTTGATGTCCTGTATTCCGATGCCTTGCGGCAGCTCTACGATAGCCAGTATACTCTCGCAACAGCCGTTGCGTCTGATCATGTTGGGACGTACACTTAGATCAGCTTCCAAAGGCCTTTCGCGAGTAACAACATCGACACTCGCGGTTGCAGGCTCTGTTTCATCGCTGTCGATAGCCACAAAATTAGTGATGATCTTATCTGGGGCTGTATCTTCATTCACTTGCACCGCTAACGTTAAACAATTGCCTGGGGATCCAGCTGGCAGAGAGGAGTAGGACCATCTATAAGTGTGGGCAATAGGGTCGTACTGTCCGAACATACCATCACCATCGGCCGATATAAAGCTTACTTCTTTCGGGAGGGTATCAACAATGGATATATTGTTTAAGGTGTAATCATTGTTATTATTATCGAAACAAATACTGTAGATAATATTGTTGCCTACACCCACATACCCAACCTTGCCATCAGCACTATACTCAATATTACCCCCCATTATTTTCTTGCTCAGATTAAGGGGGTTGTAACGGATAGGTTTTGTAACAAAATCAACACTCGCGGTTGCAGGCCCTGTTTCATCGCTTTTGATAGCAACATAATTAGTGATGGTCTTATCTGGGGCTGTATCTTCATTCACCTGCACCACTAACGTTAAACAATCGCCTGGGGATCCAGGTGGCAGAGAGGAGTAGGACCATCTATAAATGTGGGCAATAGGGTCGTAATGTCCGAACATACCATCACCATCGGCCGTTATAAAGCTTACTTCTTTCGGGAGGGTATCAACAATGGATATATTATTTACAGTGTAATCATTGTTATTATTATCGAAACAAATATTGTAAGTGATGGTACCTCCTACCACTACGTGCTCAACCTCGTCAGCAGCGTCGCTGGCAACACTCTTATGTAAGTTTAGAGGGTTATAACTGATATCTTCAATTGGGATAACTAAGCCGGTGGAGTTTTCAATGTCAGTGATAATGTCAATTTGGTCAAGTGATGTGTCATAGACCCTAAGACTGTCCCCACCAGGTTTATTGTTAATTCCGGTGCCTACGTATATCAGACCAGTGTCTGGATCTATTCCTATCCCCATCACGCCGGCATCGGGAGCCACTTGCACTTCTTTCTCCCTATATGTATTCAAATTGTACTGAGTAAGGTAGTAATTGTCCTCCGCATAACCTCCGCCGTAATAAACGAAACCCCTCGTAGGATCCACTGCAATACTGATTACAGTCCGACTAACTGAGATGGTCTCCCATGATGACCAATCGGAGGTGCGGTAAACATTGATCGTGGTACTAAAGTCGGCCACATAGAGCAGATCGTTGATTTCATCCAGAGCGATCCCATAGATAGTAGTAGTTCCTGTCAAGTTGAACGGCGAGCCTGGCACCTGAGTAAGCGTGGCAGTGCTCGCCTCCCAGTTATACACATACAACCGGGGTAGGCCCCGATCAACACAGTATAGTAATTCCTTATCGTGGTCGTAAACGATACCAGCTAAGTTGCTGGCACCTGGGGCTGTTGTGGTTCCTGTGTCTGTCATCGTCGTTGCATTTATCAATTGAATTACGTTCGAGCCTTCATACGTGACAAACAGGTGTTTTGAATCCGAATCAATTGCCAGGCCCACGGCACCCCAGCAATAGTTGGGTATGCCGTACTCCGCCTGGAAGCTCAAAATACCATCCACCCCAATATCATAAGCCCGGACCGGAGTGGGATCACCGTTTATATCTGCAATTATGTACAGCGACTTTGCGGGTGCAGTCTCTGTGATAGCCGTTATTAATATACCGGCTGCCAAGACCATCAGAAAAAGATTGGCCCTAAAGACATTCTTTCTACTTTTTTGATTTTTCATACTTAATTCTCCTCACAGAACTCTTGATACTCTGCTTTCGCAGCAGAGCGTATTTTTTTTGTCTAAATCTTTGCTGCATTTGGAGCATAGAGGAGGTGACTTTTCGGTCGGAGAAAACTGGCTAAAAAAAGAAGGACTGTTTTCACCGCACCTCCTAATGCTACTATATCTTTCAATATATACAATTCAAACAGACTTGTCAAGAACAAATAACCATAAGCCGACCTATTGCTGTAATATTATGTCAAGTTTATAGGACCTACTCTGGCCCATTCCAATAATTTTCCACATATATTTGACTCCCGCAAAGTAATGAAGGCCATTATCGCATCGGCCGCTGGTTCATCCCAGTACATGGCGGAAGACCCTTGAAAGTATCTCTTAACTTCATGTCCTCCCTGTTCTATTTGCGATGGAATCCGGCGTATCGCCGCAAGAACAGTAGTAAATGGCAAAATCCATGTTTGTGTGCCATGCGTGAGGAAAGACGGTTGAAATAACATCTTAGAAGGTTGTATTCGTCAAGCAGATTTTGAGCGATATGGCGAAAAACTGGGAGATGTAGCAGGTTGTCAAGTGTTTTTAATGGTAAATCTGAGAGAAAAAAAACTCCTATTTGATATCGGCCGATATCTTACTTAGAGTTAAGAGGCCAAAAAAAAGGTGTCAAATGAGGTTTGGAAGATGAGGTGAAGAACCTTATGAAACGTTTTTTTGAGGAAAGGAGTAAATTATGGAAAAGAGAATAGCACTTTTATTTGTTGCCATCATGGTGGTGGGTGTGTGCAGTTCGCCTGCCCTTGCTTTGCCACCAATGGGCCCCCCAAAGGCTATCCTTGGAGAAAGCCGGTGGGCTATAGGCTTTGAGTATGCTCAGCAGGAAATGGATCTCGAATTGTTTGGTAAGGTTCGAGAGAACCTCGGGGCGGGGTGGTTGCCAAGTGATTTCACCAAGTACAAAATCGAAGATCTTACAACGAATATGTTTTTGGGTAGTTTGGGCTATGGTATCTGCGACAACTGGGATGCATTCGTGCGTGTGGGTGTGGCTAACGCCAAAGACGAAATAACAGAGACTCAAGCATGTGGTACGCCTGGTAGCCAATACTATGGATTCAGTGGTGATTATAAAGCTGCTTGGGGATTTGGGACAAGGGCAACCTTTTTCCAGGAGGGTAACCTTACTTGGGGCGGATTATTCCAGATGACTTGGTTAGGCATCGAAGGCAGCAGTCTAAAACTCCGCGGTGATCCTAATTTCTCCGGCGATGTCGAGCTTGACTTCTGGGAAATCCAGGTCGCGGCTGGACCAACTTTGCAGTTAGATGGCTTTTCGATTTACGGTGGTCCGTTCTTGCATTTTGTGAAAGGAGATATGGATCTCAATGGTAGCACAGTTGATTCTGGTGTAACCCAGCTTGTAAGCTCCCAGGCTGATATTAGGGAAGAATCGAGGTTTGGCGGCTTTGCCGGTGTACAGTGGGATATCGACGAAAACACTTCCTGGTACGCTGAGGGCCAGTTTACCGGCGATGCCTTGGGTTTTGGTGCGGGCATCGTCTGGAAATTTTAATGATGGACATTATTTATACAAACCTCAACCTTAATTGACGAGCGGTAAGGACGTTCTAAGCAAGCGTAATTTGCCGTTGCAAGATGTGACGAGGACCTGGAGCAGATAAGGGGCGAATTAACGGATGTGTATGGGCCGATGCCGGATGAGGTCAAGCTGCTGCTGGATTTGGCTGAGCTTCGGATCAAGGCAGGCAAGCGGGATATAAAAAGCATTGTTGCCTCGGGACAGGATTTGATATTTTCATTTGCGAAGGATGCCAAGATACCAACCGAATCTTTCTTTTCAAAGATTAGCAGAAAAGTTAGAATCCCTGACTCAAGGACGGTATACTTGTGTTTATCGACGAACTATTTTGAGCCGAGGACGCTGATAAATGTTTTGCGGAAAGTATTTTGTTCGGTCAAATGAAAGTTTTATAATCAAGTAAGGAGTGAGACTATGTCAGCAGAACAAAGAAAGAGGTGTAACATGAGTAAGTACAGTAAACAAGTTTTGGCAGTAGTGGCGGCTGTGCTTTTTATGGCAGGCTTGGGTTGGTCGGCGTCCGAGAAGGTTGAGACGCTAAGAATCGGTCAAAGAGCGCCCGACTTTAATTTGCCGGGTGTGGATGGGCGTAATTACAAACAGGCGGATTTTTCGGATGCGGATGTTCTTGTTGTTATTTTTACCTGCAACCACTGCCCGACCGCCCAGGCGTACGAGGAACGGATTATAAAGCTGGCAGCCGATTATAAGAACAAAGGTGTTGCGCTGATAGCGATTTCGGCGAACGACCCAAGAGCAGTGCGCCTGGACGAATTAGGCTATTCGGATATGAACGATTCATTCGAGGATATGAAGATCCGTGCAAAGGACATGGGATATAATTTTCCATATCTTTATGATGGGGACAACCAGAAGGTTTCACTCGCATACGGGCCGGCTCGAACGCCGCACGTGTTTATCTTTGACAGACAGCGCAAACTGCGCTACGTCGGGCGAGTCGACGATTCGGAAAAGCCCAAACGGGTCAAATCCCACGATGCGCGGAATGCAATTGAGGCATTGTTAAAGGGAAGAAGAGTTCCCGTTGAAACAACCAAAACAATCGGCTGTTCAATCAAATGGTCGAATAAACGGGAATCCGCCAAACAATCTTTTGAGCGTTGGGCAAGAGAAAGTGTCGCTGTGGAAATGACGGATGCAAAGAGCATAAAAGAGCTTGTCAAAAATGATTCAGGAAAACTGCGATTGGTCAATGTCTGGGCGATCTGGAGCGGGCCAAGCGTAAAGCAATTGCAGGAATTTGTAACGATAAACCGGATGTACCGCAAGCGGGATTTTGAGCTGATTACCATTAGTGCCGATTCGCCCAGCAGAAGAAACAGAGTCCTTTCATCTTTGAAGAAACAACAGGTGTCATGTAAAAATTATCTGTTTGATTCGGAAGATGAATATCAGCTTATGGCGGCGGTGGATAAGGATTTGCTTGGTGGTATTCCATATACGATTTTGATTCAGCCGGGTGGGAAGGTTATTTACCGCAGCGTGGGAATAATAGAGCCGCTTGAGCTTAAGAAAACCATCGTCGGGTACGTGGGGCGATATTACAAATAGATGTAGAGATGGTAACATTGCAGCATCGAAGTCAGAAGAAAACGTATAGGCAGGGGAAGAATGATGTGGCGCAAAGTAAGTAAATGTTTATTTTTTGTCTTGGTCGGTTTTTTATCGACGAACTGTTTAGGACAATCCCGGAGCAAAGAAGGCAGGTCACCGTTAGATGAGCTGCCGGCACATATAAAGCGGGTAACGCACTTTGGCCAGAGGGCGGACTTTTCGCACGATGGTAAACGTATTTTGTTTATCGAGAAGACTTTTGGCGACGTGTATGAAGTTGAACTAAAGACAAAGATTATCCGCGCAATGACGCACCGTTATTATCACGAGGGCTACACGCGTGCGCTGTATCTTGCTAACGGCGATATTCTGCTTTCGGGGGCACGTAAATTCGACGCAACCAATCCGATGCCGAGCCGAAGTGAGAAAAATGCGGAGCTGTGGGTACTGAAAAAAGACCTTTCAGCCGCGCCGGTACCGTTGGGAGAGAAGTGCTCCGAAGGCCCGGCGGTTTCACGCAGACACATGCGGATTGCCTGGACCCAGGGCGGGGCATTTTATTTGGCGAACATAGTTTATAAAAACGGAAAACCCGAGCTGGCAAATAAGAAGAAGATTTTGGATAAGCGTGAATTAGAATTTGAGACCGGACTTGAGACTCAGAACCTTCGGCCGCCAAATGAGAAGGAGCTGATATTCAGCGCTTATGGTTACCAGGGCACAGAAGTTATGGGGCTGGATATCGAGACGGGCAAGGTGGTGAACTACTCCAAGGCGCCAAACCAGTATGATGAGCCGGAAGGTATTTTTCCCGATGGCAGGCACACACTGGTCGAATGCGATAAACACAACCGCAAGGGGACACAGTATATCGACCTCTATAAGCTGGCGCTGGACGGCTCGGGAAAGACGGAGCGGATGACTTTCTTTTCCGATTATCCGGGCTACAAGGCCTCCAATCCCGTGGTAAGTGACGATGGGCGGTATATAGCATTTCAGGTTGCCAAGAGAGGCGATATGGCCGGCGTGGGAAGAGGCATTTTGATATTTAACTTAAAGATGTACGAGAGGATGAAAAAATCCAGAGGCAGATGAGTTTTTGACCGGTCGCTTACGCTCCCGGCTCTGTTTTAGTGAATTGACCGGTTGATTATGCATCCAGGTTTTGTTTTAGTGAGGATTTGAAAATAAGGATTGCAATTTTGCGAATTTGCTTTTAGATTAGCCCTTAAATTAGGCGTTGGTATTCCGGGGTGAGGAGATTGAAGTTTTTTATTGTATGAAGGAGCAGATTATGGCGGATGTTAAGCCGAGCCGGGAAGAAGCCTTCTCACTGCTGAAAGAATACAACAAAAGTGAAGGATTGCTTAAGCACGCACTGGCTGTTGAGGCGGTGATGCGCTATTGTGCCCGCAAACGCGGCGAGGATGAGGAAAAATGGGGCCTCATCGGTTTAGTTCACGACCTGGACTATGAGCAATTTCCCGAGCAGCACTGCCGAAAGACCGAGGAAATTCTGACTTCCCATAACTGGCCTGCTGAGTACATCCGGGCTGTGGTTTCGCACGGGTGGGATATATGCACCGATGTCGAACCTCAAAGTGAGCTGGAGAAGGTCCTTTATACTGTTGATGAGCTTGTCGGGCTCGTAGTGGCCACGGCGCTCGTGCGGCCGAGCAGGAGCGTGCTGGATATGAAAACCAAATCGGTAAAAAAGAAATGGAAAGATAAATCTTTCGCTGCCGGAGTGAATCGAGCCGTAGTTGAAAAGGGCGCCGAGATGTTGGGCGTGGAATTGGGTGAGATTATCGACGACGTAATTATGGGTATGCGCGAAGTGGCTGACGAAATCGGACTAAGAGGTAATTGTTAGTTCTAAGCGGATAAGAGCGGGAAAAACGTATGCGTAAATGTGTTTTTTTATCAGTGTTAATGCTTTTGCTGATAGGCGGCTGTGGGGACGGTAGTAATCCGACCGGGGCTGAATTAGAGCGTCAGGCTCTCGCGCGGAAGATAAGGCTTGTGGAAGCCTCGGGCGGATTTGTGCTGATGGTCGGCGGTGAGACTGTAACCAGTGATGAGATAATCGCCTCGCCGGTAGAATTGGGAGGGAAGTTTGTATTGCCAATAGAATACTTTAAGCCGATTGCGCAGGCAAGTGAGCTTGAGCAGTTCAAAGAACGAGCCAGGGGCCAGCTTAAAGGAATTCTTACTGCTAAAATCTCGAATATTTTGCTTTATCAGCAGGCCAAAAGACAAATTGGAAAGAATATTGAGGATGCTCTGGAAAAGGAAGCTGAAAAGGCGTTGAGAGAATTTGTTGTGGCCTTTGGGGGTGACCAGATTAGGGCTGACGAGGCACTTAAACAAAGTGGAATGGACTGGAAGAGCTTTAAGGAATATCAAAAAAGATTAATTCTCACTCAATGGTACTTAGGCTCGAAATTGTCTAATAACAGGCCGGTTACTTATCGTGAGCTGATGGACTGCTACAACGAGATGAAGGACAAATATTTTGCAAAAACCGCGACGATACAGTTTCGCCTGATTGATATTCGGCCGGCCAGGCTGGAGGCAGTAAATCCGAAGGCAAACCGCCATCAGCTTGCGGAAAAGCTGGCACTTGAATTGGCTAAGCGCATACGATCAGGTGAAGATTTCGGCGAATTGGCCAAGCAATATTCGCATGGGCCTATGCGGGAGTTTGGTGGATTGTGGCAGCCGGTGCAGCCGGGGTCTTTAGCTGTGCCTTACGATAAGCTTGCCGCCGAAGCAGAGGACATCGAATCCAGCCGGATTGCGAGAATAATAATAACCGCTGAACATGTTTTCATAATGAAGCTGGAAGAAAGAAAATTGTCCGGTTATGAGCCTTTTGAGAAGGTGCAAGAGCAAGTGCGAGACAAGATTGTTCTCGACCGCTGGAACGAAGCTGTTAATAGAGTTAATGCAACACTTCTGCAGCAGGCGGAACTTAGCAGAACGGACGAATTTATAGATTTTTGCCTGGAGAAGGTTTACCAAATGCGCGACCAGCCGGTAACAGTAAAAAGAGATATATACAGAAGAACAGAGGCACAGAGACCCAGAGACACAAGGTCATCGATATACAGAGATGTGATGCCAGGTAGTATAAGAAGAAGGTAAAGATAAAAGTAAAAAGAGATAGATACAAAAGCAAAAAAAAGAGTAATATCATACAAAGAAGCATCTATATGCTAACCGATTTGTCGGGGTAGAAGTATGGCGGGAATGACTTGAGAAGGTGGGATTGACGGATGGAAATTATAGCCCACGGCATAGACCTTGTAGATTGTCCACGGATAGAAGAAATGGTAGCCCGGCACGGTGAGCGCTTCGTCCAGAGGATTTTCACTGTTGCTGAGCAGGCCTATGCCGAGTCAAACAAGAACAAAATAGAGAAATTAGCCGGTCGCTTCGCGGCGAAGGAAGCCATTCTTAAACTTATGGGGACGGGATGGCGGGGCAAAATCGCCTGGACGGATATAGAGATAATAAACAATAGTAGTGGTCAGCCGAAAGTAACTCTCGGCGGGGAGGTCGAAAAAATTGCCGACAAGCTTGGGATTAAACATATAAGCGTAAGCATTACACATACTGCAAATTTCGCCATTGCATCTGCGGTTGCGCTGGCGAAGAAAGGACAGCCCTGAATTTCCTAATTTTCAACAATGAACTCATCGGGCAGATGTTTAAGGTGAGACTTTTTCTATGCGTTCAGCTACCCACACTTTGATGATGGATTGTCGAGGCACACCCAGACGTTTTGCCTCTTTATCTAAGAAGTGAATCATCCACAGAGGGAAATCTACATTTACTCTTTTCTGCTCTTGTCCGGGTCTTCTGGTCTTTGACATATCCAGGTATTTAGAAATATCCCTGCCATCATCAAACCTCTTGTCAAATTCGTTAGCTTTCATAAATATCAATTTCCTCTTTTCTGGATCGTCGTACCGAAATAACCCTTATTTTTTCATGCCTATAGGTAATGACCGCTGACCAATGCTCTCCTGAAATCTTCCCAATTACCAAAAATCTTGGTTCACCGCTGGTTCTTGCGGGAATCTCAATTAAATCAGAATCATCCCACAATGCCTGGGCCTGGCGAAAATCAATCCCGTGTTTTTTCTTATTGCTCTGACTCTTTTTGGAATCGAATTCAAATTCCATGGTATAATAATTATACCATAACAATATATATTGTCAATCAAATATTTTTTGTATATGTGGAACTTACTTTCAGGGCGGACTGGATTGTCTTCGATTTCAATCTCTCAAAGCACATAACGATTAGCTGAGCCGGCGCGTTTAACGCTGTCGGTTCCAGTGGCATGTTAGGTAATTTTCTCCCATAGAGCATTTTTGGAGGCTTGCCCAAATATGTCTTTATCGACTTCATCAAGTCGAACAAAACGAACGAAATTGGTCCTCTTTAAATATTTTCCAATCTTCGAGTGTATTGTTCCAAATGGTCGTTCGGATTCTCTGTGTTCATATAGGGCCTCAATATATTCTCGCTGATGTTTTTGTGCAAGAGCAATGATGAGCTCATGTGTAGTAAATTGACTGGAAAGCGAATCAATGATAGACGGAATCAACTCAAACAAAGTGTCCATAGCATCATTCCTTTTCTATGGAAAGCCTAACTATTACTTATATGGTTTCTGTATAATACACCAACCTTAGCGAGTTCTGAGATGTTTTTCAGGATGTTATGGTAACGTAGTGGTCAGCTTGCTATTTGCAAGGCATCTTGCGCTTCGCGAGGCAGCTCGACAAGAATGAAGTAGGACTCTGGATACAGGTAGTTCTCCCCAGACTCGTCAATGATTCTCAGGTATCCTTCCTTTGCTGCCTCATCGTCCGGCAGGACTTTGTAAATCTTACGCTTTTCCAAATCCTCACATTCCTTGTTCTCTATACAAAGTGCAAATGACGGTTCTTTGCTTTCTTTAGCCATAATTTTAATCCAGTAGTCTTTCTATAGTATTAAGGAAAAAACATAAATTGTCAAGACTTGTTAGAACGTTCAAAAAGTTACCCCGCACCAATTGTCCTGTATCGTGTCAACATCCCGGCAGTCCCGTTAGGGATGACCAAGTCCATTGCTTTGTAACACTACTATGGATACAATTTATGCCATAGGTATTGGTTCGGGACTAAATATGTCTAACAGAACGAAAACAAACGAGTTTGATTGCGTCGTTATAGGTGGCGGTCACGCCGGCGTCGAGGCTGCCTATGCTGCCGCGAAAATCGGCGTCAAAACGTGCCTTGTAACCATCAGCAAAGACACAATAGCCAAGATGAGCTGCAACCCGGCTATCGGTGGTCTTGCAAAAGGACAGATTGTTCGCGAGGTCGATGCGCTGGGGGGGCTGATGGGTTTGGCAATAGATGCAACGGGGATTCAGTTTCGAATGCTGAATCGCTCGAAGGGCCCGGCTGTGCAGTCGCCGCGGGCCCAGGCTGACAGGCAAAAGTATCAGGACTTTATGCGGCGAGCACTTGAGCAGACTGCTAATCTGACCATAGTCGAGGCGATAGCGACAGAGATAGAAACATCCGACAACAAGGTGCGAGCAGTGGGCTGCAAGAACGGGTCGGTTTACCGCACTGAGACGGTTATTGTGACACCGGGGACGTTTCTTGGGGGAATGGTCTATATCGGCAGCGAGAAGTGGGCTGCGGGTAGATTTGAAGAGCCGCCAAGTGTAGAGCTTTCGCAGAGTTTGAAACGAATGGGACTGGAACTCGGGCGGATGTCAACGGATACGACACCGAGATTGGCTGCTGATACGGTGGATGTTGAGAGATTGCAAGTACAGCCCGGGGATGAGCCGCCGGTGCCGTTTTCATTTATGACTGAAAAAATAGATAGGCCTCAGGTGCCGTGCTGGATTACCTATACCAACGCGAAGATACACAAGCTGCTTCGTGATAACCTACATCGTGCTCCACTTTCTTCGGGCGAGATTAAGGGCACCGACCCGCGTTATTGTCCGAGCATTGAAAGTAAGGTCGTCAGATTTGCGGATAAGAAGCAGCACCGAATTATTTTAGAGCCGGAAGAAGAAAAAATAAAAACGATTTACTGTAACGGTATTTTTACCTCTATGCCAAAAGATGTTCAAGAGCAAATGCTTAGATGGCTGCCGGGGACGGAAAATGCGCGGATTATTCATTACGGCTATGCAATTGAATACGATTACTGTCCGCCGATTCAATTAAAGCCCAATCTGGAGACCAGGAAGGTGTCGGGGCTGTTTCTGGCCGGGCAGATAAATGGGACCAGCGGGTATGAAGAAGCGGCGGGACAGGGTATCGTGGCTGGTATAAATGCGGTTAGGAAGTTACAGGGTAAAGAGCCGCTCATACTCGGCAGAGACCAGGCATATATCGGGGTGCTGATAGATGACTTGCTTACCAAGGGGCTTGATGAGCCGTATCGTATGTTCACATCGCGAGCGGAGTATCGGCTGGCCTTACGTGCCGATAATGCGGACCGGAGATTGACGCCAATCGGCACATCGGTCGGACTCGTGGATGAAAAGCGATGGGCAAAGTTTCAAAACAAACTCGATGGCATAGATACCCTCAAGGCCTATCTGAAAAACACCCGTTCCGAGGTGACAAGCTTATGGGACAAGCTGCGCCAGCCGGGTAATACTCTTGCTGAATCGATGGCCGAAAATCCTGATGTTAAAAATATGAATCTTGCTGAAGATGTTTTTCAGGCCGTAATTATTGATGCTAAATATGAGGGTTACTTAGCCAAACAGGAACGTCTGGTGGCTGGTTTTCGGGCTTTGGAAAATAAAAAGATTCCGGCGGACCTGGACTATAACAGCATCGCACATCTTCGGGCCGAGGCCAAAGAGAAGCTGTCGGCTTTTAGGCCGAGCACTCTCGGTCAGGCCTCCCGAATAAGCGGCATAACGCCTGCTGATATTACCGTGATTCAAATTCATCTGAAAAAATCCAACATCAGAGAACAGAGATGCAAAATGACACATAAAAATTCAAAAAAGCAAAAAAAATGAGAGTGCAACTAGATTACATAAGTCATTGTAATCAAAGACCTTAAAATTCCTTTTCTCTGCAAAACTACTACGGTCTCAAAGAAAATTTGCAAAAACTTCACTTTTTTGTTGACAACTTGTACAAATGTACGATATTATGTTGTACAATTGTAAAATACATTTGTAAAAGGAGCTTATTATGACAAAAAAGAAGTTACCGGCTTTAAGCCCATCGGAGACTGAAATTTTAAGATTAGTCTGGCAGCTTGACAAAGCGACTGTACAGGATGTCTGCGACAAGCTGCCTGCAAAGAGGAAAATAGCTTACGCAACGGTCCAAACCCTGCTGCGCCGGCTCGAAAAGAAAGGCTATCTGAAACACCACATCCGGGGCAAGGCCCACGTCTTTTTCGCCGCGGTCAAGAGCGAAAATGTCATAAAAAGGTCAGTCAATGACTTTCTCGACAGGCTCTTCGGCGGCGACCCTATTCCACTTATGCAGTATTTGGCTGAGCACGGCAAAATCGACGCCGGCGACATCGAAGAGCTAAAAAAGATTAGCAGGTAAAAAATAGCTAATAATTTTATTGGAGCGGTAATAATGGAAAATTATTTAAGCACAATCACAAATTATCTGCTGACGCAAAGCTGGCAGATAGCAGTTCTGGTAGTAGTAATAGCGGTAGTAAATTTGGCACTGAAAAATAGAAGCGCCCACGTTCGCTACCTGCTCTGGCTGATTGTCTTAGCTAAATGTCTTGTGCCGCCTTTGTTTGCCATACCTTTGCCAATTCTGCCGCAAGAAAAACCGGCTAAGAAAGTTACAGTGTCCCCAGTTCAAATGCTGCCAGTGGCCTTCGAGGTTGTGGATATGTCCGCAGCCGAAGTTCCTGTGTCGTCGGCCGTAGCAGTACCAGCGCCGACTGTTACAGAAAAACCGTCAAGGCTTTCTTCCCGCCAATGGATCGGGTTTGGATGGATTGTAGGAGTAGCTGCATTTTTCCTCTTTGCCGTAATAAAGGCGTTGCGGACCAACTTTTGGCTATGGCGGCAGCGAAAGCTGCTTCCAGCCGAACTGCAAATCGGGATTGAAAACTTATTCTCCGGCCTTGACATTAAGGCTTTGCCGAAGGTCTGGCTGGTTGAGGGCATAGGCCAGCCGTTCGTATGGGGTCTGCTGCGTGGCAGTATCTATCTACCGGCCGACTTTGTTAAAGTCAATAACTCTGAGCACCGCAGAGACGTATTAGGTCACGAGCTAAGCCATATCCTGCGTTTTGATGCTGCGGTCAATATTTTGCAGATAATCGGCCAGGCTATATTCTGGTTCCATCCTTTTGCCTGGTGGGCGAATAAGAGAATTCGTGCCGAGCGAGAGAAATGCTGCGATGAAATAGCAATTGCCCGCTTAGGCGCTAAGACCAAAGATTACAGCATCGCAATTGTGAACATACTAATTGCTGAGCAAGAATCGACCCGGCCGGTTCCATCGTTGGCCGTAGCCGGGCCGGTAAGAAATATTGAAGAAAGGATAAAGACTATGATGAAACCAGGAAAAAAATTCTACAAACGACCAAGTTTAGTGACTGTGACAGTCGTACTGCTATTGGCTTTGTTGATTGTACCGACTGCGCTTGTATTAACCGCCGAGGCACAAGAGAAAACCACAGCCGCCCCGCCTCCTGCGCCGACAGCAAAAGCCAAGGCCGCAGCCACTGCTGCACTCTTCCGGGCCATCAGAGATATAAATATCGAGCGGACGAGGTTAGCCATCAACCAGGGTGCGGACCTGGAGGGCAAGAACAAAGATGAGATTTTTCTGATTGGTGATATCCAGTCGATTGGGTGCACACCGTTGTACGTCGCTGCAGGCGTGCCAGATGCTAACGACAACTTGATCGGACTGCTTCTGGAAGCCGGCGCTAATCCAAATGCCCGGGATCCCAGGGGACAGATTCCGTTGCACGCCGCGGCCCAGGGCTGGCGCATATCGGGCGTCGAGCTGCTGGTCTCTGCGGGTTCTGACGTTAATGCCGCTGACAAAGAGGGGAGGACACCGGCCATAATCGCCTTCGAGTTGGGACATTACGATATGTTCGATCTGATTGTTGACCAAGGGGCAACGGTTTCGAGCGAGTTCATCGCCGCCTACAAAGGTGACCTAGCCAGGATGCGAAATCTAATCGAAAATGGCAAGGCACAAGAGACGTTTGAGCAGGGCCTGACCCTGTTGCATGCTGCGGCCGCAGGAGGGCACACAGCGATTGTGGATTTACTCCTGACAAATGGCTTAGACGTTCGCTCGAAAACGCAAGCGGGATACACTGCACTGCACCACGCGGTAGCCGGCAACCATCGGGAAGCGGCGGAACTACTACTTGCCAAAGGTGCCGACGTCAATGCCGAACCTGGGAAACAGACTCCCCTGCACTGGGCCATAGGCCTACAGCACAAGGACATGATTGACTGGCTTCTGGCAAGGGGGGCCAATCCGAACGCCGATGGAGGTGACTACTGGGGGACCCCCCTCCACTGGGCTGTTTGGTGGTGGGACGTTGACACCGCCCTGCTCCTTGTATCGCATGGCGGCGACATCCATCTCGTTACGCAGAAGTATCCGATCTCCCCGCTATTTGATTCCGTCATCCAAGGTCACCGAGCTATGGCGGAAGCTCTCGTCACCAAGACAGGAGACACAAAAGCAGCTAAATGGGCTCCGCTCCTTGCGACTGTCGTATCGGGAGACATACAGGCAGTAGAGGACCTGCTTGCCAGAGGAGCTGATGTCAATACTAAAAGCAAGCGGGGTTTGTCTTCCCTACACGGTTTGTCTGCCCTACACTCGGCAGCCGTGTTTGGTCACAAGGATATCGTAGAACTGCTTATCGAAAAAGGCGCCGACGTCAATGCCAAGGCGGAAGGCTCAATGTGGGACGAAGGCATGTCAGTTCTGCACGGGTCGTGTCTAAAGGGGCGGAAAGGTGTGGCGGAACTGTTGATTGCCAAAGGCGCCGATGTCAATGCTAAGAGCAAAAACGGCTACACGCCTCTGCACATTGCGGCAACGCAAGGCTACAGGGATGTGGCTGAGCTGCTTATCACCAAAGGCGCCGATATAAACGCAAAAGATAACAAGGAGGGCCGGACAGCTTTATCATTGGCGAAAGAGCATGGGTGGGACG
>JAIVYN010000041.1:0-18757 GCA_048635425.1 Candidatus Aegiribacteria sp.
CAAGTGTAGTCTCAGCGGCAGCGGAACCTGGAGCCGATACGGTCAAGATTCGAGAGGAATTTATGCCGCCTGCCGGCGAAGGAAAAACCTGGAAGCTGGCCTGGAGTGATGAGTTCAACGGCACAAAGGTTGATACGTCCAAATGGGAAATCCTCGGCGACTGGAAGCGGCGTGACGGTTACTGGGTTAAAGAGGATTCCTATCTTGACGGCAAAGGCAATCTTATAATCCGCACAAAAAAGGATGGCGACCGTTATACCAGCGGGGCAATGCGAACCAGGAACAGATTTGAGCATAAGTTCGGCTATTGGGTCTGTCGATGTAAATTTCCCGAACAGGTGGGGCACTGGCCGGCGTTTTGGCTTCAAGCAAACAGCGTTGGTAAAGTAGGAAACGAAGGCAGAGACGGCACAGAAATAGATATTATGGAGAAACCCTGGCTCGAAGATAAGATAACACAGAACTTACACTGGGACGGCTACGGCGCCGCCCACAAAAACGCAGGAGGCAAGGTCAGCACGATACCAAGTATCAGCGACGGCTTTCACACGTTCGGTCTGCACTGGAAACAGGATGAATACGTTTTCTATGTGGATGGCAAAGAAACCTGGCGCACTAATGCAGGTGGTGTCTCACAAGTACCCCAGTTCATAAAACTTACCGAGGAAATTGGAAAGTGGGGTGGTGATATAAAAAAGGCTAAGCTGCCCGACTACTTTGTCGTCGATTATGTGCGTGTATATGACGAGGTCGAGCAAAAGGGGACAACGGGACAGAAAGAGCTGATTCGCAAAGCAGTCAATGTCAGACCTTCAGCGCGACAGCTTGCCTGGCAGCAGGGAGAGTTCATCTGCTTTATCCACTTTGGCGTTAACACGTTCACCGCTCGCGAATGGGGCACCGGCAAGGAGGACCCGAAAATCTTCAATCCCGAGAAGCTGGATACCGACCAGTGGTGCCGGATGATAAAGGCGGCGGGGATGACCCAGGCGATTCTGACGGTCAAACATCACGATGGTTTCTGCCTGTGGCAGACGCGATATACTACGCACTCGGTGGCCTCGAGCCGGTGGCGCGACGGCAAGGGCGATGTGCTGCGTGACCTGGTCGATTCGTGCAAGAAGTACGGGCTGAAGGTCGGCGTGTATTTATCCCCTGCAGACCTGTATCAAATCGAAAGCCCTGATGGTCTGTACGGCAATCTAAGCGAATACTCCGAGCGGGTGATACCGCGCCCGGCGCCGGGCCGTCCATTCCGAGACAAGCGAACCTTCAAATACGTCGTGGACGATTACAATGAATATTTCCTGAACCAACTGTTCGAGCTGCTGACCGAGTACGGTCCGATCCACGAGGTCTGGTTTGACGGCGCACACCCCAAACGCAAGGGCGGACAGAAATACACTTATGCGCAGTGGTATGAAATGATCCGCGAGCTGGCGCCGGAGGCTGTAATATTCGGCAAAGGCCCCGACTTACGGTGGTGCGGTAATGAGGCTGGGGACACAAGAGCGGCAGAGTGGAGCGTTATCCCCATAAGTGCACCGGTGGACAAGTTTCATTGGCCGGATATGACAGCGCGGGACCTGGCGAGCCTTGGCAAACTTCAAGAAAGCCTCAGCCGCGGCGGATACCTGCACTGGTATCCGGCTGAGACCGACACATCCATCCGGCAAGGCTGGTTCTGGCGAGACGAAAAGCAGCGAGTCAAGACAACCGAGCATATCCTTGATATCTGGTATCGCTCCGTAGGGGGCAATACCGTGCTTCTGCTCAATGTCCCGCCTAATCGTGACGGTCTGTTTGCCGAGCGCGACAGCAAGGTACTAACGGAAGTTGGACGAATCCTCCGCGAAACATTCAAGACCAACCTGGCCAAGGGTGCAACTGCAACCGCCTCAGCCACCCGTGGACCGGGCTTCGAGGCAGCCAACGCGCTCGACGGTGACACTAAAACTTGCTGGATGCCGCCTGATTGGATTACACAGGCCGAATTAGTGGTTACATTAGATGGACAAAAGACATTCAATTGCATAATGTTCCAGGAACAAATCCGCGACTACGGCCAGCGAATTGCCGAGTTCGCTGTTGATGCGTATGTTGACGGCAAATGGCAGCAAATAGCCGAGGGTCAGACGGTTGGCTACAAGCGAATCTGCCGAATGCCGAGCGTTACTGCGGACAAGGTGCGAATCAGGGTCCTCAAATCCCGCGTTTGTCCGACTATTTCCAACTTCGCCTTATTCTATGCCCCGCCGATTCGGACGATTATCCGTAACTGATGCTCTGATACAATTAATTTGATGGGTGGCAGCCTCAAGCTCGTCCCGAAATTTCGGGACGAGCTTGGGGATGGTTCGGGGTCAGCGGTAGCAAGCCATCCCCAAACATGTGCCCGCGAAAGCGGGTACTGCGCTTGAGGCTGCCACTCTTATAAATTAACCGCCTTCGGCGGAACCTTTTTAGCCACATTGCCTATTTTCGCTATTATTACAAATTCCTATACTATCAAGTTATCAAAGAAAATTTGAAAGACTATTCGTACGAGTCAATAAATTCATCCGTAATATCAAGGGGACTTAAACCTATTTCGTCGAAAATTTCCTCTTCCAGGCTATAGATTAACGGGTCAACCTTAGCTATAGTACTCAGCCTTTGAGCTTCCGTCTTATAAAAGTGAACATTTCTTTTATGGGCTTCCGTTAATCTTTCTTCCAACGGCACAATCTTATCGTGCATAACTCTCATGTCTGCATAATAGACCAATTTTTCTTCCCACGTATTCGGCTTTTCTTTCTCATCCAGTATGCCTATGTACCTGTGTTTTTTTATAGTTAAAGCGAGCACTGGGAACTTTTCTTTCAAAATGTCACAAGCGGCATACTCATGAGGAGTTTCTTTATATTTTGCTCGCAACTGTTGCCATTTTGCTTTATCTTCCGCTGTCACGGGCTGTTCAAACCTGCTGAAATCCAATTCCTTAAAATCGCAAATCCTTACAATATCGTGTAACAAACAGGCCCTGTCCACAAGGTTGATATCCACCACTATTCCTTTTTCTGTTAATCTTTGTGCCAAAAAAACAGCTAACTTAGCCGCAGTTAGACTGTGTTTGACGATATGCGGCGGAACGTGGTGCTCTTTTATTATGGCCAAGCACTCTTTACGTGTTGGAAGATTGCATTTTTTCATTACCTATGGCATCAATTATTAATTCAGCGACTTTTTTCCCCGATTTCAGCATTCCGCCGAAGATAGGCCCCATTCGAGGCAGGTTGTAAACCGCACACACCGACATGCCGGAAACGTAAAGTCCCGGATAGACTTCACCCGTTTTCTCCACGACACCTGCTTCCGAGGTCTCGACATCCATAAAACCATCTCTTATCCTGTTCGGGAAAAGCTCCGGCTTTCTCTCTTTGAGCATTGCAACTAATTCGGCAGGGTGTCCCGTTGCGTCCACGAGGAACTTAGAGCGGATGCAAAAAGGATCAACGTGCAGACGACCAAGCTTGATGGCTGTGTTGTTGACTACTACTCCTTCGACCGCGTCCTTTTTTACAATGATATCCTCCGCTTCGATTAGATTGAATATCTCGGCCCCCGCCTTTTTCGCTTTATAGGCCAGGGCCGTGGCGAACTCAATCGCGTCGGTAATCCACAGGATGCCTTTCGGCATATACATGCCTTTCTGCTTTTTTGCGGTTATGCCGAATTCGTCTAAAATTTCGTTGTCTTCGACAGCGATGACGTTATAGCCTGCGGCCCCGCCCCAGATTCCGCCGCCGATTGAAAGCCGTTTTTCGAGAATTGTGGTTTTGACTCCCGCTTTAGCTAAATAATAGCCGGCAGCCAAACCCGCAGGACCTGCACCGACTATGACAACATCATTTTCGAGGTGCTCCAATAATCTTCTGTTATACTCTTCTATAATCACCCTGGAAATATCTGTTTCTATCATTTTTATCCCCTTAACCACGGATTTCACGGATTTCACAGATTTTCTGTGACAAAAGCACAAAAGCACTCCCGTAATCCGCCACGGCGGACAAGAAGGAGTGCTTCAAATCTATTTTGCCTTCCTTCGCGGGCATTATCCCGAGCAGGTTCATAGGGTCCCCCGCACCTATTAGGCTTGAGCCTATGCTCAATAGGTGCGGGATTCTCAGCCGTGACCTAAACTTGCCTTTGGTCTTCAGCTCCCCTGGCTTATCAGAATTTTCTGAGAAGCATTGTAATAGAGCCCAAAGGCGGACACAAGACTTTTTACTGTTTTGCTAATAAACATTGATTTGTTACTCGACGGCAAGAATACAAATTGGGTTTGATTGGGTTTGTTTTTTTGGGGCCGGAAGGCGGTAACATTCTCATAATCCTTTGCTACAAGTGAGTTTGCGCTCATTTTGGGCTTTACGGAAATTGGGTTTGAATTGGGTTTGTTTATTCGGACTACGAAATCATCTTTTCTTCTGTAATCCTTTGTTATAAGTGAGCTTACGTTCATTTTGGCTTTTTTGAAATTGGGTTTGATTGGGTTTGAATTGGGTTTGTTTTCACCAAGTGTCCAATTGCGTTTATTTTCATAATCCGTTGTATTATATGTATTTACGTTCATTTGACTTTTTCGGAAATTGGGTTTGTTTTGCATAAAAAGGGTTGATTTGTAGAGGACTCTCGACAGATGTAGAGGTGGCGAGTTAGTGAAGAGTGAGCTAAAGTTAGATTCTCGATGAACATGATTGGTAATTCCTTCTGATTTACTATTTTCTATTGACTATTTACTATTGACGAATCACGAATCTGGGCTGGCTGGCTCTAAGTCCTTGCTGCGCTGCAACTTACGACATGCAAACTGAAATGTTATCTTCGCCTACTGGCGATTATGTTAGCCTACTGGCTAACATGTGGGTATTTTAACATTTTTCAAACATAAGTCAACAAAAAAATGACTAAAAAAAGGACTTTTTTTCGCCTGCCCGAATGGCTGCAAAGAGTAAAAAAACTGGCTCTTCCGAATAATGGGTAGGTGTATTGGTCGTTTCGGACGATCGAGAAAAATCGTTCGGGGCCCCAGAGGCCCAAATTTCCCCCCGCCTGCCCCAAATTTGAGCCTCTGCCCAAACGATTTTTCTCTCCAAACAGCTCCAAGACCCTGATCTGTTTGGTCCACCTACACATTAACCGGATGAACCAAAAAACTTACCTGCTGCGAAAATAACTTCGGATTTATAGTTTTATAGTTCTTTGAGGTGTCTATTGTAATCGTCAACACTAATTTCCATCTCCCGTAGAATCTCTCTGATTAGAGGGCGTGCTAATACTTTTGCCTTGTGGTGTGGGACGGTAGTAGTCCTTCCATCAGGATGTTTATAAAAGGCGTGACTTCCTTTTTGGCGAACTTTCTCGAAGCCTAACCGAAGCAGCAGTTTCTCCATTGTTTTAGCGTTGATAAGCTTAAGCTTGCTCAACCTGCGACCTCAAGCTGCTGGATTCCCACAAATTCAGGTATTTGCTTTCTGGCCTCGGGGTCCATTTCCTCAAGACATAATTCGACAACTTCTTTGAGATTGTCTTTAAGCTCATCGAGAGTTTCCGCCTGAGTATGAGCCCCCGGAATTCCTGGAACAATAGCCACATAAAGACCGGTCTCCGGGTCTTTCTCGATATATCCGGTTACTTTGTACATTCACTCATCTCCTGACTTGGGAATTAATAATACTATCAGTATCTCCAACAAAAACACATTTTAGCAAATTCGGATTGAGACGGCAACAAAAAAGGCAGTGAGTCCCGATTATATCGGGTCTCACGGCCGATTTTCAATCCAATATTCTTAAATATAAAGTGTTCTTCGTCTGCGCAGCCAGCCGACCAGACCTACGCCAATGCTTCCAAGGACAAGAGCACCGGGAGCAGGGATGACGGCTGATTCGGAAGTAAAGTTGAATGAAGAACTGCGCGACTTTGATCCGGGATGCCCTGAATCAGCCATCGTGCCCGATTCAGCATATGCCTCAAGAAGGTATTCTTGACCGGGCGCCAGCATCTGACTGTAACTTATCACCATCGACGTTTCAGTGTCTGTTCCGTCCAACCGCTCCTCCCATAATGGAGTACCGAGTGATGATAGCCTCACATAAGTGAAGGTTTCCTCAGGGTGAAGGTCGGGATAGGCGACCAGACCAACTTCAATCTCTCCGTTGATATTTAACTGCTCCAGTGATGATTCAGCAACAAATCTTAGGAGGAAGCTGGAAGCAGCTCCAACGTGTATGTCATCAGCATCGGTGGGAGGGGTTAGCCAGGTGGCTGACACATCTGTCGAGCCATTTACTGTAATTTGATCTGCTCCAAATAGAGATGTGAGGAACGCAGCTCCTGAAGCACTATAGGCAAGCTCCGCGATGGAAACGTTCAGATTAGCATTCCCAATCCCTTGTGGAACGGACGGGTCAAGTTCTTCGACAGCAACATAAGGGACCTGGTTTATGGTGTATCCAATTCCGGAACCAACCTGTTGCTCAGCGTCTGTTATAGTTATGGGGTTTCCTGTAGCGACGGAACCAACAATCAGCTGTCCAAGTAGAACCATGCTGGTAAATCCCACGAAAATATTAGTGTGTTGTTCTTTAAACATCTCAAGCTCCTTTCTTAATTTTCGTACCGTAGAAACTTTTATAATGTTCTTCGTCTTCGCAGCCAGCCGACAAGGCCGACGCCGATGCTACCGAGAAGAAGGGCACCCGGGGCAGGGATGGTGTTGAAACTTATCTCGTTCATGTACTCAATCATGAAGCCGTATTCGAACTGGTCGCCAGTATAATCGGTCATAGTTGGAAACGCGGATCCACCTCCCCAGTCCTTGATATTGATGACCGAAACATCAAGCTCGTACTCATGACCGCCCAACAGGGAACCTGGCGTCCACGATGTTGAACTTATTGAAACAGGAGCATCCCAGTAAACGAGGTCTTCCAATACCATCATTAAAGCATCACCCGCGCCAGAGCTGACACTCCACGTAAACGTTGGATTGGTGCTGATGCCGCTCTGACCGTTCGTAGATGGGTAGATGAAATCCACTGGTCCCGTGGGCTTGCCCGGAAGGTTGCTGTAGTCGAAGCTAAGACTCTTGATCAGCCCACCACCGCTGTCGCGGAAGTCGAGTGTGTAGGTTCCTTCCGGGTGCACTACCCGCAGCTCAAGAAGAGAAGGAAACTCGATGTCGAACGGGGGATCCCACTCATCCCACCAACCGGGGTTGTTTTCCTCGTACATGGTCGTAAACGGGCTGAGAGCGCCTGGCTTAGTTATGTCAACATGGTGCAGAGTGCCAGGATCTACAACATGTACCCAAATGTCAAATTGCCAAGGCTCGGTGTCCTCTACTCCATCACGAAACTCCTTGGTGGATGTAATGCCAACCCAGTCAATGTCAAGTCCCGCTTCAGCCACGGGTGTGGCCGGAGAGATTAGCAGGAAGGAAACGATACCTGCCACAAAGATACTTGTCTTTTGCTCTTTAAACATTTCAAGCTCCTTTCATGAATAGTGGTGATATTTGTACAAACTTTTGTGTGGCAGACATGATAATTGACCTCCTTTCCGCTCACGTCCATCCTGTGTTCTGGCCATAAAAGAGCCAATCTCTTCGGTGGGGGAAAGCTTTGTAAGGATATAAGGCAAGCTTTTCACCACCTTCCTCGCGTTGCAAACTATCCAATTTAAAGAGAGACATCAAGTGAAATAAGTCCGACAAAAAACATTTTTTTTGTAGGAATCAAGAAAGCAGGCTGAAAATCAGCAAAAAAGGATTATGGAAAGCCGTCTCACGTATGCAGCTGCCCGAATGGCTGCAAAGAGAAAGACCAATGTAGGGGCGGTTCAAGAATCGCCCCCACAAGTCTGCGAATATGTCTAAGAGCTTGCAACTCAACGGATATTTCATAAAATTCTTTCATGTCCGGCAAATATGACCCTAATATCTATTACCGTCGTTCCATTCGGTTCAGACAGATGGATATATTATTATGCCGAACCATTTTCACGGAATCGTAAACATCGTAGGGGCGGCCCCGTGTGGCCGCGATAGCAAATTAGGGCAACCACGTGGGGTTGCCCCTACGTTTAACAACACATTGGGACAATTTCATAACAAATCAGTGCAACCACATGACAAATTCGGGCAACCACATGGGGTTGCCCCTACGGGGGAATGACTTTTCGATTGACAAGGTTAAGGGATAGGCCTATGATACAAACATTAACATAAGAGACCAGAAGGACGGCATAAGTTATGGCTAATAAAGGATTTACGCATCTTCACCTGCATAGTCAGTATTCGCTGCTGGATGGGGCAATAACATTTGATAAACTATTCAAACGTTGTAAAAAGCTCGATATGGGCGCTGTAGCTGTTACGGACCACGGCAATATGTTCGGCGCCGTCGAGTTCTATACAAAAGCAATCGCTGCACATATAAAGCCGGTCCTCGGTATCGAGGCTTATGTTGCGCCTCGCAGCAGGTTCGACAGGACAAAAACCAGCATAACCGATGCCGCATATCATTTGATTCTTTTGGCTGAGAACAATATCGGCTATCAAAATCTGCTGAAATTAGCCAGTGCCGGCTACCTCGAAGGATTTTATTATCGCCCACGGATTGATAAGGAAATTTTAGCCGAGCTCAACGAAGGGCTTATATGCACATCGGCCTGCCTGAAAGGTGAAATCCCAGCCGAACTTGTTAGAGGAAACGAAAAGGCAGCGTACTTAGCGGCGGAAAGTTTTCTGAAGATTTTCGGGCCCGACAGGTTCTTTATCGAGATACAACAGCATGAAGGAGACAACCCGAATATCGATGAGGGGCTGATAGACCTTGCGAAAAAGATGGGACTCGGCCTGGTGGCGACAAATGATGTGCACTTTCTGGAAGAAGACGACCACGAGGCCCACAATTGCCTTTGTGCCATAAGCACCGGCAAGAGGTCCGACGACCCCGACAGGATGATTTATCCCTCGGATGTCTATCTGAAAAGCCCCGACGAAATGCGGCAGCTTTTTGCCCGCACCTGTGCTGCCCGCACAGAAAACGCGGGTACAGGTGCCGATAGTATCGAGGCCTGCGACAATACGATGGCGATTGCCGAGCGCTGCAATGTTGAGATTGACTTAAAAAAGCGGCACGCACCGCGTTTTGAGCCTCCGGACAGTTCGACGCCTGAAAAGTTTCTCACTGAACGGTGCTATGAAGGGGCAGAGAAACGATACGGCCAAATTACCGAGAAGATAAAAGCCAGACTTGACAGGGAGCTGGATGTAATCGAATCGAAAGGCTTTGCCAGCTATTTTCTTATCGTATGGGATTTTTGCAAGTATGCACATGAAAATAATATCCCCATAGGCGCCAGAGGCAGCGGCGTAGGTACGGTAGTCGGATACTGCCTCGGATTGTGTGATGTTGACCCCATTCGATACGACCTGCTCTTCGAGCGGTTTATGGATCCGCATCGCAACGAGATGCCCGATATCGATATCGATATCTGTCAGGCCCACCGAGCGAAAATCATCGACTATGTCCGCCAAAAATACGGCCACGTCGCACAGATAATAACCTTCGGGACGATGAAAGCCCGGGCGGTTATCCGTGACATCTGCAGGGTGCTCGGCGTTCCGTTAATTGAGGCCGACAGGCTGGCCAAGCTTGTGCCGTTCTCGCTCGATATGACGCTCGATAAGGCGCTAAAAACCGAGCCCGAATTAAGACGGGCCTACGACCAAAATGAGCTGACAAGAAAAGTAATTGACATCGGTAAAAGGCTCGAAGGTCTTGCCCGCCACGCATCGGTCCACGCAGCCGGTGTTGTAATTGCTGATGAGCCGCTGACCAACTTTGTACCCTTGTATAAGGCGCCCAGCTCCGATGACATCATAACCCAGTTCGAAGGGCCGATGGTCGAGAAGGTCGGCCTGCTGAAAATGGACTTTTTAGGCCTGAAGACCCTCAGCGTAATAGAGCGAGCATGCCAATTGGTCAAAGAAATCCACGGTGTTGACATCGACCTTGAAAAACTTGACCTTAGCGACGCTGAGGTTTTTGAGCTGTTTTCGGCCGGTAAAACAAAAGGGATTTTCCAGTTTGAGTCCGGCGGTATGCAGGACCTGCTGATGAAGATGAAGCCGGACCGGATAGAAGACCTGATAGCCGCCAATGCTCTCTATCGGCCGGGACCTATGATACTGATTCCGGATTACATCGACCGAAAGCACGGCGCCAAATGGGGCCTGCCGCACCCGATTATGACAGAGGTGCTCGAAGAAACTTACGGCATTATGATATATCAGGAACAGGTAATGCGGATTTGTAATCGGCTCGGCGATATACCGCTGCGGGAGGCATATACCCTTATCAAGGCAATAAGCAAAAAGAAGGCCAGAACTATCGCCAAGGAGCGGGAAAGATTTGTAGCCGGCTGTGTCGATAAAGGGCTGACAAAGCAGCAGGCCGGGCAGATTTTCGAGCTTATCGAACGGTTCGCCGGCTACGGCTTTAACAAGAGCCATTCGACCCGTTACGCCTTTATCGCATATCAGACCGCCTATCTGAAGGCCCATTGGCCCGTTGAGTTTATGGCTGCCCTTTTGACTTACGAAATGGATAATACCGACAAGGTCGTCAATTATATCGCTGAGTGCGGCCAGATGGATATCGAAGTCCTGGCACCGGATATCAACGAAAGTGGCGTTGATTTTACGCCGCTTTATGTGCAGACGGAGGACGAGCAAAAGGAGGTTGTACGTTTCGGCCTGGCCGCGGTCAAAGGCGTTGGTGAAAAGGCGGTCGAGCAAATTATCGCTGCCCGCCAAGAAGTCGGCAGGTTCGAGAGTCTGTTCCATTTCTGTGAAAATGTGGATTTACGGGCCGCCAACAAGCAGGTTCTCGAGTCCCTTATCAAGGCGGGCGCCTTCGACAAACTCGGCGGAAACCGGGCACAGATGATGGCCGGGCTTGAGAAGGCAATGGAATTCGGAGCGAGCCTGCAGGCCGACAAGCAAAAAGGCCAGATGAGTTTCTTCGGACAGATGACGGAGGAAAGTGACTATTCACAGGACCTTAAATGCCTGCCCGACGTTGCACCCTGGCCCGAGCTGCAGATGTTGACTTTCGAAAAGCAGGTCCTCGGCTTCTATGTGACCAGCAACCCGCTAAGCCATCACGCTGAGACAATAAATATCTATTCCACGCACAACAGCTCGCAGTTGGCCGACGCGCCCCAGGACAGACAAATTGTAATCGGCGGAATAATAACAAAGATACGATACAACCTGACAAAGACAGGCCGAAACGCCGGGGCAAAAATGGCCGTCTTCGCGCTCGAAGACCTGCAGGGACAGGTCGATGTGGTAATGTTCCCGGATGTGCTGAACACATTCAATAATGTATTGAAGCAGGATACGGTCGTTTTCGTAAAGGGAAAGCTCGATTACAGAAGGGAAAGACCGAATATATTAGCTGTAGAGCTGATAACTCTGGACCAGGTCAGAGAAAAATTAGCCACCAAGGTCAGAATTCGACTGGATGCAAGAGACATTACCAAAGAAAAGGTAGCTATGATAAAAAGCATCTGCCAACACCATAGAGGCAGAAGCCCCATTTATGTCGCGGTAAGGACCGACAAAGGCAGAGTCTATGCCGCCGCCGACAAGGAATTGTCCGTCAACCCCGACCTTGACTTCTGTAGAAAAATGAGACAATTAGTCGGCGAGGAAAATTTTCAGTTAACAAATAAAATGTGATGCTGTTATTTCTATGAACGGGCGTGTTGTCATTCCTGTGAAAACAGGAATCCAGATATTTGTCATCCTGAGCGAAGCGAAGGATCTGGCCCTGTGAGATCAAAATTATGTGCCTTCCAAAAGAAGAAAGAAAAGTATTAGTTTGTTACTACAAGAAATTACACGAATCCGGTGTGGAAACAAGAGGCCAATTTTTTCTGAACGAGTTAGAAAGATGTTTGTCAGGAAAGAATAAACGAAACCGAGTTAAAATCGCTAGTAAAATTCTTAATCGACGAAATTTGTTAGCTTTCTACAATGATCAGGATGACGCCGTAACAGTGCAATTGAGCCTTGAAGGATACGATTTAGGCAGAAAGTATAGCTTTTGGTGGACTCTCAGTGGGCTTTGGTTTACAGAATATAAGAATCATTGGATTTGGATTATCGTAAGCTTTCTGGGAGGAATTATTGGAGGGTTATTGATTAACTGGCTGTCTATAGGAGATTAAGTAAAAGACAAATTTTCAGTCAAGTTTATAGTTCTTGACGGGCCGGACGATTGCTGTTTAAGGATATGAAAATGAATGTGATACCAGCAGATACTACTGTTGAGGCTGCGAGAAAGCAGTTTGAAATCCTGCGAAGATTGACTCCGCAGAAACGGGCACTTATATCCTTCGAGATCAGCGATAATGTTAGACAAAATGTAATAGCCGGGATAAAAAAACTGCATCCTGATTTTACGGATACCGAGATAAAAAAGGAATTGCTCCGAAGAACGGTGGGTGATGAGCTTTACCGCAAAATAATCGCAGTAAAGGGACTTAAATAGATGACCTCGCTGAAAGATTTTTTACAAAGTGTTGTCGAAAACTTACAACAGGCCGGCATCGATTATGTCATCTGCGGCTCCATCGCAGCAAGCTTCTATGGAGTCGAACGTTCAACGCAGGATACAGACATAATCATCAACCCAACTGAGGAACAACTCACTAATTTTTTAAAACTGCTCGGCGATGCTTACTATGTAAGCAGCGAGGCTGCTCTCGAAGCCCTCAAGCGGAATACCATGTTCAATATTATCGATGTAGAAAATGCCTGGAAAGCCGACTTGATAATCCGAAAAAAGACGGACTTTCATGCTGAAGAATTTCAAAGAAAAAGAAAAGAAAAACTGCTTGGAAAAGACCTTTATATCCTTTCGCCGGAAGATACCATTTTGAGCAAGCTTGAATGGGCTAAAAATAGCGGCTCAGAACAGCAACTTCGTGATGCCCTTTGCGTTGCGATAATCCAATATGACCATCTCGACCGGGATTACATGTATAAGTGGGCTAAAGAACTGAAAGTGGAAAGCTCTCTCGAACAAATTCTAAAACAAGCCAAAGAACAATTAAATTCAGGATAGAAAAAATTGAATAACAAGAATTTGAAAGACAAATTTTCAGGCAAGTTTATAGTTCTTGACGGGCCGGACGGCTGAAAGATAGCGTCGTTGCAATTTTTTGGAAAAACTTCGTGTTTTTATCGCATCATTCAGACTTATAGTGTATAATACATAATGCTCGGGTGGGTGAACGTCGGCTTCATGCCGTGTGTTCGAGCGGCTTGTCCATTTGAACCTAGCCAGCTACGGGCTTTATTTTTTTCAGTTCCAGTGGGTTGGAATCGCTGTACCACCCGCCATACGGTTTGTTCCTCGTATCATCCAAGTCCATAACCAATCGGTATGCCGGTGCAAGCAGATGAAAAAATCTATCTTCTCCGCGTTCAAACATCCGAATTGAAATAGCGTTTGACTAACATGCAAAATTTTATTATCTATGATTACTCTGCTGGCGTCAATATGCCAACGGATTTCGGGCATTTAATCTTGAACAGTTAGAAGGAGTAAAAACTTGGAGAATAAATTACAAGGTAAATTTATTGTACTTGATGGGACGGACGGCTGTGGGAAGACTACGCAAGTAAAATTACTTGCAGATTACCTGAAGAAACAAGGCGTCGAGGTAGTAAAGACCCATGACCCAGGAGGCACAGCGATAGGCGACAAGATTAGGAAGCTTGTGAAATATGGTTCAAAAGATATTGATGTTAGGACGGAAGTAATGCTGTTTATGGCTTCAAGGGCTCAACTTGCCGCTGATGTGATTGAACCTGCCTTAAAAAAGGGGAAAACAATCTTATGTGATAGATATATTTCATCTACATGTGCTTATCAGGGGGTTGGGGGGTATTCAATTCAGAAGATACTTGAGCTTGGTCGATTTGCTGTAGGCAATACTTGGCCGGATCTTACAGTGGTTCTTGACTTACCTCCAAAAAAGGGGCGAGAAAGAACTGGTGTTACAAGAGGTAAGAAAATTGGAGGTGATTATGAGCAAAATCACTTTTTTGACAGCCCGACTTCAGATATATTTGATTTAAGGACTTTAGATTATCACCGTAAGGTTAGAAGGGCTTTTTTAAATTTAGAAGGGATATACCCGGGAATTGTTAGAATCATAGATGTAAGTATAGACGATATTGAAACAGTTCACAAGAAGATATTGCAGCTTATCTCTGAGGTGAGTTTTACATAAATGTCATTCAAAGAAATTTTTTGTCAGGACAAAGCAATAGATATTTTGCAAAGGGCCTTTGCCTTGGGCAAATGGGCACATGCGTATATCTTTGCCGGGCCTGAAGGTGTCGGTAAATTCAAAACCGCCTGCGAATGGGCCGGACTGCTTCTTTGCCAAAACCCTGTTATAGAAAATGACTTTGCCGATAGCTGCGGCTTGTGCAAATCCTGCCAACTTTTCGAAGCCGGCTCACATCCGGATTTCAATCACATCTATAAGGAATTGCGGGAATTCACTAAAGACGGCAAAGGCAAGCCCCCACCCGTGGATTTGCCGATAGATGTCATTCGAGAGTTTCTGATTGCAAAGGTATCGACCAGGCCGACGCTTTCGCAAAGAAAGGTCTTTGTCCTCAGCGAAGCTGAAAGGCTAAATGCCGCCTCGCAGAACGCTCTTTTAAAAGTCCTGGAAGAGCCGCCCGAATACTGCTCCATTATTTTGCTGTGCACCCGTCTGGAAAAGCTTCTGCCCACTACGAAATCGAGGTCTCAGATAATCCGGTTCGGCCCCATAGCCGAAGAGCGGATAATCGAGAAATTGCAACAGATGGACCTCGAAGAAAAGCAGGCCCGATACTTTGCACGTCTGGCCCAGGGCAGTTTAGGTACAGCTCAACAGTGGGCGGAACTTGAGCTGGCCGAGGCAAACCTTTACGAAACCAAAAAAGGGCTGATAACCTCTCTGGCCGACTATGAAATTGCCGATGCCCTGAGCCTGGCCCAGAAGCTTCTGGAAAAAAGTAAAGAAATCGCCGGCGTCTGGACGAACCTTGACAAGGCCACCAGTAAAACCGACATCAATCGAAGAGCGGCAAAGACCCTTGTCCGAATCATCATATCAGCCCTGTACGATGCGATGAATCTGAATGTATCACCGGGGAAAGAGGTTATCAATGTCGACCAAAAAGCGCAGATAAAAAAGTTGGCCGGTCGTTTCGATGCCGAGCTCTCAGCGGAAAAAATCTCCGGCTGCTACAAGCTGCTGCACTGGATCGAGTGCAGCGTCAATGAAAAGCTTATTTTCGAGAAGCTATTGTTAAATCTCGCCGAGTCTGGTAAAATAAGGGTTTAGAGCCTATCCGAATAACCCGCTCTATTGCGGCCGGCTGCAAAGCCCGATGCCTGCGTTGTCGGTGAAAAAACGTTCTCAACGTGGAGAAAACCACGCCTGGCGAGCATTTTTGGCCTGCCGCCTTGGCCTCGGACTCCGCCATAGGCGGACAAGTTTTCGCTCGGCCTCATAACGAGACGGTTATTCGGATAAGCTCTTAGTGTTGGCACAGCTTAACTATAGTATTAATCAGGATAATCCGGATGTCAAAAACCTTAGAGACAAGGCCGAGACAGGCAAAACACAAAAAGTACATGCTGGTTCGCTATGGCCGGATGAATACGCTCGGCTTCTTCGAGCACCGCGAAACCAGAATATCCAAAATCAAACCCCGCGTGGTGATAAAAACCGACAGAGGTCTTGAATTAGGTTACCTCGTGGGCCGGCTCACCGCCTACAAGGGCGGCCAGCTTAGATTAAGCGAAGAGCAAATACAAGAATATTTCGAGGACAGCGATATTGATTTCCCCCCGGGCAAGGCCGGCAAATTCATTCGTTACGCAACCACTGCCGATGTAAGCGAAGAACGGCATCTACAGAAAATCGCAAAAGAGGAGATGGAATGCTGCAGGCATTTCGTCAAAGAGATGAACCTGCCGATGAAAATAGTCGATGTAGAGCACGTATTCGGCGGGGAGCGCATCATCTTTTACTTTATGTCAGACGGACGAGTGGATTTTCGCGAGCTGGTAAAAAGAGTCGCCCAGGAATACCAGACAAGAATCGAAATGCGTCAAATCGGCTCGCGCGACGAAGCTAAACTGTTCGGTGATGTAGAGAGCTGCGGACAGCAAGTCTGCTGCCAAAGATTTCTTAAACTTTTAAAGCCGGTCAATATGCGAATGGCCAAGATGCAAAAGGCAACTCTCGACCCGGCCAAAATCTCCGGGTATTGCGGCAGATTGAAGTGCTGCCTTCGGTATGAAGACGAAACTTACACCGAGCTTAACAAACGGCTGCCAAAAAAGAATTCCAAAGTAAAGACCGAACACGGCCAGGGCAAAGTCGTGGATACCCAGATATTGACGCAGCTCGTCGTGGTCGAATACGAAAGTGGAGAAAAGGTCGCCACCCCCGTCGATGAGATTAAGATAATTTCTGCCTCTGACACAACTAAAGAAAAACGAGACAATACCCCAAAAAACAACAAGCAAGACAATAAGGACAAGCAAGACAATAAGGACATTGAAGAGCAATAATCGTCAAGGAAGAAATATGCCCCGCAAAATCGTCGTAACCTCAGCTTTGCCTTATGCAAACGGCCCGATACATATAGGGCATTTGGTAGAATATCTTCAGACCGATATCTGGGTGCGTTTCCAGAAGATGTGCGGCAACGAGTGTCTCTACTTTTGCGCCGATGACACTCACGGCACGCCCATTATGATAAGCGCCCGGGCTGCCGGCATAAGCCCTGAGCAGTTGATCGAGGAAATGCACAAAGAGCACAAGGCGGATTTTGACCGTTTTTACATCGAGTTCGACAATTATTACTCGACCCACTCACCTGAGAATAAATATTTCAGCGAGCTTATCTTCACTCGCTTAAACGAGGCCGGCTCAATCGTTACACGAGACGTGGAACAGACCTACTGTGAAAACTGCAAAATGTCACTGCCGGACAGATTTGTCCGCGGCACCTGCCCAAAATGCAAAGCCGAGAACCAATACGGCGATTCCTGCGAAATTTGCAGCGCAACTTATCAGCCCATCGATTTGATCAATCCCTATTGCTCAACCTGCCGAGTAAAACCGATTCTGCAAATATCCAGGCACTATTTTTTCAAACTCGCTGATTACGAACAACAGCTCAAAGACCTTATCGCCTCAGGACATACGCAGAAGTCGGTGGCAAACAAGCTCGACGAATGGTTCAAAGCGGGCTTGAAGGACTGGGACATATCCCGCGACGGACCATATTTCGGGTTCAAAATACCAGGAGAAGAAAACAAATTCTTCTATGTCTGGCTGGATGCGCCTATCGGATATATGGCTTCAGCCAAAAACTACTGTGATAAAAACAACATCGATTTTGATAATCTCTGGCCGGGCACCGGACCTGCGGGGGCAAACAGCGGCGAATACGAGCTTTACCACTTCATCGGCAAGGACATTATGTATTTTCATGCGCTTTTCTGGCCCGCAATGCTGATTGGTGCCGGCATTAAGACCGCTGAAAAGCTCTTCGTCCACGGCTTTTTGACAGTGAACGGCGAAAAAATGAGCAAATCCCGAGGAACTTTTATTAAAGCAAGCACCTACGTTAAGCACCTAAACCCGGAATACCTGCGATACTACTACGCAAGCAAGCTGACCGACAGTATCGAAGATATAGATTTGAGAATTGAGGATTTCATAAACAAGACGAATTCCAATTTGGTCGGCAAATTCGCAAACCTGGCTTCCCGCTCAGGCCCGATGCTGACGAAAAAACTTGATGGCCGGCTTGGCCGATTAGACGACCGGGGCACCGAGTTAATCAATAAGCTCATCGCTGCAAAAGACCGGATTATAGAGGACTATGAGAACCTTAAATTTGCTGCCGCTGTCCGAACAATTACCGCCCTGGCCGACGAGGCAAACCGATATGTCGAACAGAATCAGCCGTGGGTAACGATAAAAACCGATGCGGAAAAAACGCGAACGACCTTAACTGCCGTAATAAATGCCGTCCGCATTTTAACGATTTATCTCAAACCCATCCTGCCCAAATACGCTGAGAAAGTCGAAAAATTTCTTAATGTCGATAGATTAAGTTTTGAAGACATCGGGACGGTGCTGGAAAATCATAAGATAAACGATTTTAAACGATTAGTCGAAAGAATTGATGAAGAACAGGTGAATGCGATGACAGAAGAAAGTAAGGATGGCCCCCGCCTTGCGGGAAGCCAGACTCAAAGTCCGCAGCCAACGGCAGCAGACCCCGCCGAGCCGTTCAAGCCGGAATGCACAATTGAAGATTTCGCGAAAGTTGATATGCGAATCGCAAAAGTTATAAAGGCGGAGGCGGTCGAAGGTGCCGACAAGCTGCTGCGTCTGGTTCTGGATGTAGGTGGGCCGGAAAAGAGCGTTCTTGCCGCCATAGCCAAGGCGTATAAGCCGGAGGAGCTGACCGGCAAAATCGTAATCTATCTGGCCAATCTCAAGCCCAGACAGATGCGGTTCGGCCTGTCCGAAGGTATGATTCTGGCAACCGGCACCGGCGGAAAAGATATCTTTATGCTATCAGCCGACACCGGAGCAA
>JAIVYN010000042.1:0-18555 GCA_048635425.1 Candidatus Aegiribacteria sp.
GTAGTCAGCTATCTTCTTATATTCATTGCTGCGATGGCAATATTTTCGATATTCAGTCTGGCCATTCCTCAGTTCTGGGCTAAATACGCAGGCGAAAAAATTCTGAGCCGAACGTATAAACTGCTAATGGGATTTGCGATTGCAGCGGCACCCGTTCTTTATATCTTTAGATTATACGACGGCGTTGTCCGGCGCCTGGCCGGGGTAGCTGAAACAACACCTGAAGAACAACAGGAAGAAATGCAGGAGGAATTTTTGACCGGCCTGGAGCGACGCAGAACCGAAGGTGTGCTCGATGAAGAAGAGCAGGAGATGATTGAAAATGTCTTAGAGTTGAGCAACAGCACAGCGGATGAGATTATGACTCCTCGCACCGATATTGTAGCGGTGGAGGTCAACTCTGATTTGCAAAAGGTTCTGGAGACAATCACCACGGCGGGCCATACGCGTGTTCCGGTCTATGAAAAAAATATCGATAACATAATCGGGCTTGTCTATGCAAAGGACCTGCTGGCCGAGATTGGCAAAACGGGCACAGAGTTCAAGTTACGTGATAAAATCAGAGATGCTTATTTTGTCCCTGAAAGTAAGCCGCTGCGAGCGCTGCTGCACGAATTTCAAAATCAAAAACTTCATATAGCAGTAGTGTTAGATGAATATGGCGGGACGGCCGGGGTCGTTACCTTAGAGTACATTCTGGAAGAGCTTGTCGGCGAAATAACCGATGAATACGAAGAGACCCCGCCCGAGCCGATAAAGAAAATAGACCAAAACACTATTGAAGCCGACGCCAGAACATACATCGATGACCTAAACGACCAGCTCGAATTGAATCTGCCCGAAGATGAAGACTACGAGACCATAGGCGGCTTTGTTTTCTCGCGTCTTGGTTATATTCCCAAAACCGGAGAAAACTTCGACTACGAAAATCTGAAATTCACTATCGCTTCGGCTGAGGCCAGAAGGATAAAACGCATCAGGATTCAGAAGGTAGAAGGTTAGAGAATTGGTTAATTGGTTAATTAGTTCTTGTTGCGGAAACAGTATTTGTCATTCCCCCGGAAGCGGGAATCCAGCTTTTTCGCTCTGGACCCCTGCTTTCGCAGGGGTGACATCGTAGGTTTTTGCTTTCCGCAACAGCAACTAATTAGAGAATTAGTGAATTAGTTTTTTAGCCCCCAGACCTGCGGTGGGTGTCAGTGTTAAAGTCAGTGTTAATCCGTGTTAAAGTTAGTATTAATCAGTGTTAACCAAAGACACAGCTATTTGCATACGCGCTATTGATTTTTCCGAGACGTCTCAGATAGTAACATTTTTTGCCAGGGCGGCCGGCAAAATCAGCGCCATCGCCAAAGGCTCGAAACGACCTAAATCGGCATTCGACGGGCCTATCGAAATATTCTCGTACGGCAAAATTGTCTTTGCCGACTCGAACAAAGAAAAGCTCGCCACCCTGACTGAGTTCGAATCCGCCTATGGAGGTACAGGCTTTACCGGCCTGAGCAACAATCTATTTACTATGAATTGCTGCCTTTTCGGTGCCGAATTGTTGAATAAATTTACCCACGACTACGACCCACACCCAAAACTTTTCGATGACTTTTTGCAGTTTTTGGAAAATACTCAATCCTTGATTCTTGATTCTCGATTCTCGATTCCCGATAATCAATCCTTGACGAGCATCCAGCAACCCTGTCCCGGCGTGCCGGGGTCCAACATCGAGATGCTGGCGCTGTTGATATTGTTTCAGCTTTCTCTGCTCAAAGAGGTCGGCCTACAGCCGATTCTAAGCTACTGTGTGAATTGCAAAACGAGATACGAGCATCGAGCATCGAGTATCGAGCATCGAGTTTACTTCAGCAGCTCAGCCAACGGGCTGATTTGCAGAGATTGCGAGGCAAGTTTTCCGGACAAGGTAAGGCTGACCCAAACGGCTGCGAATTGTCTGAGCAATCTGAAACTGTTAGCCGAATCGCAGGAAAAAACACTGACCGAAATTGAGACGGTTTTAATTCACCACTTCACCGAGCTTCTCGGCCACAAACCAAAAATGGCAAAATACATCCTGAACTTTTCATCCTGAGCGGAGTCGAAGGGCTTAATTCTGCCCTTCTAAATTCTACATTCTAAATTCTCAATTCTAAATCCGCCCCAGCCATTAATAGGTGATTGTCCTTAGTTTTAGTTTCAATAGGACGTAGTGTCAAAAATAGCTTATACGTAAAGCGCGTACGCCAGTACTTTTCTAGGCGAAAAGTAAGACCCGGGTATTTATACGCGCTTTACGTATAAGCATTGTGACTTTCCAAAAAGCTAAATTCAAAACAAGCTCTCTCCCAACAAGATCCCTCCCATTCGATCCTTCGGCGATTCTTCCGCCTTCGCTATCCTTCTTCGCCAAGGCTACGAAGGAATCAGCAACGTCCATCTGAATTACTGCGTGCTCCTGCCCGAAAGCAATGCCTGTTTTCGATTTTCATACGCGTATAGAGTTTATGGTAGGGACAGCACCAATGCACAAGTCGACGCTACTTTAACTGTCAAGAATCCTTTCAACCTTCCCTTGATCGACGTTCATCACGTACTGAATTCCGCTGACCTGGGCGGCCTCATTTGTCAAAGCTGCTATATCGTCTCTTGTTATATGTTCTATAGCAAACTTCCGGCTGCCTGCCATTAGTTGTCGCAGGCCCTGGGCCAGACGTTCGTAATAGGTGTAAAGTCCCAGGGCACCGGTCGGGAGCTTTTCAAATTCAGCGTCTCCCAGTTCCTTACGCAGTGTGCTTGCGGTTACGAAAATCTCATCCTTAGTATTTCCGAATCTCTCAATGTACACCGGTATCTGCTGCTCTTTTATCGTGCGGCCTATCGTTTTACCTACCATAGCTGCCGCAATCGGACCTCTGGCCATACCAATCAATTTTACAAACGGAGAACCAAGTGCAAGACCTTTGAAGATTTGATCTTCGAAGGCGAATCCACCGGCCAAAGCCAATGTCGGAAGATATTCTCCCTTATCAGCAAGGCGTTTGGCGTAATTGTATAAAAGCGAGTGTAATTCTACGGGAGGTATGCCCCACTCGTTCATCATACGCCAGGGACTCATTCCCGTACCGCCACCCGCACCATCAACGGTCAGAAGATCGATTTTGTAGCGGGAAGCAAATACTATTGCCCTTGCCAAATCTGCCGGCCGATAGGCACCTGTTTTAAGAAAGATATGTTTAGCACCGGCCTTGCGTAATTCTTCAACCCTTTGGGCAAATGATTCTTCGGTCACCATACCCACACGTGAGTGCCGTTCAAACTCTTTAAACGCTCCATTCTCAAAGGCTTTTACGACATTAGGGTCGGTAGGATTGGGAAGCACGATATAGCCCCGCTTGTAGAGCAGTTGTGCTTTTTTGAGGTCCGTGATTTTTACTTCTCCGCCGATATCCTTGGCACCCTGTCCCCACTTGAGCTCCACACACTCGACTCCGAGTTTTTCGATTGCATATTCCTGTACGGCCAGCCTGGTATCCTCGACGTTTGCCTGTACAATGATTGCACCGTAGCCGTCACGTTGATAGTCTTTATAGATTTTGACACGGCGTTTAAGGTCAACGGTATCAACCACTCGGCCGTTCTTGATAATCGCCTCGGGGTCCATTCCTACAACGTTCTCGCCGATAGTCAAGCCGGTTCCAGCCAGGGCAGAACCGATGGCCAGGCCTTCCCAGTTGTTCTTTGCGATGTCTGTGGAACCAATTCCCGGAATATGCCAGGGATAACGATACTTTATCCCATTATTTTGCCCAAAGATGACCTCTAAATTTACCGCGGGGAAGATGGCTTTGTCGCTGTCGGGTTCAATGCCGTGTGCGCCCACAGCAGTACCCATAATGTTGAAGTGTGAATAGTCTACCGGATAGGTTTTTTCAGCGGCGGTAGTTACTACACCGAAAGGTTGGGGATAAATAACCTCGTGGCCGCGGTAAGCACTCTTGCCTATCTCGCACATACCTATGCACCCATCCACGCATGTAACACACATACCGGAAGCGGGTACAACTGAACCTTCTGTCCGGTTCTTCGTTAGGGTTGCCGCCGAAGCATTTATCTTTGAAAGCGTAAGTGACATTTTATGTGGCTCCTTTTTTTGGTTAATTGGTCAGTGGTTAACTGGTGAGTGGTTAATCGACTTACTCACCACTCACTACTCACTACTTACCTATTTATGTTAGTCTTTCTTTATCTCGCAAGCTACGCATGGACTCATGTAGCACATCATATCATTAAACTGTTCTTTCTCGAGGCAGGGCGGGGTCAGATTCGCACAACCTCCACAGATTGCTTTTTCCGGCTCATTGTACGTACAGCGAAGCTGACAGGCCGGGCACACATACATACAACCGCCGCACAGCCGGCAGACATCCGACTTGATATCAAACGGCGTGCCGATACTTCTTTTCTCGCCTCGTCCTCTAAAACCGATAGCCTTAGCCATCATTTGCTCTTCACACATACGTACACACAAGCCACAGAGGATACAATCCTCGTGCTCTTGCTTGAAACGCTGCCGGCGTATGCCGTGGGCAGAAGCAAGGTCCTGGATTATCTTGGACTGGGGACAGGAAGCGATCAGCAGCTCCAGTATCATTTTACGCGCCCTTAGCACCCGTTCCGATGCTGTGCGCACGCTGAGTCCTTCCTCGGCAGGATAAGTGCACGAGGAGACCAATTTTGCCTTTGTTCCTTCTCCAATCTCTACCACACAAAGACGGCAGGCCCCATAGGGTGACAGCCCGTCCATATGGCACAGGGTCGGGATAGGAAAACCCAGGAATCTTGCGGCTTCCAGCAGGGTGCTGCCTTTCTCGACTGAAACCTCCAAACCGTTTATTTTCAATGTAATCATGCCGACTTTTCCTCCACTGCTATGCATTCGGCTTCTTCGTTTTCGGTAAGCTGTGTAAACTCCAGGTCACACCTCAAACATCTTCGGGCTTCGCGGGTTGCTTGTTCAACCGAAAATGTCATCTCCACTTCCGAAAAGTTCTTCTTCCTCGATTTGGCGTTGAGAGTAGCGGGTTCTACTCTTTGGGCATCTTCAAGCTCTTCATCGCTAACCACAGCGGGTTCTATGAAAACCGAAGGCAGTTTTACTCTGGGCGACTCAGCAAGCTCTTCGCCATGAATATAGCGGTCTATAACTCCCGCCGCTTTTCTGCCTGCAGCAATGGCATTAACAACAGTATTCGGCCCGGTCACCAGGTCGCCCCCGGCGAACACACCTTTACGATTAGTTTGAAGAGTTTTCGCATCAACTGGCAACCTGCCGCCTTTATCAAGCTCCAAGCCCATAGAAACCAGGTAATCACTGTCCGGACGCTCGCCGATGGCTACTATCAAGGTGTCCAATGGAATCGTGAACTCGGTACCAGCAATTGGGACCGGTCTGCGTCGGCCGCTCGAATCAACGTCACCAAGTTTGTTCCTGATGCACTGGATATCAGCCAGGCGTCCATTTCTCGCATCTATTTTTACCGGCTCGACAAACGTTTCTACTTTCACACCCTCTGCCTCAGCAGCTCTGATGTAACGTATGCTTGTTGGTGAAACCAATGTTTCAAGCCTTATACCTTCCTCAAGAGCCGCCTCGACTTCTTCGGCATAAGCAGGCATTTCCTGGGCAGTACGTCGATAGAGCAGCGTTACACTTTTGACTTTTTTCTGACGAATAGCAACTCTTGCGGCATCTACGGCGGAATTACCGCCGCCAACGATACCCACGTGCCCTTTAGCTATTTCCTCGCCTCTCAGATTAAAGGCCTTGAGGAACTGCATTGATGGATAAATCCCTTCAGTGTCTTCCCCTTCAAGCCCCAACCGCCAGCTTTTGTCCGCCCCTATTGCCAGGAAAACAGCCTCGAAGCCACCCTTGAATAATTCGTCGATGGTTATGTCCCGACCGAGGGCTGTCCCGCACCTGAGGGTGATGTTTTCATCAAGGAGCGTTTTTATCTCCTTACGTGTCACATCCAGCGGGAGGCGATAAGCCGGTATACAACTAATAAGCATTCCGCCTGGCTCTTCCCCTGCGTCAACGATCGTCACTTTGTAACCAAGCAGAGAAAGATAATGGGCGGCCGAGAGGCCCGCAGGGCCCGCACCTACAACCGCTATCCTGTGAACATCCTTACCCCGGCGAGCGGTTCTGACAGGTTTATAAACCGAGGGGTCAACACGGTCCGTTATAAATCTCTTCATTGACCGGATAGCAATAGCTTGGCCGCCGCTAATAGCAATATTACACTTGTTTTCGCACTTGCGACCGCAAACCCGAGCGCAGACCGATGGGAACGGATTGGAATCCCGAATTATTTTGTAGGCTTCTTCGTATTTACCCTTTTCAATCAGGGCAACATAACGCCAAACCTCGGTGTCCAGGGGGCAAGCGGCCTGGCAGGGCGCACCCACCAAATCTCTGCAGACAAAAGCATCGCACTTTTTATCAATCACGTGTCGAAGATATTCATCGCGGAAGTAACGAAGGGTGCTCAGAACAGGATTCGATGCCGTCTGCCCGAGACCGCACATCGTCGTATCCTTCACGACCTCCGCCAATTCTTTCAGAAGGTCTAAGTGTCCAGGTGTTCCCTTGCCTCTTGAGATATCGTCGAGAATCTCGTACATTCGTTGCGTTCCCTTTCGGCAGGCGAAACATTTGCCGCAGGATTCATCCTTCAGGAAATTCATAAAATATTTGGCGACATCCACCATACAGGTATTTTCATCCATAACAATCATGCCGCCTGAACCCATAATCGAGCCGGCATCGGCCAAGCTTTCGTAATCAACGGACAAATCGAACATATCGGAAGGAATGCATCCCCCGGACGGCCCGCCCGTCTGGACCGCCTTTATCCTGGCCTTGCCCGGCGAGCCACCGCCGATATCATAGACAATTTCCTTAATAGTCATTCCCATTGGCACTTCGACAAGGCCTGTATTCTTGATTTTGCCAACCAGGCTGAATATCTTCGTGCCGCTATTTCCCTGGGTGCCTATACTCGCAAACTTCCTTGCTCCAAGTCTGAAGATAAGCGGAATGTTCGCCCAGGTCTCAACGTTGTTGATTGCCGTAGGTTTGCCGTCAATACCTTTCTGTACGGGGAATGGAGGCCGCTGGCGCGGCTCACCTATCTTCCCTTCGATAGAGCGCATCAGCGCAGTCTCTTCACCGCACACAAATGCACCGGCCCCCTTGACCAGCTTGATATCAAATGAAAAACCGGTCCCGAGAATATTCTCACCCAAAAGGCCGAGCTGTCTCGCTTGTTTTAGCGCGATATTCAAATGCTTGACAGCAACCGGATATTCATTGCGAACATAGACTATACCCTCTGTTGCCCCAGTCCCATAGGCAGCGATAATCATCCCTTCGATGATACTGTGTGGATTCCCTTCAAGTACGCTGCGGTCCATATAAGCACCGGGGTCGCCTTCATCAGCATTACATACAAGGAACTTGCCACGATTGCTTGGCTGATTGGCCAATAATTCCCATTTCAACCCTGTGGGAAAGCCGGCCCCGCCGCGGCCGCGCAATCCGGAACGCTTGACCTGCTGCACTACCCACTCTGTGTTTTGTTTCGACAATACCTTTTCCAGAGCGATATACCCCTTTTGGGCAATGTAGTCATATATCCGAATCGGATCTATCTTCTGATTCATACTCAAGATGCTGCGTTGCTGGTTCTTAAAAAAGGGAATATCATCCCGATTGTAGTACCTTTGGCCCGTATGTGGGTCTTTATACAACAGGTCTTCGACATATTTATCCAAAAGTAACGCTTCAATAATCCTCGGAACGTCGTCAAACTTTACCTGTGTGTAAAATGCCTGCTGTGGCTCAGTAAGAATAAAAGGCCCCATCTCGCAGAAACCATGGCATCCGGTAATACGAAGAGACACTTTACCAACCAGGCGTTTTTCAATAATGTATCTTTTTGCGATTCGAATAATATCGTTTGAGCCGCTTGCCTGACAGGCTGTTCCAGCGCAAATAACTATGCGCGGCTTATTTTCATCACTGGCATCAAAAAGCACTCTCCGCAATTCTTTTAGATCATTTATAGAAGATAATCTTAACACTTTGTTGCCTCATCTTAGTCAAACTAAATCCAACAGATGGTTCTTACAACCACAACGCGAGCAAATCTGCACTATACCCCCGCCATCTACGAGCATTGGCACCATTGGCGCAGCGCATACCGAGCAATCCAAGGTGCTGGGAAATTCCACACCACAATGCGGGCAAATAAAACTCACTACCGAGTCTGGGGGAACGTCAAACTCAGAAGCAAAATTGTAACTACCATACAGGCATGAAAGCCTAAGCCAACCCTGCTTCTGGTCCGAGGATATAGTTATCCGTATTGATGGTTGACCGTCAATGGAAAAGGTCTCGTCTTTCAGACTGTGATTACAATGGGGGCAATTTACATTGATGGGGAAGATTCGTTTATCCTTTTCTATCCCGAGTTTGCCAAGTCCGTTTCTGGCATTATCTAATAATTTACTTACTTTTGATTTTCTGACTTTCGAGAAGTAATGGCCGTCGATAACAACAACCGGCCCAAGGGCACAGGCCCCCAGGCAGTTCACCGTTTCCAGTGTAAACTCCTTATCCTCGGTTGTCTGACCGGCTTTGATTCCTAACTGCCGTTCAAACTCTTCGACAACCCTCGGCGCACCTCGAACGTGACAGGCCGTACCAAGACACGCAAAGATAAGATGCTTACCTCGAGGTTTCAAACAGAACGAACGATAGAACGTAGCAACACCATATACATCGACCATAGAGCGGCCTGTTTCGTCGCTCACTATTCTAAGCGACTTTTCGGGAAGATAGCCATATTCAGCCTGAATTTCTTCGAGAATGGCGATAAGTCTGCCTTTGTCTTCAGTATGCTTTTCCAAGATTCTTGAGATGTCGGTCGAATTCACTTATTGGGATCCCCTTCATTTATGTAAATATTGGCTTTGTTTGAGAGCGCAGTTTCTTGTTTCATTCTATCGGTACTCCTCACAACGCCAGATGCCCCCTTCGGGTTTCGGAAAGGCACAGGTCTTGCGGCCCTCACAATCGCTGCACAGTCCAATGAATTCGGTCGAACCTTTGTCCTTAGCGGCAGAAGAGTCTATCGATAACGGTTTCTCTTTTTCGGGAGGTATGATCGAAATAGTGGTTTCAATCTCGAACTCTTCGCAGTAAAAGGCTGGCTTGGCAGGATCCCGCGGAAACGTACAGGATGAGGCATTCTTGCAATTCAAACACAGTCCAAAATATCTTATATTTTCCGGCATATCTTATTCCTTACTCTGCCCCCGTCGTTTTGCTTCGCAAAAACGAAGCAGCGGGGGTGATTACATACATGAAATAACGCAAAAACCATACCACCTGTTGAACAATGGAAACATAGTGACATTAACGTTTGGCTCGATAGGGGGTGCAACGAGAGAATTTCGCACCTAATTGAATAGAATAAGGGTATTTGATGAAATAAATTTTATTTATATGACTGGATTTATTACGTCGTACCTATTGACAAACAGCGTACAGGTGGGGAGATTTGAGCCGCCGGAGAGAAATTACCCGGTAGCGAGAATTCAGAATGCTGAAAGCACGCTTCCCCCTGTTGGAAGGGGTCTTCGACTTACAGGCGTGGAGACTGCTCGGCCCTTTTTAGCTTTTTACGCAGGGTCTTGCGGTCGATGCCGAGGATTTCTGCTGCCCGGGTTTTGTTGCCGTCCATGCTTGCCAGAACGTTGGCGATGTATTCGCCCTCTACTTCGGCAAGAGTCCTCGTGAATCCCGTGTTCCGAAGAGCTGAAAAACGCATAAGAGAAGGTAAATCGGGAACCTCTATAAGGTCACCATCGGTCATTACCACAAGGCGCTGGATAACATTCTCTAATTCTCTTACATTTCCCGGCCAATTATAACTCCGGAGACTCTGCAAGGCTTCAGCGGAAAATCCGGGAGGCGCCTTACCTGCTTCGGCTGCAAACTGAGTTAGAAAATGATGAGCCAGCAATAAAATATCGTCTCCTCTATCTCTTAGAGGTGGGATAACAATCGTAATAACATGAAGGCGATAAAATAAATCTTCGCGGAAGAGCCCTTTCTTTACTAAGCCCAGCAAGTCCTTGTTAGTAGCGGCCAGAATCCTTACGTCGACTTTCCGCGTCCGGTTGGAGCCGACCATACAAACTTCTTTATCCTGGAGCACACGGAGCAGTTTGACCTGCATCGCCAGACTCATATCGCTGATTTCATCAAGGAAAATCGTGCCGCCATCCGCAGCATGAAAGAATCCTGCCCGTGATTCGGTTGCTCCTGTAAACGCCCCCTTTACATGCCCGAACAATTCGCTTTCAAGCAGCCCTTCCGGAATGCCTCCACAATTGACGGGCACAAAGGGTGCCGAGGACCGGACGCTGCTATAGTGAATAGCTCTGGCCGCAAGCTCCTTGCCTGTACCACTTTCGCCGGTAATGAGCACAGTGGCTGACGCAGACGAAGCTTTACTTATGGCAGTGAAAATATCGCGCATTCCTTCGGAGGAGCCGATAAGACCTTTGTGGGCAGGAACTACCTGGTCTGGTTTAGCACGTCCAGACCTTCGCACCTTTGTTTTGTCCAGCACACGCTGAACGGCAGACAAAAGCTCAACGTCCGTGAAAGGTTTGGCTAAAAACTCCTCGGCCCCGGTTTTAATAGCTTCTACTGCTCCCTCAATCGATGGGTAGCCTGTAATCATCATAACTTCGGTATCTTTGAAATTTTCGCGGACATGCCGCACTAAATCTAAACCGCTGACCTTGGGCATCTTGAAGTCTGTAATAACCAAATCCAATTTGGTTCTGTTAAGGATTTCAATTGCTTCAGCCACACCAGACGCAGTAAAAACGTGGTATCCGGCCGATATCAGATTTCGTTGGAGCACTTCCAATGTGTTTACAGAGTCATCCACAACCAAAATGTGTTCTTTCTTAGGCGTTGATGGCATATTAGTTAGTTTCCTTTATGTCCTGTTCTTCCCTTATGGGCAGTTGAATTTCAAAGCGTGTACCCCCGCCGATTTTGCTTTCAACCTTAATTGATCCGCCGTGTGCAGTAACAATTCCGTGTACTACCGGCAGCCCCAGACCTGTCCCATGACCGATATCTTTCGTTGTAAAAAATGGAACAAATATTTTATCAAGAACCTCTTTGTTCATACCCGGCCCCGTATCTTCCACAACCAGATAAACATTGTGGTCATAAAACTGTGTTTGGACCGTAATCCTGCCTGCTCCTGAGATTGACTGCAAAGCATTGACAACCAGATTTACTAAAACCTGATTCAACTGTACCGGATCAGCAACAATTTCCGGCAGGTTTTGGCAAAGATTACAAATAAGCTCAATCCCTTCTTTGGCACATCGAGCGCTGAAAAAATAGAGCCCGTCCTTAATCACTTTATTAAGGTTGACCTGCCTTTTTTCGGGTGGCACCTGTCGGGCAAAAACCAACAACTTCTGTATAATCTCCCTGGCGTGTAGAGAAGCCTTCTCAATCTTTTCTATGTCCTGTTTCACCGAGACAGGCACTTCAGAGCATTTCTTTGCCAACTGGGCAAATCCCAGAATATTACCAAGAGGCTCATTCAATTCATGAGCTACACCTGCAGCAATCATTCCGACGGTTGCCAGCCGGTCAGCATGTCTGAGTTGATCGTGAAGCTTCACTTTATCTTCTTCTGCCTGCTTGCGTTCTATAATAAGAGCCACTTGTCTGGCAATTTCATTTAACAGACTTCGCTCTTCCTTAAGGAATGGGCCTTCATCAAGGTCAGGCTTTTGCTCCGCATATCCAATTTCAATAAAACCTCTTGGCTTGCCATTAACGAAAACATCAGCAGATTGCTTCTGACAGTTCGTTGGGAAGTCACTGGTTGTATAAGAAACCCCGTACAAAACAAGTCGAGCTAAAGTTGTTTCCGGATACTGCCAAGCTGAAGGGAGAACCTTAACAATGCCCTGTAGAATATATTCCAGCGATTTGTTTGACTGACTTGCAATCTGGGCGATATCATAGAGACAGGTCAACTCTTTGATTCGCTCACGCAATGCAACCTTCTCAGATTGTGATGACCGGCTATCTACCATCGTCATCCTAAAATGTTAAGAAAAACTGCAAAGTAAGAAATTTTCTTTGAAACTTTTTATACAGCTATTGTACTTGCACTTCAAGGTATCTGTCAAGATTTGCGGCAGCGCATAAGCGTCAATTTATCATTGTAGACAGCTTTCAACAGGCAACTGCTGAATTTTGCTATAAGGTTTCCCTTTTTTGCTCTGGAGAAACCTTTAATCTGTTTTTCTCTCTTGGCAGCTTGATGCTTGTCAGTGAATGTTTCTTTGTAAAGCAATGGCGGATTCCCGTGTTGACGGAGGCGGTTTTTGAGGTCGGTTGTAATGCCGGTGTAATATTTGTCACTTTTCTCGATTATGTACAAATGCCACATAATACTCTTGCAAGGCAGGACTTCCCTCGCTTCGCTCGGGACAAGCTCACATAGGCTCTCACCTATCGAGACAATTAAAAGGATTTTGACCAGAAGGCCAAAATCCTTTTAACTCCCCGAGTAGGACTCGAACCTACAACCTAGCGGTTAACAGCCGCTCGCTCTACCAGTTGAGCTATCGGGGAATCCCGATAAATCAGGACGAATCGATACGCTGCGCCTTAAAAAGCCATTTTCGTCCAAATCGGTTTAAGGTATTATCCAAATTTTAACAAACTTGTCAAGCCCTACTTTTTTTCGACCTGATCTCATGAAAAATCGCCCTAACAACTGGATAAATAGCCAATTCTATTGTATACTTCCGCCTTTATGAAACTCAAGTAGGTCGGTTTATAGTTCGATATAGAGATGATTTTGATATGTTTTAGGGAATTTTAGAGGAGCCCTCTAAGATTTTAGGCTGTTTTGCGTCCTATAACAGCAGCAGCTAAACAGCGAAATTAACGAAACAGGAGGCCTATTTAGCGCATCTTATTCTCGTGTGCTAAAATATCGGTCGTTCCTTAAATTTTAGGTTGTCGTTGACAATATGGCTAAAGATATACTCGACGTCGGCGGTTTTACCATAATAAAACGCATCGGAACCGGTGCGCGCAGCACAATCTATTTGGCAACCGACGAAGAGGAGGGTATAAAAGTTGCTCTAAAAAGAGTCATATTCGAAAGGCCGCAAGATAAAAGAGTCTTCGAGCAGGTCAATACCGAATATAAAGTGGCTCAGCTAATAGACCACCTCTACGTCCGTAAATGCTACGAGCTGAGGAAAATGCGCAGTATGTTTAAAGTTAAAGAAATGCTCCTTTCTATGGAATACTTTGACGGCAAGAACCTCGAAGATTGCTCCACCTTGAGTTTAGGAGACGTACTGCTCGTATTCAGGATGGTCGCAAGCGGACTTAACGCCATGCATCAGCACGGCTTTGTCCACTGCGATATAAAGCCCAACAATATTCTTATAAACAAGTCCGGCTCTATCAAAATCATAGACCTCGGTCAGAGCTGCAAAATCGGAACGGTAAAACCGAGAATTCAAGGCACACCGGACTATATTGCGCCTGAGCAGGTTAAGCGCAAGCCACTCGGCCCAAAGACCGACATCTTTAATCTTGGGGCAACAATGTTCTGGGCGCTCACTGGAAAGCACGCCCCAACCATGATACCCAAAAAGAACAAATTCGGCTTACCCATCGTCGAGCCGAGACGAGCACCTCATGAGCTAAAAAAACAATTACCCACCGGAATCTCAAAACTCGTAATGGACTGTATCGAGGACGACCCCGCAAACCGTCCACGTAATATGATGACGGTTATGTCGAGACTGGACCTGATGGTACACAGTATCTTCGGCGGAAAGATTAAAACGAATAACAAAAATGCCTCAAACAATAATTGACTTGCTGAATAAGGGAATAGAAGCCGTCAATGCTGATAAGTTTCGACGGGGTAATGTGATTCATTTGCCCGCCGACGGCAGTTTGATTCTGACCGGCGATATTCACGGGCATCGGCGAAACTTCGAAAGAATAGTTGCTTTTGCCGATTTGGCCAACAATCCTGATAGACATATAGTTCTCCAGGAAATTATACACGGAGGCCCCGAAGATTCGCAGGGGGGTTGTTTGTCGTATCGATTGTTGTTTGACGCTGTCCGCTACAAATTAACCTTTCCAGACCGCGTCCATATTATTATGGGAAATCACGACACCGCTTTCATAAACAACAGCGAAGTGATGAAAGACGGCAAAGAAATGAATCGAGCTATGCGTCTGGCTCTGGACCGGGAATTTCAGCAGGACGGCGCTGATGTCGAGCTGGCGATAAGACAATTTCTATTCTCACAACCCTTAGCTCTCAGATGCGACAACAGAATATGGATCTCGCATTCGCTCCCGAGCGACCGCTTCTTCGATAAATTCGACCCGAAAATTCTGAACAGACAACTAAAAATTAACGATGTGGTCAGACCAGGCTCAGCTTACCTTTTAACCTGGGGCAGAAAGCACAGCCAGGCTCTGCTCGATAAAATGGCCAAGCTGTTTGATGTTGACATTTTCATCCTCGGCCACCAGCCGCAAGAGCAGGGATGGAGTCAAGCCGGCGACAATCTGATAATTATCGCATCTAATCACAATCACGGCTGCTTGCTTTCAACCGACCTGGCAATATCTTATACTATTAAGCAGCTAATCGACTCCATAGTACCATTAGCTTCTATATCTTGAATTCTAATAATCCGAAGGGTAGAGTTCCACTGGCTATGCCCGTAGGCATCCACTTGATAATTCAATAGTCAATAATCAATAGTCAATTAAAATGGATTGGTACTACTATATAGCACTGGCGGCAATCATCTCACAACTGCTCTTTTTGCTCCAGACATATAATAATTATCGCTATGCACTGGCAAAATACAAAAAAAAGCGTTTATGGCACGAGCTGAAGGCCGTACTGATTGTACCGTGTAAAGGTCTGGACCCGGATTTTCAAAGCAACATCACATCATTTTTCAATCAGGACTACGAAAATCACCTGTTGTGGTTTGTGGTCGCCGATGAGTCGGACCCGGCCTACAGCGAACTGTGCAAACTGAAAAATCAGCTCAGCCAAACCTCAAAAGCTCAGGATGTGCAAATATTTGTTGCAGGCAAGAGCCAATCCTGTAGCCAAAAAATCCATAATCTGCTGTACTGCTACGAAAGAGTTAGCGATGATATCGACGTCCTCGCCTTTGCCGATTCCGACGTCTGTGTCCGCACCGACTGGCTAAGTCACTTAGTTCACCCTCTTCGACAACCCAAGAACGGCGTCGCTACGGGTTATCGTTGGTTTATACCGAAAAAGAACAACCTGGCCACTCTGGCCCTATCGGCATTGAACGCCAAGGTCGCCCAGCTGCTTGGCAACACCCATTTCAATCAAGCCTGGGGCGGATCTATGGCTATCCGCATCGATGTTTTTCGCCGCCTCGGCCTCGACAAAATCTGGACTAAAGCCTTAAGTGATGATTTGTCACTCAGCAGGGCCGTCAAAAAAGCCGGTATGAAAGTAGCTTTCGTTCCCGCCTGCCTGGTGGCTTCACACGAATCCACTACCTGGCCAAAGCTCTTTGAGTTCAGCCGAAGACAATTTCTAATAACTCGTATATACGCCCCGAAGACCTGGTGGTTTGGACTACTTAGCAGCCTGTACTCAGTATTGGGTATATGGGGTGCGGCCGGCCTGGCAATCTACGCTGCAACAATTCAACATAAAAACCTGGACCTTTTTGCCCTGGTACCTGTGGTATTTTTCGTAAATCAATTGGGTCGGGCCATACTTCGACAGAGAACCGCTGAAAAATTGCTCAAACATGAGCGCCGAGCAATGAGGGCCGCCTGTCTCGCCGACATCCTCGCCTGCTGGCTATGGTCGTTGCTGCTGTTATCTTTTATTATCTCATCGGCTTTTGGCAGAACTATCTGCTGGCGAGGTATATGCTATAAACTGCTCGGACCAACCGAAATAATTGTACTGGCTAATGAGGAATCCGAAATCCAAAGCAATATCAAGTGAGCTAAAGTGCCTAAAGTGACACGTAAGTGTCATCCTGAGGCGAAGCCAAAGGATCTGGCCAACAAAACAGAAATTCTTCACTTCGCTGCGCTGCGTTCAGAATGACAGCAAAGCTGTCACTTTAGGCACTTTCTAATTTCCTCGAATTTCCATATTCGGTTTTATTCGGCGAACTCCTACAAATGATACGGGTGTCGCTGTGGCCGATACATCATTCGCCGTGCCTGTTCGTCACCGACTATTTCCTGCCTGGCCTGGTCCCACTCGAGCTTGCGACCAAGAATATAGGAAAGATTACCCAAAACGCACAAGTTGGCCACGCCCACCGCAGCTTCAATGTTCATAATCGTCTTGGCGCCGGTCTTGATGCCCTTGAACCAGTCTTCTTTGTGACCCGGACTCTTATACACATCCTTGGCACCGGCCGGCGGCTCCCATTCACGGGCCTTCTTCTCGGCCCAGGTGCCGCCGTCGCCGCCCCAGTGGATGAATTCGCCCTTGTCGCCTCGGTAAATTGCGCCGTAACCGGGCCGGCTGATTTTACCGCCGGGCTCTTTGCCTGTCCTTTCCTCAGCAGAAGGTAACTTCTCGCGGGGCATCTGAGTCCACGTCAATATCCAGTCCGGATTCTTGAACGTGTAGGTCGCTTCCATAAGCACGGCGCTGTCCCAAAGACCTTTCTTCGGCGGGGTGCCGGTCGCTTCAATAGTTACCGGACCGGTGCCGTCGGCGCCCATCCACCACATAGCGCAGCTCATGACGTGCGCACCACGGTCACGAATCTGACCGCCGCCGGACTCCAGTAACCAGCGGAAGACACCGTGACAGTACCTTTTGTTGTACGACCGCCAGCGCAAAGGACCCAGCCACATATCCCAGTCCAGCTCAGGCGGCGGATCACTGTCCGGTACAGGGTTATTATCCTCCGGGCTGGGATAATGGAAACAGTCAACCCGGCTGATGTGGCCGATATTGCCATTAACTAAGTACCGATGCGCCAAATAGGCCTCCGGCTGGGAACGGCCCTGGGAACCGACCTGGACAGACACGTTGTTCTTCTTTGCAGCGGCGACCATCGCCTTGCCTTCCTCGATCGTACAGCAGGCCGGCTTTTCTACATAAACGTGCTTGCCACATTCAGCCGCGTGGACCGTTTGGACCCCATGCCAGTGGTCCGGCGTGCTGATAACAACAGCGTCGATGTCTTTGCGTTCGAGAATATAACGGTAGTCGTGGTAAGGCTGTACGCCCTTGCCGGCAGTCTTCAACGCGTTGGTTAACCTGTTCCTGTCGATGTCACAGACCGCCGCTATGTTCACCTCGCCTCTGTCGCGTCTTTTTACCATATCGCGTAAATGGGACCCACCCATACCACCGACGCCGATATGGGCCATCGTCAACCGTTCGTTTGCCCCGCCTCTGCCCGGCGCCGCCAGCACGCCGGAGGGAATTAAATACGGAACGCTCATCGCCGCACCAGCGGCAGCTAAAAATTCTCGCCTGTTGAGCTGATTTGTTCGTTTCATCGTTCTATTACCTTTCTGCTCTATTATTTCAGCTATGAAATAAAGTGCTAAAAATCGTTGTATTACAGTGGCTTTACGTTAGTCTTCTTTGTGGGCACCAGTTTAACACATGGCAATCCACGAACCTTCACACCTCGCTGTCGCAGCGATTGCGCTATATTAAGCTTGAAGTCCTCGGGGGCAGCTTTCAACCCGGCTCTCAGTGCCGCAACCGCACCTCTGTTCGGAATTCGCTGCAATACCATCCGGGCGTCCTCACGCAGCTCTCTGTTCGACAACAAAGCAGCTATCGGTTTGATGGACCTTCGGGTGCCTATCTCGGAAAGCATCCACAGCACTTCACGGCGAACAGGCACAGGCTGCTCATCGCCCAACAACTCAACCAAATTGTTAACAACCGCCCTTTTTTCATTGCCGGATTTGGGGCGACCGGCGTGGCGAACTATCTTCCATAATCCACGCTTGGCCGCACGCGCAACTTCGAACTCTTTATTACTCATTACTCTCGCCAAAGGCTTGACCGCTGCGGCTCCGACTTCGCCGGCGCCAAGCCAGGCCTCCGCTCGAACTTTGTCGTTGTCGTCCCTTATCCCGGCCATCAGTTTATCCACCGCTTTTTTCCGGGCGGCACCGGCTGTTCCCGACATCACTCCGGCAGCCGCCGCCGCAAGGGACACTTTTTTAGAATTGTTCATAGACATGTTTGAAACCCTTTCTCATTATTTCGGTTGCAACAGATGATTTCTGGTACACAGCAAATTCTATCGGCCCCCAACGGCAAAGTCAAATATTTTTTGTACTTCCTGCTGTCCATGAGTGGACGCCCCGTTTGAAATTGGCCCATTCGACTGCGCTCA
>JAIVYN010000043.1:0-18512 GCA_048635425.1 Candidatus Aegiribacteria sp.
ACCGCTACAGGCTTGAGGGGACAAGATTGCAGTTATTTCACTTGTGCACTTGTGCCTTTTGCAATACATTACATCGACAGGGAGATTTGATTTATGACGGCGAAAAAGACACTTAATGACAGATTATTCAAACTGATATTTGCAGCGCTTATATCGGCCTTTTTTATTTTGCTTATGTTAATATCGAGGAATGAATGGATTCAGCCCGCATATTGATTAAGAATACCCAGATTGGACCTGGAGCAGAGGAGGAGGAAAGTTAAAAAATCAAAATACATAATTTTGTTGGCTTGTGGTGCGAACAGAATAATGTATATAGTCCTTTTGATTAGTCAAAAGGACTACTTGCATTTTCTTAATTAATGAGTAAGATATTAGGCGAGATATTTAACAAGAAAATATTAAGCATATTTTTAGTAATGAAAATAAAAGGAATGCGGATTATGGTTTTTACTAAAAGACAGTGGGAGTATCTGAGAAAATGTTGGCATTTAACACCAAGAGAAATTGAGGTTGCTAAATTGGTATGCAAAGATCTTGATAATGACAGGATCGCCGATAAACTAAATATTGCATACAATACAGTGCGTTCTCACCTTGGTAATGTATTTCGTAAGATGGGAGTTAAAGGTAAGGCAAGTGTTATTCTGGAATTTATCAATGTACTACGAAAAGCCAAGATTTAGAGTATTATTTTTCATTTTTGTTGATTGAAAATGATGCGAAGCAGATATTATTTTTGATATATACATAGTCCTTTTGATTAGTCAAAAGGACTACGTGCCTTTATAAAAGACGAATCAATATAGTGTGTGCAAGGCATGCCGTAACCACTTTTGGTAATAGCGGTTTTAAGGAAAATAAGATTGGATCCCCGCTACAGGCTTGCGGGGACAGGGATTGCTGCGTCGCTTCGCTCCTCCTAAGAAAATAAACGGTTTGCGTATTGTGAGGATTGAGATTGCCACAGTCGCCTGCGGCTCCTTCGCAATGACATTGTTCGTCCATTTTCTTCTGCATACTTCCTGAGAATCAGGTGAGGTGCTCGCAATGATAGTTTTTAATAGATTTCTCCCATTCGACTTCGCTCCCTTCGACTCGCGTTGCTCGCTCAGGGCAGGCAGGGCAGGCTCTTCTGCTCGAAATGACAAAGCGCGAAATCAGACTTCACTGAAGAAACTGGATTCCCGCCCATTCGGCTTCGCTCAGGGCAGGCTTTGCGCGGGAATGACAAGTGGTGGGGCAAGCTCAACTCTATGGTTCTAATGAAGCCTTGCTGAAGAACCGATAACTAATACTATGGAAACAGAATTAATTACACATAATTGTACAGAACAGTCGAAACAGGGGCAAAACAAACAACCCGCAGAAGAAACAGTTAGGATGAAGAAATGTCCCTTTTGTGCCGAGCAGATTCAGGCAGAGGCTATCAAGTGTCGGTACTGTGGTGAGTATCTTGACGGATTTAGCCGGGCCGGTTCGAGGCCTCGGGAGAAAAAATGGTACTTTACCACGCCAAGTGTAATAATTGCATTGCTGTGCGTTGGGCCGCTGGCCCTTCCGCTCGTGTGGTTTAATCCTCGCTATAAACCAGCAACCAGATTGATTATCACTGTGATAGTTTTAGCTGTCACGGTCTTATGTACGTACCTGGCAGCCTCCGTCTATCGGCAATTTCTCGAGAAGCTTACGACACTGGGGATTTAGAGCCTATCCGAATAACCCGCTCTATTGCGGCCAGCTGCAAAGCCCGATGCCTGCGTTGTCGGCCAAAAACGTTCTCAACGTGGAGAAAACCACTTCTGGCGAGCCTTTTTGTCCTGCCGCCTTGGCCTCAAACTTTTCGCTCGGCCTCATAACGACCCGGTTATTCGGATAAGCTCTTAAGGCAGATTGCTTCAGGAAAATGGTGGGGCATCCCTTCTCCGTCCTGAGAAAATCGGGACTGCGAAAGACGAAAGCCCCAGCCTACAATTACAACATCTACCAGATTTAGTTATATAATGTATTATGCAAAATTGCAGGTTAGGCATATATTATTTAAGAAAATTGTTTTTTTGATTTTCTTAAATAATCCTGTAACTGTTCATTGTGCAAGAGCTTACTGTTTGAAAAGAAAAAAACAAAAAACGTTTTTTTCTTTCCAAAGTATGCCTAACCTGCAATTTTGCAGAAGCCTTTAGTTACATAAAGTATTGACAAAGGCCGTGGAATTAAATAGTGATTAGTGAATAGCAAGAAGCCCGCGATAAATTTGGGGAAAAGAAAACCCCCAGCACAGGTCTGGGGGCTAACCGAAGGAATAAAGAAGTAAATAAATTTGGGAGAAGAATTATGAGAGTTGATGTTAGTCGTGTTGATGTGTGGGCTGCGAGTATTAAGGACCGGCCGGGTGCGTTAGCTGAGAAACTTGAAGCTCTTGCCCAGGCAGATGTTGACCTTGAATTTGCCATTGCCCGCCGTGTAAAACCCGGAAAAGGTGTGGTGTTCGTTACACCTATTAAGGGTCCCAGACAAATACGGGCTGCGAGAAAGGCCGGTTTCGAGAAGACCAAGTCGCTGCACGGAATCCGGGTGGCCACAGGGAACAAACCAGGCTTTGGTGCTGAACTAACGATGCGATTGGCCGAGGCGGGTATCAACCTTCGAGGTCTTTCCGGGGCCGCTATCGGCAACCGTGCCATCTTTCACTTAGCCTTTGACTCCAGCGATGATGCAAGCAAAGCTAAGCGCCTGCTTAAGAACTTGTAAATTTGTGGGTACAATACCGCTGCCTCACTCTGTTTGGTCTTGGGTAGTTACCACTCCCTTACGGTCGTGGCTCTGTTTTAGTATTGTATGATCTATTGTTTGGGCGGGAAAATGTCTGTAAGGGCACGGCACAGCTTTTGGATTGCCTGGCTTACCTGAGGAGATATAGATTGGCCAAGCTGTATTTGGGCGGGTTGAAGACCAACAAAATAGACATCAAGCTTGATATTCTGACAGACCATATCGACAAATAAGCGGGGTGAGAGCGTATGGGTTGAGATGGTGTGCGAGTTTAGCTGCTCAGGTTCGAATATTTTTATTGTTCCAGGTGAAGCTCCAAAATCAATAGCATCAATGACAAGTAAATTCTGTGGAGCTTTTTTTATAATCGGCTGAATATAATTCTCAGGTACTGTTCCGGCATCAATCAGGTCGGCACAGACTTTTGCACGTCCGAGCTGCTCGCAAACAATCGGTCCAGCCCCATCATCAGCCTTTAATATATTTCCGATTCCGACAATAAGTGTTCTGGAACCACGAAATTTCCTTAGCTGTTCAAAAAGCTGTTTATCCATAGCAAACAGTTTTTTGTCAATTCAAGGCCACGGTCAAGTAAATTCTATTTTGCAATTGAACTGGCAATATTCGGGCTATCAGGATTAACATCTAAGATTTTCTTATCCGGTATTATTACTAAATCCATGTCTTCCATAGGAATGGCACCAAGAAGCGGTTGGTCACCCATAACTAAAGCCCCTGCAAAACCTACTCGGTTCTTAAACTTTATCTCAATAGGACCAACATAGGGAATAAGCTTCTTGCTCCCGTCTGCTAATGTTACTTCCTTTTTATCTATTTCATCTAATTCCAATTGTATCCTAATGTGTTCAGGGATACAAAGATGAACTGCTCCTGAGTCTACAAGTGCATCAACCTCTATTGATTCGAGACCCACTTTGCTTGGATTTTTAAGAATTATTTTCGCAATTACTAAACCCATCTTATTCCCCTCATTGTTATCTAAATTATCATTATCTTATTATAGCATATCTACCACAATTTAGCAACGTAAGCGCATTTTTTAGAGCCGGATGTTCAGCTCGCATTTGCACTTAGGGCACAAAATCTGCATAAAATCGCTTGTCTGAACGCCTTCGCCGGATTGCTGCACAATCTCCTGTGGTTCCGTGAGCAGCTCGCTGCTCTTGGCTATCAATAATGAAGGATTTGTATAGGCCAGTGGGCCGAGTTTTTCATAAAGCCAGACCAGATGCTTTTTAGTGCCTATCAAAGCACCACATTTTTCACACAGTTGAAGCTCGAATTCGTGAGTCTCGATGGTATCTTCCCTGTTCAGGGTGGCCAAATCCCATTCATTTGAGAGTTTTATTCCTGTTTCTGTAGTGCAGTTAGCTTCGCAATTCCCACAAAAGATGCAGGTGTCGTATCGGTGTGAGATTCTTCTTACCGGCGGGTCAGCTTCAAGGTCGTCTTCCATACTCAGGCATCCGGGAGCGGGACAAACATTTACACACGCCCCGCAACCGATGCAGGTATCAAGGTCGAATTCCGGTTTACCTCTGTACTTTTCCGGCACTACGCAAGGCTTGGCAGGAAACCGAGTGGTAAATCGCGGCGAAAATACCGCTATTACAGCTTCTTTTAATTCTCTTAATTTTGGTAAACGCATTTCATATAAATCCTAAACTCGAATCCCCGTTTTCACGAGGACAAATATCGAAATCCGAAACAAGATGGTTAATTGGTGAGTAGTTAATTAGTGAGTAGTTAATTGGTTAATTAGTGAACTGAATACTCACTACTCACTACTCATTACTCACCTCATTTGTGCTTCGTATTTCTAATTTCGATTCTGCGTATTTGTCAACGACACTGTTTTCCCACAACTCCACACCGAAAGCATACGCACCTTTGGCGATTGCGTGGGCGGCGGTAGGTGAAGTTATCAATATAAAAACAGCGCAGATTATAGCTTTGGCGCTCAGGGCCGGCGAACCACTGGCTAAGGCGACACCAACTAAAAGCAAAATGGTGCCGAGGGTTACACATTTTGTTGAGGCCTGCAGGCGGTTGTAAACATCGGGGAAGCGAACCAACCCTATACAGCCAAACACATTAAACAAAATTCCAATTATTATCAGTATGTATCCAATGATATCAGTCATCGAAACTTCTGCCCTCCAAAAACTTTGCCAATGCTATGGTCCCAATAAAGCTCAGCAGTGCCCAGGCGAGAGCGACATTGAGATAAAAATCTTTTCCGGTAACCAGCCCAAGGATGGCACAGAAACCCACTATAACGATACCCAAAATATCAATAGCTACGGTCCTGTCCGGGGCACTGGGGCCGCGACCTATTCGATACAAACACAAGAAACAACATATAAATAAGCCAATGTAAAATAACGTTATCATAGCTACCTCAATCAATTGATTCCGTCAAACGACGACGGATCTTCGATATTGATTATTGATTATTTTTTTTAACTTTAGGCACTTTTAATTTCTACAAGACTTTTGCAAAACTTCAGTTTCTGCTAATCTTCTCTTATTCGAAAATCTTTTTCAGGAACCACTCAAACCTTTGAGCAATGTGTTTGGTTGCCTGCTCGATGTCGTCTGATTTAACGTTAATCCAGTGGATGTACAAAAAACCGTCGTCTGTCAAATCCACCGTCAAAGTACCCGGCGTCAGGGTAATGGAATTAGCTAATGCAGTAATTCCGGAATCTGTTTTTAGGGTTGTTTTTATTTTTACGATTCCGGGTTTTATCGGCATCTTAGGATGCAGGGCACGATAGACAACATCCAGATTAGCCATCATTACATAATAGAAGAATACGGGTATATAAACGAGGAACCAGAATATCCGCACCGGGGAAATAAATACGTGATGTTCTTTTGGTAATATTTCGTGGAACATAACCGCAACTATCACAGAAGCTATCAAGCCCGCGATTACAATCTGGAGGTCTATTTTGCCATCAACAAAAGGCCAGGTCAGCAGCATCCAAACAACAAAAGCCAAAACAAAATAAATTACTCGTCTCATATTAGCACAGCCTTAATATCACATTATAAGAAGTTAGCTAATTATTTAAGGAAATCGAAAAAGCTAATTTTCTCAAATAATATACACCTAACCTCAATTTTGCAAAACTTCAATTATAACAGCGGAATACCTAAGTCCGTCAGTCAATACTTTAACAGCAGGGTCAAGAATGCTCTGCTTTAATCCTGGCACCAGAACGAGCAATCCCAAAAGCACGCACAAGCAGGCCAAAAATACCATAGCAACGAGCATAGAGCCTTTATTCTCTTTTACCTGCTGGAGATTCTCCGGCAGCTCGCCAAGAAATACATATCGCTGGATTTTAAGGAAAGAGATGAGCGTAACAAGGCTCACAATAACCGTAACCGCAGCCAAATACAGAAATCCCGCCTGAACCGCGGCAACAACAAGTATCAGTTTGCTCCAGAATCCGTTAAATGGAGGTACCCCGGCAATTGACGCCGAGGCCACTGTACATGTTGCCCGCGTAAAAGGCAATCTCTCAACAAGTCCTCCCAATTCCTTTAGTTGTCTTGTGCCTGTTGACATCTCCACAGAACCGCTTGTCAAGAACAACAGCGATTTGAAGATAGCATGGTTGACAAGGTGAAACAAGCCCCCAAGAATAGCCAACGCCGCCCACTCAACTTTTCCATTACGGGCAAGTATTAGTGCTCCGATACCTATCCCAAGGATCACGTAACCCATTTGGGATATGCTGTGATATGCGAGAAGACGTTTAAAATCCCATTGCCCCACAGCCAAGAACACACCAATTACCATACTCAAAACACCCAATGCAACCAATACCCAGCTAACAGAAACGGACACACCAAAAACGTTAAAGATAACTCGCACGAGTGAGTAAACACCAAGGGACTTAATCAAAACACCGGAGAGCATTGCGGAAATCGGTGCAGGAGCCGAAGGATGTGCATCAGGCAGCCAGGCATGGAACGGCACGAGGGCGGCCTTTAAGCCGAAGCCGACAATAAATAAAGCTAAGGCAAATTTTAGACCGTCATTTAAGCCTGAGTCCTGGATTGCCTCCGAAATATAGGCCATATTAAGCGTGCCGGTATTACCATAAACAAGGGCAATCGCAAAAAGAATGAATATAGAAGCGATAGTGCCCAACACCATATATTTAAAGGATGCCTCAAGCTCTTCGTGCTCACAGCCAAAGCCGACAAGTGCGTAAGATGCGAGTGAAGCAATTTCCAGAAATACAAACAGATTGAAGATGTCTCCGGAGAGTACGACACCGTTCATACCCGCGACCATAAGTAGAAACAGGCTCAGGTATTTTGTCTTGGCTGTGTATTGCTCCATATACCTGACGCTAAAGAGCATCGCAGCGGCACTGACAACACTTATAGCCAAAAGCAGAAGTGAGCTTAAGCCGTCGAGGACAAGATTAATCCCAAGCGGGATAGACCATTTGCCTACTTCATAAACCTCGGTTTTACCAATAGAAGCAACAGCAAATACAAGCAACAAAACGGTTACGAGATTGGCCAAGACCGTTGCGGCAGTTTTGCCTTTTCTCCCAAACATTGGAAGCAAAAAAGCCATTACTAAAGGGACAGCGATAAAAAGAGGCAACGGAATCCTCATCCTTTTAGTCTCCTTATTTGAGTGATGTCAAAGGTGCCGTATTTTTCGTAAGTCCTGATGCATATCGAAATCATAAGTGCCAATGAACCCAAACTAATAACAATTGCCGTAAGCACAAGGGCCTGAGGCAGCGGGTCAACCGAACTTCTGAGGAAGCCGGCAACAATCTGCCCGGTTTCTGAATCCACATGGCTTCTGCCAATGATCGGTGCCTCACCACCTAAACGATAGCCGAGCATAATCAGGAAAAGATTGACGGCATATTCCATAACCATAATGCCTACGACAATCTTTACCATATTCTTTTTGACGACTGCACAATACAGCCCGAGCATAAACAGTAAAAAGCACAAAGAATAAGGCATAAGTTTTATTCCTTTCCATCAGATGGTGTATTAGGCTTAAAATCTTTACAGCAGATCGAAAGAGTAAGAATAACCAGAAATAATGATGCACCGACTTTCAGACCGATGGCAATATTCGATAACGGTATAGTGCCTGCGCTTATGAGCTCCAAAGGCTGGCCCGGCAGATACTTTTGATAGATGAAATTAAGAAAGAAGACCCCGCCGAAGACCAATCCCAAGATCGCTATCATAGCAAAGAGAAATGCACCCAGACAGTCAAGCTTTGAGGCAAGCGGTAGAGGCAGATTTTCTTCCACAAACTCCCTGCCGAACGATAACATAAGCAGTATATAGGAAGAAGCCAAAATCACCCCGCCGGCAAAACCGCCACCCGGGGTAAGATGGCCGAAGAGAATAATGTAAATGCCAAACAGGAAAATCAGCATCTTGACCCAACTGCTGATAGTTTTTACTATTATTGTCATTCCCTTCATTTTTTTGTCATCCCTATATGAAAAAATAAATACGAAATTCGAGATTCATCTTTTCTTTATTATTCGGATTCCTCCAGCAGTTTTTTGGCCTTTTTTCGCAGAATTACAGTTGCGCCTATAATCGAAGTAAACAGCACGGTTGCCTCACCCAGTGTATCATAGGCACGATAATCCAGGATAACCGATGCTACAATGTTCGATGCTCCTGTATCTTTAAGTCCTTGCTCGATGTAGGTTTGTGAAGCAGCTCCTTCAGTCTTGGCAAAAATGGCCGTTCCAAAATCCGGTAAAGTCTCAAAAACTCTTATACCCGCCAAAAAAATCACGAAGATGATTACCACCGAAATAACCGTCCCGAAGAATTCTCTGTCACCAGTGATAAAAGTCAGGTCGCGGGAGATTGTGGCTCGGATCAGGATAATCAAACCCAAAACTTCCACCACAATCTGGGTTATCGCAATGTCCGGCGCCCGCAAAAACAGGAACATTAAAGAGGCACCGAAACCGAGGGCACCGATGCAGATTACGGAACTTAGCAGATTTTTGGTTTCTATCGCAATAATAGCAGCGATTATCATAAACAGCAGTAAGACGTAGAATATAGGCATATTATTAACCTCACCGAATTTCACAAACTATAAATATAATTATCAATAATCCTAAAGTTACCCAGGTCAAATACATTGGCAGCACGCCGGAATGAAGCCACCGTAGAAAACCTGTCAGGCACAATCCACACCTACCGCCTTGCTCGTATGGGTCGAAATATCCTTTTTCCTGGCCCTTGTAAAGCTGTCTCAGGCCGCCCATTCGCGAAACAGTCTTGTAGAAATGCGTCCCTGGTATTCTCATTGATTCATTACTCTGCACCTCGCCGCAGGTCCAGGTTGGCACGGTCCTGATATTTCTCGACAATCCTGCGACAAACCAGATGAGCACTCCAAGACCAATACCAATTATCAAGAGGATTGTGGCAATGCCGGACATCCAGGTACCGAAAATTGCAGTACCTGGTTCTATACCCAAGGCAGGATAAATGAAAAGTTTTAGCGGAACGTGGTAGAAGACACCGAAGAACACACACAGCAATGCAAGTATCATCATCGGAATGGTCATCGCCGGAGATACTTCTTTTACATCTTTTAGCTCGTTCGGCAGGCGTGAAAGGAACATCGAATGTATGAGTTTTACAAATGAAGCCAGAGTAAGAGCGCTTCCAAACATAGCACAAGTCAGCCAGATGGGCCAAAGGCCGGCGGCACCTCCTGCTTGTTGAGCACCCATCTCAATTACACCCTGATAGACCATCCACTTGGAAACAAATCCGTTGAAAGGAGGTATTCCGGAAATACTCAGAGCTGCAATCAGGCAAGCAACGAAAGTAATCGGCATTTTTTTACCTAAGCCACCGAGTTTATCCAGCTCAGCCGTTCCTGCCGCCTGCTCAACGGAACCGCCGCACAGGAATAAACAACATTTATAGATTGCGTGGTTGAGCATGTGGAATACTCCGCCGGCAATACCCACAGGCGTGCCTGTTGCTATGCCAAGTATCATATAACCGACCTGGCTGATAGCGTGATAGGACAGCAGCTTCTTGAGATTGTGCTGAACCATCGCAATCATCACGGCGATAATAATCGTGGCGGCACCTATGATTGACAGGACGATAGTTAAAGCAGGGGAGTTAATTATGAATATTTCCCGCACGACAATTACCAATAGATAAATCCCCAAAAGCTTATCAATTGCAGCGGGCAAAAGTGCCATCACCGAGGCCGGTGCATATTCACCACTTGTGGGCAGCCAGGTATGTAAGGGCAATGCGCCCGCTTTGGTAATGGCGGCTGTCATAAGCAGCAGGAAGGCTATAATTGGCAGTGCTGAAGTGGTCGCCAGGCTAATATCTGAGATGACAAAAGTCCCCGAAAGTGACCATATCATAAACACGCCGAGCATAAAAGCGGCGTCGGATGCGCCTATCATTGCGAAACTCTTTGTCGCAGCAAAATTGGAATTTCTGCCACCGGTGCTTATTAAGAGATACAGCGCAACGGTAACAATCTCCCAGAATATCAATAAAAACAGTAAGTGATTGGAAAGCAGTATTCCTGCCGAGCCGCCTATGGTCAGCAGAATCGCACCATAATACTCGTTGACTCGCTTTACGTTCAGGCCAACCGACTTTAGTGAATATAAAGTTATTAACAGGCCGAAGCCCATCGCAAACAACAATACGAATTTCCCGAGAGGCGTAACATTCAGCAACAGTTTTAAGCTTACGTTATCTAATTCCAGGATTCGCCAGGTGAACGCAGACCCGCCACCGATAAATATCTTGATGCCCAGAATAAACGTGATAACTGAGATAATCAGCGTCAATGCCCTTGATGCGGTCTTTTGTTTATTTGGCAAAAACAACAGCACAAAGCCCACAATCATCGGCAAAAAGACAGCGATACACAGAATGTTCACTTCCAATTTAGAAATCCTCCAGCTTTAGTTCGGGCGCGCCGATTTCCTTCTTAATCCGTGCGGTTTTTTCACGAGACAACTTCAGCAGTGCCTCATAATCGTGCAGAACCTTGCTATGCCCATCGACAACCGCCAACCTTTCGGTACAGCTATAGCAGGGGTCAACCGCAGCTAATGTTATGGTAACATCAGGAATAGGCTGACCAATGCAGGAGGCCTTAAACGAAGGCACGTTGACAAAGCTTGGTGCTCTTACCTTATGACGAATCGGCCTGTTGCCGCCGTCGCTGCGGACGTAATGGAACGTCTCACCCCTTGGCGCCTCAGCACAACCGCAAGCCTCTCCCGGCGGGATTTCCTTGACCTCCACGGTAATAGGACCATCAGGAATCTTTTTGATGGCCTCCCTGGTCATCTTGACAGATTCCAATACCTCGAGAAGACGCACGACGGCTTTGGCAAAAACATCACCTTCGGTCTGGACAATTACCTTCCAGTCCAGATCGGCATAAGCGGCATACGGGTTATCTCGCCTTACGTCAATATCAACCCCACTGCCCCTGGCAGTGGGGCCTGTTACCGCATATTCGACAGCATCTTCCTTGCTCAGGATACCTACGCCTTTAAGCCGGGCGTGTATAACAGGGTCGTCAAGCACCGCCTTGGTGAGCATTTCAGTTTTCTTTTCGAGTTTGTCCATCTCTTTCAATATTTTGGGCTTAAGCTCATTTGGGATGTCGTCACGGCAACCGCCTACCTTGACGTTTCCGTAGTTATTTCTGTTACCCGTTATTTCTTCTAATAAATCAAGCATCGGCTCACGGTATTTCCACGACCACATAAAGACGGTGTCATAACCGATAAAGTGCCCGGCAAGACCTACCCATAACAGATGGCTGTGGATGCGCTCAAGCTCATTGATGATTACACGGATATATTGAGCACGGTCAGGCGGTGTTACTCCGGCAAGCTCCTCAACTGCATTAACGTAAGCCAGAGGATGTGAAGCAGAGCAGATTCCGCATATACGAGAGACCAAAAACGGAACCTGGTCAAACTGCAGCGATTCACTGATTTTCTCTATGCCGCGATGGTTATAAGATATTCGCATATCAATATCCGTAACAATTTCGCCATCGACGGTAAGCTGGAAAAACTCCATTTCTTCCTGGAGCGGATGAAACGGACCGACCGCTACGACAGGTTTTGACAGTTTGACAGTTCGGCAGGCGGGTGACTGCGATTGGACGGTTGGACGACTGGATGGTTCGCCGTCCGGCCTTGTTGCCGGCGGCTTCGCATCTTTCCTCAACGGATAAACGCCTTCGGGCCAATCATCAGACAGGATCAGCCGCCGCATATCAGGATGATTATTGAAATCTATCCCCAGTATGTCGTGTATCTCTCTTTCGATCCACTCGGCGGCGGGTAAGAACGGCGCAATAGATTCAATTGCGGGCTTTTCGCGGTCCCGGATAAATGCCTTCAAAGTAACCATACAGCCGGTTTGGTCATACGCGTAATGATATAGAACTTCAAAGCAATCGTCAGAATCAATCCCCGTAGCAATTAAAAACCTTAAAGGAACGTCCTCAAACAGGAATTTATTGACGTCGTAACTGTTTTCGGCTTCGCATAAAAGGTAGAGCCTATTATCCGCCTTTTGCTTTATATCTATGAGCTTATCTTTTATTTCCGACAGCTTGTTGTTTAGTTCTTGCTGATTCATATTCGTATCCTGTTATAAAACCGACAGCGCCTTTACCACGCCGGATATCATAGCTTCGGGTTTTGGCGGGCAGCCCGGCACATAAGCAATAATTGCATTCGGGTCAATTTCTCTGATTATCTTGTCCACCGGCCCGACCATATGGTAACCGTCCGCAAATATCCCTTTGTCACAAGCGCAAGCACCTATTGCAAAGACAACACAGGGCTTTGAGGTCTGGCGATAGACTTCCCGCAGTCGCGGAGCCGCCTGAGCGGTTACTCCGCCGGTTACCAGCAGAGCATCTGCATGCCGCGGTGAGCCGACTAATTTCATACCAAATCTCTCAATGTCAAACTTCGGCGTGAGCAAATTAACGATTTCGATGTCGCAATTGTTGCACGCACCGGTATTAACGTGAAAGACCCACACCGATTTTTTCAATGACCATATTTTCCAGCTCATAATTCGTATCTCGTATATATATGGCAGCTTATAGCGTGCTTTGTTAACAGCCATATGCTACCTGCTATCTTAAAGCCAGTTGATGCCATAATTACTGCCTATTAATGCAAGGATAATAGCGATAACCAAAGCAATCCCGCAATAGACCCAGAAGAACTTCATCGCCTGGTCAATCCGTACCCGCGGGTTCGTATTCTTTATCAAAATCATCAAGACCAGAACCAAAACATATTTACCGATTCCCCATACTAACGGCCATCCTGCCGTAGTACCAAATCCGCCGAGAAACACCATAACCAAAAACAGCGGCAGAGCCACGAGCATCATTGCCTGCATAAGCTTCCAAACCGCAAGCAAAGCCCCGGAATATTCTATAATTATGCCGCTGGCAACTTCAGTTTCCGACTCAGCTATATCGAACGGGACAAATCCAAGCTTTGCCTGAATACATAATAACGCAGCCAAAAAAGCCAACATTCCAGAGATGCTCAAGACCGGCGCATGTTTGGCAATTTCAGCTAAACTCAAAACTTTAACAAAATCGTCAGAAGTAAGCTGTTGGCCGGATCCGACGAATCCAGCTCTGACTAATCCGACCATCTTAATAATCACCACAATAAAGGCCAAAACAAGCGGCAGCTCGTAACCCATCACAAGTTTCATCTCCCTGCTTGTGCCAATTGTTGCGTGGGGGCTGGCACTGGCACTGCTGCCGAGAATCAATGCCAGCGAAGGTAAAACCATCAGATAAATCGCTACTATAATATCACCAACAAAAGTTTCCTCCGGCCAGAAAGCCGCCACCCCGAGCATTGTCGAAAGCAATAGCACGCCAGCCAGACCGACAAGCGGGGCCACGATAAAAACAGTTCGTTGAGCGTCCTGCGGTATGAGTATTTCCTTGCCCATAAGTTTCACAACATCGTAGAACGGCTGGAAAAACGGCGGGCCGACACGCCATTGCACCAGGGCACTGACCTTGCGCACTATCCAGCAGGCAACCAGGCCCAAAACAACGGTAAACAAAAAACCTGGAAAGATCAGAATCCAGAATAAATTCTGTAATGCCTCAATCATTTCTCTGCCTTTTATATATCCCTCAAAAACGGCTCCCAAGTGCTACCGCCGGTGACTTTAACAACGATATCTTCGAAGACCTCTGTCATATCACCTTTGACCTCAACTTCTCTGTAATCTATACTTTCGTCCTGACAGGTATTTACACACAAAGGTTTTTCGCCCGGTGCCAACCTGCCTCGGCAAACATCACAAACGCTGCTTGGGAACGGTATCAAATCGGTATATATCGTTCCAAACGGACAGGCTATCGCACAACTGCCGCAGCCGGTACACAACATATTTGCCCGTTTAAGAATACCGGCATCATTATTCTCGGTCGGCACTTTCTCCAATGCGCCCTGAGGACAGGCCTTAATGCACGGTGCTAACTCACACCGGCGACAGACCAGGGCGAAACGAATCATCTCCAGCAGTGAGTCTATCCCTTTGTTCTGGGGATGATGTTTGTATGAACATTGCACTTCGGATTCATCCTGAAGTTTGCATTTTGCCAAATCGATTATTAACTTCGCACCCATAATTTCGTATCTCGTATTTTGTATCTCATGCTTCGCTTATATGCGTTACATTTCAATCCCAGATATTCGGGTAGCTTTTTACCTGATCATAAGTAAAGACAGGGCCGTCTTTACAGACATAATATTTGCCTAACATACAGTGGCCGCACTTGCCTACTCCGCAGCTCATATTCTTTTCCATCGAAAGATAAATCTGTTCAGGGCCAAACCCGAATTCCAATAATTTTAAAGTGGCGAATTTCATCATAATCGGCGGGCCGCAAACCACCGCTGCGGCATTTGGAATATTCACGTCACCACGAGCCAAGATAGTAGTTACCACGCCGGTATTACCATCCCAGCTGCCGTTTGCATCATCGACAGTAAGTTTAATATCCACGCCGTCAATTTTTTGCCAGGAGTCGAAAAGTGTGTTCTTGTAGATAAAATCATCAGGTGTTTTTGCACCGAATCGGCAAACCACAGATTTGAAATCCTCAATTCTCTCAACCAGGGTCAAAAACAAAGACCTTATTGGCGCCAAACCTACACCACCGCCGACGATATAGATTTCTTTGCCAACAAAATCATCAATCGGATAGCCCTTACCATAAGGCCCCCGAATGCCGACTTTTTGTCCCTTTTCACACTCGTGTAATAAAGCCGTTACCCGACCTGCCTTCATAATTGTGATTTCCATCTTCTTGGTATCTGAAGGCGACGAGGAAGGAGTAAAAGGCGCTTCTCCTTCTCCGGGTAAAGTCAGCTCCACAAACTGGCCCGTTTTAAACTTAAACGTTTCTTCCAGCACAACGACAAAACTTTTAATCGTCGGCGATTCGTCTATAATATCAACAATTCCGCCGTTTATGGGTTGGTAGAGATTTCGATTCATTTTGCAACTTCCGCTTTTGTCTTATCTTTACCTTTAAGCTCTTCATTCAACTTTTTTAATACCTTGCGGATATCCACTTCGCCTGCCTCGGCATCAACGCATCTGCCGCAGCCGACACACATATCGATGCCATACCTGTCAAAAAAATAAGAAAACTTGTGCATAAAACGATGTCTGAGCCTGTCACCGAGTATTTTGCGGGGATTTGCGCCGCCGGCCACTTCAGGATAAGCAAGCCTCATGCAACTGTCCCACATCTTCATCTTGGCAAAGTAATCCTTCTGCTTAGTGTCATAAAGATAGAAACAGTGGCAGGTAGGACAAACCCGCGTACAGGCCTGGCATTCAACGCAGGTTTTCGCCTCCTGGTCATAAACATCGGAATCCTGGCTGTTTTCAACAATCTCATTAACCGGCTTATCGAACTTGAGGTCAGTGTTATTTTGTACGAGCTGCTCCTGTGTCTCGGCCCTGTTTTTGTCTCGCTCGGCCAACAAGGCATCTCCAGCCATGGTAAAAAGATCGGGGTATTTTTCTATAAAATCTTTGCCCTTTTGCGAGCCGACTTCGATAATAAAGCCATTCTTTACCTGCGAAACATTCAAATCAAATCCGCTCTGAGCAAAGGGCCGTCCATCCAAAATATTGCAGAAACAGCTCTGGGCCGGGTCGGAACAATCAGACGAGATTATGAACATTTTCTCCCGCCGGCTCACATAAAACGGGTCCTCAAATTCCTCTTCCATAAAAACCTTGTCCAAAATCTCGATGGAGCGCAAATCGCAATCTTTCAGCCCGAAGACGGCAAATGGCTTTATCTCTTTCGGCTCAAAAGGCTCGGGAAAAACCGCAGCAAGCTCTCGCAGCGGAAATAAAAACTCTTTGACGGGCGTACAAGTGCGTATGTTATTGAATTCCACGCAGGTCTCGGTAGAAGGGTCGTATCTATTATATATATAATGCGTTCCGGTCTTTTTCGGAACATAGAGGTCCATCTGTTCGGCAATAGCGTTCAGGAATGGCTTTAGTTCGTTTATAAGAACCGTCTGCATTTTATTCACCCAAGTTTACCTCATAATCTATGGAACGCCTCGTATATCGAATACAAATAGTTGAATACAATATTTTCATTTTTCCGGTAAATATCATCTAATTTAACATCTCAACTTGTCGGCATATAATAAGGAAGACAAGCCAGGTCCATCGCAATATCAATGGTTATTACCTTTACTTTCTTGGGCACGGATATATAGCACGGAGATAAATTCAAAATACCCTTTACGCCCGCTTTGACCAGTTTATCCGCCGTCTCCTGGGCGACCGGGCGTGGAACAGCCATAATCGCAAGTTTGATTTTCCGTTTTTTCAATGTCCGCAACTTTGAAACGTCTTCGATGGTGATGTTCTTTATTTTCCTACCCACTTTTTTAGGATTAACATCAAAAGCGGCAGCGATATTGAAACCATATATTCCAAAGCTCGGATACGCTAAAATCGCCGAGCCCAGATTGCCCATGCCAACCAGGGCTGCTTTTTGAGCTACATCAAGTTTGAGAATTCTTTTGATTTCCTTTGTTAGCTTTTCGATATTGTAGCCCACTCCGCGAGTGCCGAAATCACCAAAGTAAGAAAAATCCTTCCTAATCTGCCAGGGATTAGCACCTACAAAATCGGCCAGCTTTTGGCTCGAGATGCTCTGTCGGCCCTGCTCAGATGTAAGCAGCAGCCCCCGTAGACAAATCGTCAACCGCCGGATGGTCTCATCTGGAATTCTTCTGTATCTCATTTTAATAACCTACGAATACTTAGTGCTTGTGTTCACATACACAATCTATAAAAGCGCATTTTATAAAGATGATTTTTGCATCCGTCAAGTATAATCGCATAATTTTTATTGACAACAACAAGAAAAATAACGTCCTTAATTGTTTTGCAGATGTGAACTTATCGGTTATAGCAATGAAAAATGATAAATTTAAAAGATTTTTATAAATTTTATGCTACAGTAATATCTAATTTCAGCAAGCAAAGGCAAAAAATATTTTCGTATTTTTTAACACTTGGATTCGCAACTTTCTTCAAGAAGCTAAATGTTTGTAGTTATAACAGAACGCTCGAACTCTGGAGTGAGTAATAACAATCCATTCTTATTTCTGAGATTTCACTGTTTACCTGCCGGACATACACAAAGGGTGTTAGCTCTCCGTGCCGGCTCTACCACCGTAACTCTGGTCAGATTCATTTAGCCCTAATCTTCTTGCAATGCCGGCCTGCCGGATGTAAAATTAAATGAGATTTATTAGAATGCCTTTTGCTTTTTAGGTCCGTTAGGTCGGTCTCTTACATAAATGATATTCTTTACAATAAAACCGGAATTTTCCGTGAATTTGTTTGTGTCAAAAATCTTGCGCCCGTAGCTCAGTAGGATAGAGCATCGGTTTCCTAAACCGAAGGTCAGAGGTTCGAGTCCTCTCGGGCGTAGTTGGGTCGATTTTGGAACGCACATTGCCGCAGAGACAAAGGCGGCAGGCGATACAAAGGAAAAGCATATTAGACGGTAGAAATGTATCTTATAAGAATAAAAGGAAAACACAACAACTTCAAAAGCAAATCTCTTAAAAGCTTTTTATATAGCAGCCTTATTCTATTCTTTTTAGCTCCTAATCCGGTACCGGCATTTGCCGGTCGAATAAACAAGGCCTCGGCACACTTATCCGAACCTGGTTATAATGAGGCAATACGACGCGTCCGCAGTTTTGATTTTGAATCGCTCCGTCTGGCCATCACAGACCTTACCAAAACATTCGGACAAAGCTATCCGAAAGGACAAAAGTATTTAGAACATCTGGACAGCCTGGAAGAGTTAAGCAAAGCTGCCCTTAGCTCTTTTAATCGGAAAGACAATTCAGCAAAAACCGCTTTATCAAAACTCGCGCACGACCTCAATAAGCTGCAGTACGATGCGTTGCTTTCCAATCCGCTCACTTGTTTTAAGAAGCTGCTGCTGCTCAAACGCAGGCGAGGACAGCTTGGCCTGCCCGTTAACCACAAGTGCAATTCGGGCATCAAGCGAACCGGCTACGATAACGAAATTGCGGTGCTGGCGCCTG
>JAIVYN010000044.1:0-18484 GCA_048635425.1 Candidatus Aegiribacteria sp.
GTTAGCTGAGTTTCGAAATGAGATGGTCAGCGAGCTGCAAATGCTCGGCCCCTTCGGTGAAGGTAATCCCAAACCGATTTTCGCCACAAAAGGCGTCCGTCTGGCCTCTCCGCCAAGAAGAGTCGGCTCGGGACGTGAGCATCTTCAGCTTGCGATAACCGACAACACAAATGCCGTGCGCTGCATCGGCTTTAGGTTCGGAAAACTGGAAAAGAAGCTGCTCGAGCACGAATTCTTCAACGTCGCCTATCAGCCCCAGCTCAATACCTACAATGGAAACACCAACGTCGAATTCGTCCTCACCGACATCCAGTTTGAATAATCGTGTAGAATGGGCTTTAGCCCATGCTGTCATTCTGCTATCTTTTTTTGATTATCACCCTGTCAATCTTGAACAGTCCCATCGTTTTGAGCAAGTTAAGAAAGTCCTCAGGATTTCCGTTGCCCACGGCCAAGGCAATATGTCCGGGGTCGTAGCCGCCCAAGCCGGCACTCTTGAAGGCCGCATCAAGACCTACCCACTTGTCGCCGAGATAGACCTGCACCCAGGCGTGCCCACCGAACCCGTTCTGCAAAGTACGCCACTGAGACACATACGCTAAGCCCGTTGCCACTTGAGCTGGAATCCCGACGGCCCGGCACAGCGCCACAGTCAGCACGGCGTGTTCGCTGCAGTCGCCCTGTCTGCTGACCGCGACCTCAGCCGCCGAGGCATAGCCTACCGACAAGCTCTTGTCAGTAACGTAATCCGCTACAAACGCCTCAATCCTGCGGGCCGCTTCGGCTGCATCACTGGTATCTCCGACCGCCCGCCGGGCAAGGTCGATTATCACTTTTTGGTTGCTCTCGACATATCTTGTCGGCTCAAGGGCCTCGAGTGCCGCCGGGTCGGTGCCTTTGTAAGGAAACCTCACGCCCGTCGGTGCAACAACAGGCTCGACCGTCAGGATTATTGTGCCGCCACTGAGCTGTTCAACTTTTTGATTATCATTGGATGGAATCTTCAAATCGACCTCATCTGTCACAGGGCTCAAGTGATAAGTAATCGACCGGGCTGAGCCAACATCACTCAACGGCTCCGGGCTGGCCATAAACATCTTGTCCACCACTTCAAGCACATCGATTTGGCCGAGCGCAAATTCTCTCGTGCAGGCAACTTGCTCAATAGTCATCCCCATCACAGGTGTAACGCTTTTTTGAAGCCGAAGCTTATCATCATAATATTCGGTGCTTATGAGTGACCCCATCTGCTCTGAGCTTACGTTGCTCTGAACTTCAGTCAACACAACCACACGGCCAAGCAGGTCAACGTTTTGTTTTGAACCCACCTTTACCTCGACATCAACAACCTGCATCATACTTGGGTCAAACAGCTTTGCAGTGTAAGTGGTGCCCTCTGTAAGGCCATGTTTCAAATGCAGCAGGCGCATCCCCTCGGACATTACCGCGTCGCCGGGCCAATCGAATTCTTCTTGCTGCTGGCCGGTCTTTACTGTTACTTTGCCCTGCTCATCAACGGTTCCTATCGTTCTCGTCACCATCATCCCCAACGCCTGTTCGAGCTCGAAGCCGAGTGGCTTGCCATCGATGGTTTCGATAGTGATTGCTTTGGTCTTGACGCTAACCGAGACTCCCATTCGGCTCAAGGTAATCTTAAGCTCCACAGAGGTGGTAACTTTATTACCGGCAACGGCACGGTTTTGAATGGCGTAGCCGACCTTTTTGCCTTCCATGAAGAGGGCAAAGTACTCCGTTTCCTCCGGCTGGGCTTGCTCGGACCCGGCCTTGACCGATACGGCCTCTTGTGCCGGTTTTTCCAGGACAGCCTGTTTGGCCGCAGTCTGCTCCGATAACTCTACTTTCGGCTTGGAAACTTCCTGTGGGGGTGGTGATTTCTTGCGGCAGCCCACGCCGGCCAAAATCGCCGACACTAAACATATCCAAAGAAGATACTTAGTTCTCATAATCAAACTTCCCTTCTCAAATACTTTGAAGATATCTTTACATGATATTTCTCCGGCAAACGCCGGCGACTCTCATATTGCCGAGGTTTGCTGAAATTTATGGCCGGATTATAACCCGTAAAAACAAATTCTCACCAGAATAATTCCGAATAATCATAAATAATCAGTACGGATACCAGATATAACCGTAAGCTGCGTTTTTTGTTACGGTAGTAATAACGCCATGGTTGAATTATCTGTTCTTTTGGCTAAAATACACAGAAATTTTATTCTACGCAAAGTTATGAATTTTGACGAGCTGCTAAACCTGGTTTCTTCAGACGATGCGCTGAGTATTTGTGTCGATTCGCGTGCCATCGTTACCGGCGATATTTTCGTAGCCGTTAAAGGTACTGTTTACGACGGCCACGACTTCATCGACCAGGCCCTTGCCAACGGCGCCAAATACATCGTCTGTCAACGAGATACGCAACAACCAATACGTAATACGCAACATGCGTTTATAATCGTTGACGATTCCGCAGAAGCGGCGGCGGTTCTGGCCCAGGCACGCTGGGGCAATCCGGCCTCGCGATTAACGAACCTTGCGGTTACCGGCACAAACGGAAAAACCACCGTCGCATATCTCGTTCGCTCATGTATCCAAAAGGCCGGCCAAAAGTGTGGCCTTCTTGGTACTGTCATTTACGATACCTGCTCTGGTGATAGCTGCGAGGCGGCCCTGACCACCCCGGACTGTCTGACCATTGCCGCCGGACAAGAGCAAATGTTGAAAAATGGCGCAAAGTATATGGTCATCGAGGCCAGCAGCCACGCCCTTTCTCAAAACCGTCTGGCGGCGGTCAACTTCAAAGCCGCCGCTTTTACCAATCTGTCCGGGGACCATCTTGATTACCATAAAACCAAAGAAGATTATTTAGCCGCCAAATCCAGACTTTTTTCTGCTCTTTCACCGGATGCGGTTGCGGTATTGAATAAACAATCACCGGAAACCGAATCTATTGCCCGGCAAACCAAAGCCAAAATCTTATGGTACGCCATTGATGAGCCGGCGGATGTCACCGCTTATATTGAATCAATGGATATCAGCGGAACTGTTTTCACCATAAAATATGCCGGCCAAACTTCAATTGTGAGGACCTCTTTGCTCGGTCTGTATAATGTCGGCAACTGCCTGGCTGCGGTCGGATTATGCCTCGCAGCCGGCCTCGATTTGGAAGCAATAGCTGCCGGTCTATCCGCTCAGCAAACAATACCCGGCCGATTGGAAAAAATCGATTGGCCGGGTGATTTTTCGGTAATCATTGATTACGCGCACACCGACGATGCTCTGAGAAATGTTCTCTCGACACTAAAGCCGCTCTGCCGGGGTAAGTTGCGGGTCGTTTTCGGCTGCGGCGGAGACAGAGACAGGACCAAACGCCCGCGCATGGCTAAGGTCACCGAACAATTAGCTGATTTTATAATCGTTACCAGCGACAACCCCCGAACCGAAAAGCCCGATGATATTATAAAAGACATAGTCGCTGGCTTCACTTCTCGATTTTCTGTTTCTACGAGTATCGAGCATCCAGTATCCAGCATCGAGATTGTTATTGAGCCGGACAGAAAAAAAGCCATCAGATTGGCTATAGAATCCGCCGAAAAGGACGATATCGTGCTAATAGCAGGTAAAGGCCACGAAACGTACCAGATAATCGGAAAACAAAAATTCGATTTCAGCGACAAGCAAATCGCCCAGAAGTGCCTTAAGAAACGAATTAGAAATAGAGAATTAAACGTTGATTAGCTTATAGCAAGAATGGTGCTTACCGAAATATCTTCATCTATCTTTTCCCAGTGTATTCCTATCCCGCCACCGATAAGACGCCAATCTTCCCTTTCATCATCATTAGCATCTCGAAGGCGAGCAAACCATTCCAGAGGAACTGTAATTTCACGTCCATCTGCAAGTGCGACTCGCAAGGAATCGTTCGTAAATGAAACATCCGTGGCGAGCGCTTCAACTTTGACCGGCAAAGAACTCATGCCATTTTCCCTCAATTAGACTTTCATTCTCTTGGGCTAATTTTCTCGCCGGTCTTGCAGAATCAAATTGAGCGCATCAGATAAACTCTGTAGACACTCTTCTTTGGTACGGCCTTGTCCATTCGCACCGGGAATTTCGGGACAGTAAGCAATAAACCAATCGCCGTCCCTTTCGATAATCGCCGTAAATTCATTATGCATCAGAAAACATCTGATAGCACTTCATTTTCTACAAGATAGGATACTCTACAATTGACACAAAGTTAAGCAGGTTGTAAAACTAATTATTATCCAGAAACGTATATTTACCTAAATACTGCAAAATTTTGCGGTATATTGCGACGTTATCTGTCTTCACCTTCTGGTTTGCCAAGTCGCAGGATCTCGACGAGCGTGAAAAACGGCCACTACTCTGATGTGATTAACTTCCTCGATAAAAAATATCCCATACGGAAATCTGCGTACTAATGCTCGTCGAATATTTTTGTGAACTTTTTGATAAATCTTAGGGCTGCGAGCTATACTTTGAATACATGCCTCAACGCACAGCAGAAATTCGCTACCCAGATCTTCAACCTGCTCTTCATACCACTGATACGCTTGAGTTAAATCAGCCTCCGCTTCGGATGAAATGATAACTGGAATCATTTGGTCGAGGCCTTGATGCGTTTTTTCACAGCTTCCCAGGGATCGCCAGCCGTAGGATCGGAATGGTAGACTTCTAACCTACGATCTAACTCTTTTCGCTGGGAATCGGAAATCGGGACTGCTTCAGGAACTTTGGCTATGCTATCCCAAATATCCTCAACAAGAAGTATCCGCTCAGGAATATCGTATTGTAATACTTTAGCTATGATCGATTTTTTCATAACGTTATATTTTAGCTCATTTTTGCGGTTGATGCAATACAAAATTTTTCAAATGTAATCACTGAACATTATATATTTACTCAAACATTGCAAAATTTTGCAGTATATCTCAAGCGAAATATTATATCTTGCTTTTCATTTTTGCCCAATAACAGAATACTATGCGGGAACTTCCAGGTAGGTTGAAAAGCTGTGGGATTGTGGAACTTCCAGGCCTTCCTGGCTCATCCCCTCCAAATGAAAGGCAATGGCCTCTTTCATATTTTTCTCCACTTCTTCCTTGCTGGAGCCGGTAGCAATGCAGCCCGGTAAATCGGGAGAAAAAGCGGAATAACCGGTTTCTGTTTCTTCTATTATAACCAAGTATTTCATCAGCTTGCTCGTTTGACTATGCATAGGCCAACTTTTTCACTTCTCTTTCTATACGACGTGAAAGCCTGTCTGTCTCTACATCCAAATCATAATCCATCTGAAGACCCAGCCAAAACTGGGGCGAATTGCCAAAATGCCGAGCTAAACGAAGTGCCGTGTCTGCCGTTATGCTCCTTTTGCCATGAACGATTTCATTTATTCTCCGAGGGGACACCCCTAAACATCGGCCAAGCTGATTTTGGCTTATGTCCAGAGGCTTTAAGAATTCTTTGAAAAGCACCTCGCCGGGATGTAAAGGAGGAATCTTGCTCTTTCCCATTTTTTTCACCTCAATGATAATCTGTAATTTCCACCTCTAAGGCATTATTGTCTCTCCACTTAAAACAAACTCGCCATTGATCATTATTCAAGAATCCCTCAAAATCGCATGTTCCTGTGTTTTTAAACAAATACAACGAGTTTCCGAAACATATTATACAGGTTCTACCGTAGTTTTTTACGACCCGTGCGCAAATGCTCGTGTGGCTTCTTCCGGAATCTCGATGGGAAGAAAAAACTCCTGCGGATAGAGATAATCTTCCCCGGATTCATCAATAACCCGAATTTGCCCATGAGCTTCAGCTTGAGGGTCCGGAACGCACTGATATATCTTACGCGCTTCCAGTGAGGCTGGATACTTCTCGTTGCTAACGCACAGAACGTAATGTTGGGTATCCGATTTAATATCACCGATGAGTTCAAAATCCTTGACCATCTACAAAATTATAGCATAATTACTTAATTGCATCAACAAACATTTGCGTCGCTGGAATTATAGAAGCAGATTATCGAAAAACAAAAATGAAGAAATTTTCAATAGCAGATTTAGCTCAGGCAATAAAAGTCAATCCGGTCAGAAACACTCATGTTTTCACCAGTGTAAGTACCGACTCACGGACTACCAAGCCCGGCGACTGCTTCTTTGCAATTGCCGGTGAGAATTTCGATGGTCACGATTATATCTCTGACGCATTGGCAAAAGGCGCTGTCTGTGCCGTGGTCAGTAAAGACATCCCCGTCGGCAAACCGACCGATAAACCCATACTCAAGGTCGAAGATACTATAAAAGCACTCGGCGACTTCGCCGGTGAATATCGCCGGCAATCCAGCTTCAAAGTGGTTGCCATAACAGGCTCAGCAGGCAAAACAACTACAAGGCAGATAGCCTATCAGGCCTTAAGTCAATGTTTTCGAGTCTATCAGTCGCCTAAGAGTTTTAATAATAATATTGGCCTGCCCCTGACCCTGCTCGGCGCAGAGGCGGATGACCAAATCGTTATCGCCGAGCTCGGCAGCAATCATCCCGGCGAAATAGCTCACCTGACTCGTATCGCCGCCCCGGACGTCGCGGTGGTTATTAATGTTCATCCGGCCCACTTAGAAGGATTTGGTAGCCTGCAGACAATTATACAGGAAAAGCTGTCTATATCCGAAGGACTTACGCCCGATGGCATTCTGATAATCAACGCTGATTTCGACCGATTGGTAAACGCCTGCCGGGCCAAAGGCACCAAATTCGTAACGTTCGGCAAATCAGATGGCTCCGACTACCAGGCACACAATATCAGCTACGAGGCCTCAGCCAGCCGGTTCACTGTCGATAGTACAGAAGTTTATTTGCCGCTGCCCGGCCCCGGTAATGTCGAAAACGCGCTTGCCGCCTGGGCTGTTTGCAGCCAATTTGATATGGACATCGATGATTTCGCACAGGCTGTCAAGACCCTCTCACCCGCTTCTATGCGGGCCGAGCTGCTGCAAATCGGGACCCTAACTATACTGAATGATTGCTACAACGCAAACCCGGCTTCAATGAGAAATGCGCTGGATATATTAGCTGGTCTCGACCCAGCTCGAAAACGCAGATTGGTCTTTATCTGCGGCGATATGGCCGAACTCGGACAGCAGACCGAGCGCCTGCACACTGAGCTGGGTACCTATATCGCACAGGCCAAAGTGCGACTGCTCGTAGCTGTTGGTAAGTTTGCGAAAATCACCACTGAGGCCGCAAAAACTACCGCCGAATACAATTCGGATTCACACGAAGCGAAGTCCCTAAAAATAAAATGTTTCGAAGATACCATTTCAGCCTGTAATAATCTGCACGAATTCATAAAAGATTACGATATAATATTAGTGAAAGGTTCGCGCACTGCCAAACTGGAAATGGTCGTCCAGAAACTGAAAGAGCTTTATTCGTAACTCGATGCCGGATGCTTGAAGCTTGTAACGAGCATCGTAGTCAATTGGCTATTGAGAATAGTCAATAGAAATCAATAGAAAATAATCAATAGAAAATAGTCAATAGAAAAATGATATACCACTTGTTATGGTATTTGCGAGATGTTTTTACGCACCAGCTCGGCTTTTACGCCTATCAGAACGTGGTGTTTCGCTCGGTATCAGCCATCCTGACCAGCTTACTTATTGCCCTTATAATCGGACCTAAAATTATTCGCTGGCTGATGCGCAAAAAGATCGGCGACCGGCCGGAGTTTCATCACGCCACACTCAACGAGCTGACCAAGGAGAAGGCAAATACACCAACCATGGGAGGCCTGATTATAATTTTCTCGGCTGTCTCAACCACCTTATTATGGGCAAAGCTGAACAACCCTTTTGTTCAAAAGGCCATTGTGCTGGTGATATGGTTCGGCGCTTTGGGCGGCGTTGACGACTGGCTAAAGCTCACCGTCGATGTCCGCCACCGAACCAGAAACGGATTAAAACCCTGGGAAAAGCTCATCTTTCAAATCGGTGGTGCAGTACTGATAGCGTCGTTTTTATACGCTGACTTTGTCAACATAGACGACGCCAAATTATTCTGGCTGCCGTTCTATAAGCATGGCCTGCCCTTAGCAAACTGGATGTTCATACTGGTAGCGATTTTTTACCTCTCGGCCACCAGTAATGCCGTCAACCTAACTGACGGTATGGACGGACTGGCTGCCGGCTGCGTAGGAATGGTTGCACTTGTACTTGCACTGCTCTGCTTTGTCGCCTCTGAAACGATGTCACGAACCACCCCTGTTACCTGGGCAAGTTATCTTCTGCTGCCCGCTATACCACAGGCCGGCGAGCTGAGCATCTTTTATTCGGCAATCTTAGGGGCCGTCCTCGGATTCTTGTGGTTCAACTGCCATCCCGCTCAGACCTTTATGGGTGATGTGGGCTCACTTCCATTAGGCGCCGCAATGGGCTACGGTGCGCTGGTAACAAGGAATGAAATCCTGCTCTTAATTATCGGCGGTGTATTCGTCGTTGAATTGCTCAGTGTAGTGCTTCAGGTCGGCTATTTCAAATACACCGGGGGCAAACGGCTTTTTAGATGCGCACCTATACACCACCATTTTCATCTGAGTGGCTGGAGTGAGCCGCAGGTGGTAGTGCGTTTTTGGCTTTTAGCCGCCGCCTTTGCCGCCCTCGCTTTGGCAACTCTGAAAATCCGATAATCTCTCTCATCCCGAAGTCATTTGCCTTACATTTAGTCTAAATCAAGGCTTAATTGAGAAAAAAGTCACCTTAATCTCAAGTTTTCACTAACTTATGCCGAATGTGTAAAATACCCACAAAGAGTTTGTGACATAAGGAGTTAGAGATGCTTAGAGCAAGAGACATTATGAGTACAAATGTAATTAGCGTGCAAAGAGACGCCCCGATATTTGAGGCCGTAAGGCTTCTGGTGGGAAATAACATCTCAGGACTGCCTGTGGTTGAAGATGATATGACTTTGGCGGGAATCCTTTCAGAAAAAGATGTGGTAGAATTGTTCTACGATAGCGAACAGGCAGAGGACAAAACGGTTAATGACTATATGACATATCCTGCAGTTCATTTTGAAGAGAATAACGCCCTGCTGAATATCTGTGACTTTTTGGTAAAGAACATCTTTAGAAGGGTCCCGGTTACGTCAGATGGCAAGCTGGTTGGCATAATCAGCATACAGGATATTCTCAACACTGTCCTTCAGCTAAGGCGGGAACAAGTGGTCAGCACTAACTGATTAATTGGTGAGTGGTTACTTGGTTAATTGGTTAATTAACTACTCACCAGTTAACCACTCACCAGTTCACTATTCTTCGGTATGGATTCGGACGTTTCTTCTGTAGCCTGTTGTGCCGTCGTCGGAGCTCATTTTGTCTATTTTTCTCTGTGCCAAAAAGATTTTAACAGCGGTAGTTCCACAAAACAAACCGACCACGAAGAATACTATAGAGGCAAGTATCGCAAACAAATCTCGCAGGATATAAACCAGAAATCCAAATCCGATTAGCAGCAATCCTACGATAAAAAGTCCTGCCGCAAAGTTTCTGGACGCTTGAGAGACTACATTTCTGTAATAACGAAAACTCATAAGTAAAGTGAGCTAAAGTGAGCTAAAGTGCCTAAAGTGAACTAAAGCTATGGACTATCTTTTAACTTTAGGCACTTTTAACTTTAGGCACTTTAGGCACTCTTCTTGTTAATACATTCCACCGCCCGGCGGCGCCGGAGGCATCTCCTTCTTTTCAGGAATCTCGCTGACTACTGCGTCGGTCGTCAGAAGCAGCGAAGCAATAGATGCGCCGTTCTGCAGTGCAACCCTTTCGACTTTCGTTGGCACAATCACGCCGAACTTGGCCATATCACCGTATTGCTTGCGCAGCGCATCGTAGCCGAAGTTCTTTTCCTTGCTGTCCATAACTTTCTGCGCCACAATTGAGCCGTCCAGTCCTGCGTTCTCGGCGATTTGCTTAATCGGTGCCACCAGCGCTCTTCGAACGATATCAACGCCTATCTTTGCATCCCCGGAGGCCTTGACTTTACCCAGCGCCGGCAAAGCTCTGAGCATTGGCACACCACCGCCGGGCAGGATACCTTCTTCCACCGCCGCCCGGCAGGCGTGCAGCGCATCCTCTACGCGCGCCTTCTTTTCCTTCATCTCCGCCTCAGTCGCAGCTCCAACATTAATCTGGGCCACGCCGCCGGCCAACTTTGCCAATCTCTCCTGCAGTTTTTCGATATCATAATCGCTGGTGGAGTTATCAATCTCGTTCTTAAGTTGTTCGATTCTGCCTTTGATGGCTTCAGTGCTGCCGCCACCTTCAATAATCGTGGTAGTGTCCTTGTCGATGGTGATGCGTTTGGCCCTGCCAAGCTGCCGCAGCTCGATGTTCTCCAACTGCAGTCCCAGGTCCTCGAAAATAGCCTCACCACCGGTCAGAGTGGCAATGTCACTAAGCAGTGCTTTTCGTCTGTCACCGAAGCCGGGCGCTTTGACGGCAGCTACCTGCAGTATTCCCCGCAGTTTATTGACAACCAGTGTAGCCAGCGCCTCGCCCTCAACGTCTTCGGCGATAATCAGCAGCGGCTTGCCCTGTTGAGACACCTTCTCAAGCAGTGGAACAAGCGATTTTACCGAGCTTATCTTCTTTTCGTGCACCAGAATATACGGCTTTTCCAGCACTACTGACATATTCTCCAGATTGTTAATAAAGTGCGGGCTCAGATAACCCTTGTCGAACTGCATCCCTTCAAGCAGATCAACTACCGTTTCCAGTGACTGGCCCTCTTCGACGGTGATGACCCCGTCTTTGCCGACCTTGTTCATTGCTTCAGCCAGCTTTTTGCCGATTTCGGCGTCCTGGTTTGCTGAGCAGGTCGCAACTTGTTCAATCTGCTTAGTCGACTTGACGGGCGTGCTCATCTCGAACAGTTCATCCACGATTGCGTCAACCGCTTTTTCGATACCGCGTTTTACCTGCATCGCATTGGCGCCGGCGGTAATATTCTTGAGGCCCTCATTGAAAATACTCTCAGCTAAAATTGTTGCGGTCGTTGTCCCGTCGCCGGCCACGTCCGAAGTCTTGGACGCCACTTCCTTGACCATCTGTGCGCCCATATTCTCATTGGAATCATCCAGCTCAATCTCTTTGGCCACTGTTACGCCATCTTTTGTAATGGTCGGCGAACCGTATGATTTTTCCAAAATTACATTTCTGCCGCACGGCCCAAGCGTGATCTTTACCGCCTTTGCCAGTTTGCTCACACCTTTTTGAATGGCCGTGCGGGCGTCTGTACCAAATGCTATCTTTTTTGCTGCCATAGCTTTCTTTCTCCTATTTTATTGATTATCATTTTCTTTGCGTGCTTTCCTTCTCGCTGATTTCCGCTTACTTTTCTATCACTGCCATAATATCCGACTCACTCATAATCAGATACTCTTTGCCGTCTATCTTTACTTCTGTCCCGGCGTAGCTTGTGAAAAGCACCATATCACCCTTTTTCACCTGCAATTTTTGTACCGTCCCGTCGTCGAGCACTTTGCCCTCACCAACGCTGATAATTTTGCCTCTTTGTGGTTTTTCTTTGGCACTATCCGGCAGGACTATCCCGCCCGTCGTCTTGGTTTGGGCTTCGAGACGCTGAACAAGCACCTTATCTGCCAATGGTCGAATCTTCATTTTGTAATTACTCCTTTCAAAAAACTTCTTTAATCTTTTTTACTTTATTCTTATTTGAAACATTACACAATCTGTTACTACGCGAAAATGTCACTGTTATACTTTTTAACAAACAATCTGTTCAATTGCTCCTGCAGAACACTCATATCAACCGGCTTGTCAATCACGCTGAAAACATCAAGTCGCAATGCCTTACCGAGCAAGGATTCACCCGCAGCGCTGGTCAGGAGAATACACGGCAGAAGAGGATAATCCATTCGAATAATCTTTATCGTTGCCAGCCCATTGGACTCTTCCGAGTCCATATCCACGATGGTCGTATGAATCCGTTTCCTCTCGATAATATTGACGAACTCTACCGCGTTCTCAGCCATCAGCAGATTAATGCCTCTTGGCCGAAATATATAGCGCAAAGCCTCCGGCCATGCCCAGTTCGCCTCACTGGCAAGGACGTTGATTTCTTCGAGTTTTGACAGATTCGACACCATATCCGTACATTCCTTCCTTAATCTAAGCAAATATCGTGCCAAATGCCTTTTTACACGGCTATATTAGCGCAAGTACTTACTATAAACGAGGTTAAGATGTGAGGTCCGAGGCAGCCACCCCCTGCCAAAATCCCAGCTAAGGCCCTCTTTCTCTGCCAACCTGACAGGATTTGACAAGCAAATAGGTGCTTTCTTTTCGCTTAATACAGGGATTTGACTTAGAGCTTCGAGAGGCGAGAATCCAGCATCAAGAATCCAACTTTAGCTCACTTTAGCTCTCTTTAGTCACTTTAGCTCACTTTATGCACCTGCTCGGCTTTGCTAAAGAACCGTTTTCGTACCTCCGATACCAGCGGTAGGGTGGGACCCGCCCTGAGCGCAGTGAGTTTACCCTGAGTGTAATCGAAGGGAAGGGTTGCCCCACCATTATTTCTAGTGAATTCATCAAGACGTCCAATCGGGCCTTCAGTAACTATGCTTAGTCGTAACTTGCACGGGTTACTTCATCACTCATTGTTGGCGCGATAAGTGGTTTCCACGCGGAGTTCTCCCATGTCCCAAGATGAGTATGCATATCAAGATATTTTTTCGGTATCGGGTGAGTGCCCACAACGACATTGACTTCATAGCGTCTTTCAAGAAAGGTTTTGAATGTATCGATATAGGGACAGGGGGGATAACCAACCACCAGGCCGGTAGCTAAATGAATAACCTCTGCACCATTCTTCACCATCTCTTCGCCCGCATATTCTATGTTGCCACCAGGACAACCATCGCACGTTGTAAAACCAATCAACTCAACTTCGGTGTCCGTGTATATGCTGAAAGCACCTTCCTTATTCCTCATCGCCCGGAAACATTTTCCGCCCGCACAGCGGCGATAGCGATCGCAGATAACAATTCCAATCTTTGTTTTTGAGTTCATTTCAATTCCTTTGGATTCTTACTATGCCAATTTTCACGGCATACAACCGGGTCATAGGGTTGCCTAACTATTGATTATATGGTTTCCGTATAAAACTCCTTACCTCTCCGAGCCTCAGTATAACACCCCTTTGCCCAAAGTCCATAAGTATAGTGCTCTCGATTGAAAATTCCCGTTTGTGCGCGGGTAAGTAGCTTTACAATAATAGTTTATGATTTTACTCGCGGGAATTTACTACCCTGAAGGGTATAAACTTGGAGTTTTTTTAAATGTCACATACGTAAAGCGCGTATAAGTACCCAGGCCTTGCTTCTCGGTGAAACTATGTAAATTATATCTTGTGTTCACATATGGTAATACGTAAAGCGCGTACGCGCTTTACGTATAAGTAAGCATTTTTCCCGCGATTGATTTTTATCGAACAATGAATACAAAATATCGAATCCTTCCATCGTACCTTCAGTTGGGCTCAGAGCCTGCCCCGAACATAGCCTGCCCTGAATAAGCCGAAGCCCTGAGCTTGTGCCCAAGGTGCGCAGTCGAAGGGGTCGAAGGGATGGCCGAATGGGTCGAATGGATCCTAAACAATCACAAATGAGCAAAATCCTAATGTTCTCCCTGGGGGACGCCTTTCGGTGAAAACCGGCGGGCCTTCGGCACTAAATACGGAATGGAAAACGCAGTAAAAAGGGCGCAAGTTATATGCTCACGGCCTTTGCCAATTGCATTTTCTGATGATTTACAATGCCCTGCGTTTTCTCAGCAATCCTAAGCCGCCCCAGGCTGAGCAATTATCGGGCGGGTAGTCTACCGGATTGCCGCAGCAGCAGTCACGTTGGGCTCAGGAGGCGGGGGAGGCTCAGATTTCTTACAGCCATTCAGCACAATCAGCCCGACCACCAAGAGACTTGCTAAGAGAAGGATTGTCTTAAATTGTTTCGTTTTGCCATTCATTTTGGTCTCCTTTCAAAGAATTTTTCCGAAACTCAATTTGATACGAATAATCTACAATACCACAAAACCTAATATATTTCAATAGCCGTTTTTTCACACAAACTAACGCTCACCGCACCATTTTAACGATTGCCTGTTTTAGTTCAATAGAAAGTTCCGGCCAACGCTCGATAATCAGTCTAAAATCTGCATCAATTCCAGCCGGTCACTTTTATGACTCTCCTGACACGATTTATATGTTAGGTCATAACAATCTCTGCAAATTAGGGACAGCCACGAATGGCGGTGTCTTAAGGGAATGATGCGTAGAAGTCTCCTGTACCGACAAGAGGGCGCGTATGAATTGGAAGATACCGCTCTTGTCGCAAAAAGAGAACAAGAACTTCCTTTAGAATTAATTTCGTCAATCTGAGCATGAAACCTCCAATAATTATGAAAAAGACCGATATATGGCTTAAGCAACCGCCATTCGGGTCAGGAGCATTTTCTGCCTCGGCAGAGAGGTTGCAGAGTCGGAGGGGACAGCCTAAGGATTGACACAGGTTTTTCAGCTTTTTTCCTTTAATCCGTGCTAATCCGCGGTTACTTACTATTTAACTATCAGTGTGAATCCGTGTCAATCTGTGTCCTAACAGTCAGTGTCAGTCCGTGTCTAACTCTGTGGCTAAAAAAAGTGCTTTTTTGGTCATTTTTTTGTTGACATTGTTTGTTAATACGTTAAAATACACCTATGTTAGCCAGCAGGCAAGCACAAACCGCCAGTAGGCGAAGATGACATTTCAGTTTGCATGTCGTAAGCTGCAGCGCAGCAAGGACTTAGAGCCAGCCGGCCGAGATTCTTAAATCCAGTATCCAGTATCGAGTATCCAGTATCGTGAATCCAGAATCGAGAATCCAGTATAGAGTATCCAGCATCGAGAATCTAACTTTAGCTCACTTTAGGCACTTTAGCTCACTTTTCACTAACTTGCACCTCTACATCTGTCGAGAATCCTCTACAAATCACCTACTTTTTATGCAAAACAAACCCAATTTCCGAAAAAGTCAAATGAACGTAAACTCACTAATAACAATTAATTATAAAAATTTTATCCCGCTGGCGGGGCAAAAAAACAAACCCAATTCAAACCCAATCAAACCCAATCTCCGAAAAGCCAAAATGAACGTAAACTTAACTTTAACAAAGGATTACAGAAAAAAAGATGATTTTATAGTCCGAATAAACAAACCCAATTTCCAAAATGCCAAAAATGAACGTAAACTTAACTTTAACAAAGGATTACAGAAAAAACGATTGTTTCGCAGCCAAAAAACAAACCCAATTCAAACCCAATCAAAGCCTGTCCTGAGCGCAGTCGAATGGGCCAATTTCTTCAAAGGCCAAAATCGCTTGCCGGAAAATCCGTCCACACCCGACGAACATAGGAGGAATTTATGATTTGCCAATTCGGCAGGGACAATTGTAAAATAGAGGCTGGCAGAAGATACAGCTTCATCCGAACAAGCAGAGCGAAACCAAGGTGTATGAAAAAATGTGCTTGGAATGGTAGTTTGCAAGCGGAGGTGAAATATGGAAACAAATAACGGTAAAAAAGGAAAGCCTTGCGGCGGTCAGCAGCATCCCGAAGACGAGCTAAAAGAATATAAGGCGAAGTTCAAGGCCCTGTTCGACAATGTCAGCAGCGGAGTGGCGATATACGAAGCGAGAAACGACGGCGAAGATTTTGTTTTTGTGGATTTTAACAGGGCGGCCGAAGAGATCGAAAACATCAAAAAAGAAGAGTTGATAGGTAAAAGTGTCACTGAGGTCTTTCCCGGAGTCAAGGAGTTTGGCCTTTTCGATGTTTTCCGACGAGTGTACAAGACGGGCACGCCGGAGCACCACCCTATTTCAGTATACAAGGATGAAAGGATCACAGGCTGGCGAGAGAACTATGTATATAGATTGCCGTCAGGACAGGTTGTGGCTATATATGACGATGTTAGCGCGCGTAAACGTACCGAATTAATGACTCGGATGACTGACCAATGCTTCCGCGCTATCGCAGACTATACTTATGACTGGGAGGTCTGGGTCGGTCCGACCAGCCGAGTTCTGTGGACGAATCCGGCGGTAAAGCGTGTCACCGGCTACAGCATAAAAGAGCTTACGGCTATGTCGGATTACCCAACGTCGATAGTTTACGAGGAAGACCGTGAACGGATAGGCCGAGCTTTTCGCTCAGCCCTTAAAGGCAGTACGGGCAACGATGTCCAGTTCAGGATAGAGCGCAAGAATGGTAAGATAATCTGGGTGGCGGTGTCCTGGCAGCCGATATATGACGACAAAGGCAATTCGCTGGGACACCGAGAGAGCATTCGGGACATCACCGCACGCAAAGAGGCCGAACAAGCCCTGGAAAAGGCTGAGCAGGAAAAAAAGAAGGAGGGTCCCAAACAATAACAAGACCTTTCCAGGCATACACCCGTGAAAAGTGGACATCCCTGTCGGGACAGCTGGTTTGAAGTAAGTGCCTAAAGTTGTGGATTATATTTTCACTTTAGCTCACTTTAGGCACTTTAGCTCACTTTAGGCACTTTTAATACTCGATAACGAATGTAGATACTCTTCAATGTTGGTGTAGCCATCTCCGTCAAGGTCGCCATTCCCATCAGAAGCATTTTTTGGATCCAACCCCATCTCCAATTCCCAATCGTCCGGCATACCATCATTATCTGAATCAATTGGCGGACTCCCACTTGCGAGTTTGGGATAGCCACCGACGTCGTCCGGGGAATCGATAATTGAGCCGCTCTCCTTCTTCACATCGTTCACTACGCGACGATCAACTGCATCGCGCTGCGGTGCTGTCGCCCCCGCTTCTGCCAGCACCTTGTCCAGTGACTCGGCAGCACTGTCCGTAGTAACAGGGGCAGTTGTGAATTTGGTGAAGCTGCGATACGTCTGGGGTGCGACTCCCTCCTCTCCCCAGCCGAAGCCGACAAGCGCCCACTCGTCCATGTTCGGGTCGGGACGATGCGGGCCAAGATTGCCTTGCACATAAATTCTGGGATTACCTTCGGGGAAAAGAATTTCATACGGGCCTCTCTGAGTTGATGGTCCTGGAATGAAGTAGTTCCCAATGAAGTTCAAAAAAGTATTTGAGTCGTAGTCACTTATCTCGGCCGGCAGCACTCCCCAGTTATAGATGACGTTGTTCACTATGTCATGGGTGCCTCCCTGGGAGATTAGCGGATTGCGGAAATCGTTGTGCGCCAGAAGGTTGTGATGCATCGATACGTGGTAGGAGCTGTTCCCGATAAGCACTCCGGCACTGTGCGTGCGTTTGCGGTGACGGCTTCTGTTCAGAGCTTCGCTGATGATACACCACGAAATAGTAATATCGTGCGCCCCGTACCAGGTGCTGACGGTCTCATCTTCTCCCCAGCTGGCCGAGACATGATCCACCACCACGTTGTAGGCCTCGTCGTTGCCACCGGAGTATTTGCCTAAAATACTAATCGCGTCGTTTATATCGGCATCGACCGGACCTTTATTCCCCGGCCTCACGCGAATATGTTGGATAAGCACATCGTGTGTCATTATCGCAATACCGGCATCCTTAATGCAGACCCCACCGCCCGGGGCAGTCTGGCCCGCGATGGTCACAAACGGATAGGGAATTTGCAGCTCCGACTTAAGCTCGATGATTCCTGAAGTACGAAAGACGATAATGCGAGGGGAAGGATTATTGATAGCCGCTCGCAGAGTTCCCGGCCCGTCGTCCGCCAGCGAAGTCACTTCTATTACCTTGCCTCCCCGGCCTGCGATGGTTCGGGTGCCAAAACCCTCAGCACCTGGAAACACAGGCAATCCAGCTTGTGGCTCAACCGGTCTCGGCATGCTTGGGTTCTTTGGAGTTTCCTGCTTCAAAGCCTCGTTGACCAGGGGAATGCCGATGAGCAAGATAAAGGCCGCCAGAAGGAGTGTACCCATCGCCGTAAACACTCGTCCCATGAATTTACTCTGCCGCGCGCGAGTCATTTTCACACCAAGATAAATCGCCGCTATAGGACAGAGGGACATAGCCCCCCATATAACCATCGGCCCGGGGAATTTCATCAGATAGGCATCGAAGATGTTGGCGACCCTGAAGTAAAAGAGCAGCAGGATAATCCAGAGAAGCAACGGGATACTAAGTAGTAATAGGCCTACTTTTATATGTTGTGCCGGCGTTTTCATAAAGTTACCCCAGAACTCTAAGGACTGGTAAAGAAATTAGGTTTCGTTTTGGCTCTAGCGAGGACAAGGCTGGCAAGGAAGCAAAACGCAGGCCTACTGGTTGGTAGTCCGAGTTTTGCTGACACCGCCAGCCGCAGCCGCAGCCAGCCAAAAATGGAAGATAATTTATTTACAAGTCCTAAG